>DATCPK010000034.1:0-13468 GCA_036570125.1 Candidatus Limnocylindria bacterium
GGCCAGCACGAGGTGGACCTTCGACTCCGGTAACCCCAGGCACGGCGCGATCTGACGCAGGTCCTCGTGCAGCCACTGCGTGGCGATGTGCAGCTCCACACCGCCATCCTGTCGCGGAATGGCCAGGCCCGCCTCCGGTCCGAGCGCGGCCTGATCTTGCATGCCGAGCTCGTACTCGCCTTCGACAACGACGTCCGCCCTCGCGTCCGGATCGCCGTGTTCGACGAGCACGTCCTCGATCACGTTCCCTTTTTGATGGAGCTTCGCGGCGTCGGGCTGCAACGCGGCGACCGGATCGGTGATCGGCGCGAGCGGCTCGTACCGCACCGCGATCGCGCGGGCCGCCAGACGCGCCTCCTCCGCGGTCTCGGCCGCGACGATCGCGACCGGCTCGCCGACGTACCGCACCCTGCCGCTCGC
This sequence comes from Candidatus Limnocylindria bacterium, assembly GCA_036570125.1. Lineage (GTDB taxonomy): Bacteria > Chloroflexota > Limnocylindria > P2-11E > P2-11E > 3-1-20CM-2-70-9. Next base: position 421 of record DATCPK010000034.1, read on the forward strand.
AAGCACAGGCTGGTCGAGCTTCATGAGACCGAAGAGCTCGCGCGTGGGCAGCTCGCTCGCCGTGATGATCGCCCTCACGCCGCTCATCTTCTTCGCGGCGGCGGTGTCGATCCCGGCGATCCGCGCGTGAGGGTGCGGACTGCGGAGCGTCGCGCCGAAGAGCATGCCCTCGCGACGAAGGTCGCTGCCGTATTGGAATTCGCCCTTCACCTTCGGCGCGCTGTCGGGTCGCTCGACCGACTCGCCAACGCCGCCGCGGACACGCGTCTTCGATGCGGCGCTCCTCATCGGCGATACATCGCGGCCGATGCGCGATCCACGGCCTCGAGGATCTTGCCGTACCCGGTGCAGCGGCAGATGTTCCCCGAGAGCGCCTCGCGCACTTCCTGCTCGCTCGGCTCGGGATTTCGTTTGAGAAGCGAGTACGTCGCCACGACGAGCCCGGGCGTGCAGAACCCGCACTGCACCGCACCTGCGTCGACGAACGCGCGCTGGATCGGATGAAGCTGGTCACCGTCCGAGAGCGACTCGACCGTCTGGATGCTTCGACCCGCTGCGGCCGCGCCGAGGACGAGGCACGCGCAGACGAGATCGCCGTCCATGATCACCGAGCACGAGCCGCATTCGCCCTGCTCGCACGCGTTCTTGCTCCCGGGTAGACCGAGATTGTCGCGAAGAACGGTCAGCAGGCTCTCGTGATCCGCCGCCTCGGCTTCACGCTCGTCGCCGTTCACCGTGAGCTTGATCCTCATGGGATGACCGCGACGCGCGCGAGAGCGCGCGCTCCCATCACCGCGAGCACGTGCCGGCGGTACGCGGCGGTTCCACGGACGTCGTCGATCGGCTTCGCCGCAGCGGCTGCCAGTCGACCGAACTCCTGCGCCGCGGCAACGTTCGGCCGAGTCGGTCGATCCCAGCCACTCTCTTCGAAGAGTCCGGCGGCGAAACGCTCAGCGTCCGACGCGCGAATGATCGTCGGTCCGCACGAGCCGAGACCCACGCCGACGCGACGCCGTCCGCGGTCGACGACGAGGGCGAGGCCCGCGATCGAGATGGCCATCGCATTCCGCGTCGCGGCGAACATATAGGTCTGCGCCGCGCCGGCATCGTCCCACTCGGCGGCGACGATGAGCTCGTCCGGGCGGCGAACGGATTTCTTCGGGCCGGTCATGAAATCGCGGAAGGCCACCCGCCGCTCGCCACTCTTCGACCTCAGCACGACGATCGCATCGAGCGCTGCGAGAACCGGCAACGCGTCGCCGGCCGGCGAGCAGGTCCCGAGATTTCCTCCGATCGTCGCGGCGTTGCGGATCTGCGGCGAGCCGATGGTCCGCGCGGCCTCCTGGAGCGCGGGCGAACCGACGTCGGTGTCGAGCATCCGCGTGTAGGTGACGAGGGCGCCCATCCGGACGTGGCCGTTGCGCGAGTGATCCTTCAGCTCGTCGACGCGATCGATCGCGACGATGTGAGCAGGGCGGATCCGGCCGAAGTTGATTTCGACGAGGAGATCGGTGCCACCGGCAAGGATCGTCGCGTCGCTCCGCCTTGAGAGGTTCTCGAGCACATCGTCGACGTGCCTCGAGATTTCGACGCCCACGCCGGGATTATCACTTCCGGGTTCGAAACGCGGTCACTAGGATGGCCGCACCGGGAGGCGAAGGTTGGGCGGAGCGGCAGATCTCGAGCGGGAGCTCGCGGAATCGCGGGCGCGCGAAGACGCGCTCGCAGCGGTGCTCGGCATCATGCGGCGAGCTCCGGGCGAGCTGGTCGGCGTCCTCGACGCGGTCCTCGATCGGGCGGCCAGCCTCTGCGGCGCGGAGCGCGCCTCGATTCACCTCATCGACGGCGACGTCTACCGCACCGCCGCGTTCTGGGGCCCCCCAAACCCGGAATACGAGCGTGTCGCGTACGACACCCCCCGGAAGCCCGGCCGCGAGACGCTTATCGGCCGGACTGCTTTCGAGCGCGAGATCGTGCACATCCCCGACGCCCTGGCCGACCCCGAGTACACCGCGACGGACCTCCAACGACTGGGCGGCTACCGAACGATGCTCGGCGTCCCCCTATTCAGAGGCGACGGCGTCGCCGGTGTATTCGTACTCACCCGCAACGACGTGCGGCCGTTCTCGGAACAAGAGATCGCGCTCGTTCGCGCCTTCGCGGATCAGGCGGTCGTCGCGGTCGAGAATGCCCGACTGATCAAGAGCACGAGCGACGCTCTCGAGCGCCAGACCGCGGTCTCGCAGGTCTTGAGTGACATGAGCAGGTCGGTGTTCGATCTGGAGCGTGTCCTCGAAAGCGTGGCGATGAATGCGGTCCGGCTCTGTGCCGCGGACAACGGATCGATCGCACGACTCGGAAGCGACGGCTGGCGCATCGTCGCGAACGCCGGCGATATCGACCCCGATTTCCTCGAACGGAATTGGGACAATGAGCCGATCGAGGCGAATCGGAGGAGCCTGACGGGCCGGGTCCTCGTGGATAAGGGAACGACGGCGATCGTCGACGCCCTCGCCGATCCTGACTACGACATCGGCAACGGGCTCTTCAAATTCCGGTCGCTGGTCGGGGTCCCGCTGACTCGCGGCCCGGAGATCGTGGGCGTCCTCATCCTGCGGCGCGGCGAGCCCAAGCCATTTACGCCGGAGCAGATCCATCTCCTTGAAACGTTCGCCGATCAGGCGTCGATCGCGATCGAGAACGTGCGGCTCTTCAACGAGACGAAGGAGGCTCTCGAGCGGCAAACCGCAACGAGCGAAATCCTCCGTGTGATCGCCGCATCGCCAACGGAAGTGCAACCAGTTCTCGACGCGATCGCCGAGAGCGCTGCGCGAGTCTGCGGGGCGAGCGACGCACACGTATATCGCGTCGACGGTCAGGTCCTGAAGCAATGGGCGCATTTCGGGCCGATTCCGGGGCTCGCCCCGGACGAGTCACTTCCGCTGAGCCGCGGGTCGATCATCGGGCGATCCATCCTGGATCGGCAGGCGATCCACATAAAGGACGCGGTCGACCTGGATCCTGCCGAGTACCCGATCAGCAGCCAGCTTCAGCGACGCTGGGAATACCGGACCACCCTTTCCGTGCCCCTCATGCGACACGGCGTCGGCATAGGTGGCATCGCGATCCGCCGCACGCACGTGCAACCGTTCACGTCGACTCAGATAGAGCTCTTAGAGACCTTCGCCGATCAGGCTGCCATCGCGATCGCGAACGTCGAGCTGTTTCAGACGGTGGAGCGTCAACGTGCCGAGCTGTCGCGCTTTCTATCGCCACAGGTCGCCGCGCTCATCACGAGCGAGCAGGGCGCCAAAATGCTCGAAGGTCATCGCCGACAGATCACCGTCGCCTTCTGCGATCTCCGCGGCTTCACGGCCTTCGCCGAGACTGCTGAGCCCGAAGAGGTCCTCGGGGTGCTGCGCGATTACCACCGCGCGATGGGCGAGATCATCGTCGAGCACCAGGGAACACTCGAGCACTTCGCCGGCGACGGGATGATGGTCTTCTTCAACGACCCGCTTCCTGTGGAGCACCACGAACTCCAAGCGCTGCGCATGTCCGTCGCGATGCGCACGCGCTTCGACGAAATGGCCCGCTCCTGGCTGAAACGTGGCTACGAGCTCGGGTTCGGCGTGGGTATCGCGACCGGCTACGCGACGCTCGGTCGCATCGGGTTCGAAGGACGCTACGACTACGGCGCGATCGGCAACGTTGTCATCCTCGCGCAGCGTCTTTCGGCGGAGGCCAAGGCGGGTCAGATCCTCCTGAGCCAGCGCGTGCACGCCGCGGTCGAGACTGATGCGGAGACGACGGCAGTCGGCGACCTCACGCTCAAAGGGTTCACCCGACCCGTGCCGGCGTTCGCGGCGGTTTCGGCGAAGACCCCGGCGCCGGCACGCTCGTGACAGCGATCGCGCCGGGGGTACGCGCAAAGGCGAGGGCCGTCTCGACCAAGTAGCGCTCGACCGAGGGTCGTATCCCCTGAGTTCTCGGACGTCCTGTGGCAGTTTCGACCAGCCCGAGCCGGGCACATGGGGAAGGGGATCTCTTGTGAGATTGCTGACGCGCGGCCTCTGCATGGCCGCCATCTGTTTCACATTCGTTGCGCAATCGACGCCGGCTAGTGCGGAGCCAGTTCATGACTCGCTCCTTGCGGCCGTGAATGCCTACCGCGCCTCACGCGGTCTGTCGACGGTGGTCGCCAGCCCGACTCTGATGGCAGCCGCGCAGTTCATGGCCGACGACGTCGCGCTGCACGGGCCGCCCACGATCCCGCATCGCTCGACCGACGGACGCACGGCCAGGCAGCGCATGACCGACGCGGGCTACCCCGTGAGCCAAGCGTTCACCAGCGAGATCATCGCGTGGGGCGCAACGACCGCTGATGGCGCGATGCGGCTCTGGCTGAACTCGCCGCCGCACTGGGCCGAGCTCAACGATGGCCGCTATCGCGCCGCCGGTCTTGGCGTCGCGTGCGGCGGTGCGTTCCCGTGCGTGTGGGTCGTGACGTTCGGATCGCTCGTGGACCAGACCTACCCCGCGGTCCCCGAGTACCACACCACGTTCTATGCACAGTCGCCCTATCCGACGGTCGCTCCCAGCCAGACCGCGGAATGGGTCATCGCCTTCACGAACACCGGAACGACCGGCTGGGACTTGAGCAAGGCGACGGCGCTACGACTTGGGACCTGGAGCCCGCAGGACGCGCCGAGCATGCTCGCCGCGCCCGGGTGGATCGCCGCGAACCGACCAGCAGAGCAGACGACAGATTGGGTCGGCCCCGGACAGCAAGCGTGGTTCCGAGTTCAGCTCCAGGCGCCGAGCGAGCCGGGCATGTATCGCCTCTACATCCGACCGGTGATCGACGGAGTCGAGTGGCTCGAAAATGCCGGCGCATACGTGGATGTGACTGTGCGCTAACGACGCCAGAGCGAGGTCGCCGAGCACCGAAACCCTCTTTACGCGGCGGCGGACCCCCCGGCCTCCGGCCGGTGCCCCACCGCGCGGGGGCCCTCGGTGCTCGGCAGCCTCGTGTCGTCCCGGGCTCAGGCCAATCCCGCGCGCTTCATGAGGGGTCCGAGTTGCTCGGCCGCCTTCGCGCGCACATCGGCCGCATCCATCTTGGTCGGGACTCCGTCGCGCACAAGGAACTCGCCGTCGACCAACACATGTCGAACTGCGCGCGAGCCGCCGCCGAAAAGGATTCGCGCGACCGGATCGCCGCCGGGGCCGTCGAGCTTCTCGAGATCGAGCACGACCAGGTCCGCGCGCTTTCCCTGCTCGAGCGTGCCCACCTCGGCGTCGATCTTCAGCATCTTCGCGCCTTCGCGCGTCGCGAGTCCCATCGCGTCGTAGCCGTTCAGCGTCCCCATCCCGCTCACGACACGCGCAAGAAGCGTCGCCAGGCGGATCTCCTCGAACCCGTCGAGCCGGTTATTGCAGGCCGCGCCGTCGGCGCCGATCCCGACGGTGATGCGCGCGCTGCGCAGACGCGCGACCTGCGCGATGCCCGACCCGAGCTTCAGATTCGACGACGGGCAGTGCGCGACCGACGTCTTCGTCGTCTTGAGGATCTCTATCTCGGAGTCGTCGAGGTGCACGCCGTGCGCGATGATCGCGCGCTCGCAGGCGATGCCCGTGTCGAGCAGGTACTGCACCGGAGAGCGCCCGGTGGCCATCGTCACCGCGTTGCGCTCGTCGGCGCTCTCGTTGGAGTGGGTGTGCACGAGCAGGTCACCAAGTTTGGCGAGCTGCGTCACCGCCTCGAGCAGCTCGCGCGTGCACGAGAGTGCGAAGCGCGGCATGTACACGTAGCCGATGCGTCCGCTCGAGGCCTTGTGCCATCGCTTGGTGAGCGCGCCGCCGGCATCGAGCGACGCACGCGTTGTCTCGACGAGAGTCGGGGGAACGCCTTCGCCCGTGTCCATCATCGCCTGGCCGAAGCGCGCGCGGATGCCGCTTCGCACCAGCTCCTCCGCGACGATGTCGCCGAAGTGCGTCGTGCCCATGTCGAGGATCGTCGTCGTCCCGGTCATGAGCAGGTCGAGAAGCCCGAGGCGCACGCTCGCGCGCACCGACGCCTCGTCGTGCGCTGCCTCGAGCGGCCACACCCGAGTGCGCAGCCAGGGAAGGAGCGCCATGTCCTCCGCGAGGCCGCGGAAGAGCGTCTGCACAAGATGAACGTGCGTCTGCACGAGGCCAGGCATCACGACGCAGCCCGAGACGTCGATAACCTCGTTGTCCGGGGGCGGCGTGACCTGACCGACGCCGCCGATGCGTGTTCCGCTTATCAACAAGTCGCCGCTGACCGGCCGCGAATCGCGCATTGGGAGGAGCGTGCCTCCGCGAAGCAGAACGCTCACGGCTGATACGCGAGCTCGCGAAGGGCTGTCGCGAGAACTCGAGTGCCGAGCACGACGTCCTCCGCCGCCGTCGCCTCCTCTGGGCAGTGCGACCGCCCCCCGATGCTCGGAACGAAGATCATCCCCGCGTTCGCGGCGACCGTGAGGACCTGCGCGTCATGTCCCGCGCCGCTCGTCATCTCGCGTGGGTCAATGCCGGCCGCCACGGAGGCGCGGCGAAGCACATCGACCACGCGCGGGGACAGGGTCACCGGCGGCCGATCGCGCAGCGTTTTGACGTCCACAGCTAGACCACGTTCGGTCGCGATCTTCTTGCACGCATCCCCGATCTGGGTGATGAGCTCGTTTCGCCGTGCGGGTTCGGGGTGTCGAGTGTCGACGGTGAACCGCGCGAGCCCGGGAACGACGTTCACCTGCGACGGTTCGACGGCGATCGTGCCCACCGTCGCGACCGCGGGATGGCCCATGCCCACGGCCGCGTCAGCGATCGCGAGGGCCATCGCCGACGCGCCGAGGAACGCATCGCGGCGGCGGTCCATCGCCATGGCGCCGGCGTGATCGGGCTGGCCCCGCACCGTGACCTCGAGGTGCGCCGTGCCCGCGATCGTCGTAACGACGCCGAGTCGCGGTCCGTGATCCTCGAGGATGGGCCCCTGCTCGATGTGCAGCTCGACGAAGACGTCGATGTCGCGCCGCACCGCGGTCGCGGCGGTCGCGGGGTCGAGGCCGACCGAGCGCATCGCCTCGCCGAGCGTGACGCCGTCGCCGTCCCGCACGCGGTCGGTCTCGCCCGGCTCGAGCCGATCCGCGATGGCCCGAGCGCCCCAGAAGTTCGTGTCGAACCGGCTTCCTTCTTCCTCACAGATCGCTACGCACTCGAGGATCCGGGTGGACCTGCCGAACCGCTGCCAGAGGCTGCTCACCGCTTCGACCGCCGCAACGACGCCGAGCGCTCCGTCGAGCGCGCCGCCGCCACGCACGGTGTCGATGTGAGATCCCGTCGCGATGACACGTCCACCGCGCGATCCTTCGATCCGTCCCCAGACGTTCCCGACCGCGTCGCGCTTGACGAGAAGCCCGGCCTCCTTCATCCAGTTGCCGACGAGGTCCATCGCGGAGCTCCAGGCCGGCGAGTACAGCGGCCGGTAGATGCCGCCCGTCGGAAGCGCGCCGCGTTGAGCGAGGTCGTCGAGCCGGCGCAGGAGTCTGCGCTCGTCGATCTCCACGAGTTCGCGCGTCGTGATCGCGGTCATGCTTCTGCCACTTCCCCTCGCGGGATGAATCGCCCGCGCGCGGGATTGGTTACGGCCTCACGCTCGTTATAGACCGTGCGACCGGCAACGAGCGTGCGGACGACCTTCCCGCGGAACGAGCGGCCCACGAACGGGTCCACACCGCGCGTGCGGGAGCTCTCCTCGTCGAGCGTCCACTCACGGTCGGGGTCAAAGAGAACGACGTCAGCATCGGAGCCCGGCGCGATCGCGCCCTTCCGCGGCCAGAGCCCGAAACGCTTCGCGGGCCTCGCTGAGAGCCGCCAGACCACGAAGCCCGCGACCTTGCGGACGTCGAACGCGTCGCCGGCACGCTGCGCTGCACCGGCGAACACGGCCGGGAGGAGCGACTGGGCGCCGGCGATACCACCCCACGCGGCGAACATGTCGCTCGACGCCTTGAGATCCGGTGGGCACGGCGAGTGGTCCGATGCCACGAAGTCGATCTTTCCTTCGAGCAGCGCTTTCCATAAGCCGTCGCGGTTTTGCGTGTCGCGGATCGGCGGCGCGCATTTGAGCGCCGCGCCCTGCCGCGCGAGATCGCGCTCGTCGAACGTCAGGTAATGCGGACAGGTCTCGACGGTCACGTCCGTGCCCATGTCGCGTGCGGCCCCGATCGCGCCCAGCGCTTCGACCGCGGAGAGGTGGACGACGTGAATGCGCGCACCCGCCTCGCGCGCGGCGGCGCACGCGCCGGCCACCGCGCGGATCTCGACGAGCGGCGGCCGCGAGAGCGGCCACGCCACCGGATCGTGCGTGCCTTCGCCGCGAACCCGCGCCGTCGCTTCGCGAACGAGAGCGTCGTCTTCGCAGTGAAGCGCCACCAGGAGATTCGCCTCCGCGGCCGCACGGAGCGCCGGCACGAGATCCTCGGGATGAAGCGCCGGAAACTCAGCGACGCCGCTGTCGCAGAGAAACGCCTTCACGCCGACCGCGCCACGCTCGCTGAGCTCGCGCAAGCTCGCGGGGTCGGCATCGACGAGTCCACCCCAGAGTCCGAAGTCGACGATGGACGCCTTTTCCGCTGCTTCCTTCTTCTGATCGAACGAATCGCCGTCGAGCACCGGCGGCACGGAATTGAGCGGCATGTCGAGGACCGTCGTGGTGCCACCGGCCGCGGCTGCGCGGCTTCCGCTCGCCCACCCCTCCCAGTCCGTCCGGCCGGGCTCGTTGAAATGAACGTGCGCGTCGACGATGCCCGGCAGCGCGAGAAGGCCGCGCGCGTCGATCTCGCGCTGCGCCTCGGAAGCACCCGGCTCGACGAGCGCGGCAATGCGCCCTTCGCGGATCAGGATGTCGCGCGCATACGCGCCGTCGGAAATGACGAGCGCTCCACGTATGGCCAGGTCGGCTTTGGCGGTCACTCTTCGATGATGCTGAAGTCCTGCGCGCCTTCCCAGAGCGTCAGCCGGCCGATCTCGACCAGCTTCTCGTTGCCTTCGATCACCGTGGCGAAGTGATTACCGGCGAGCTGACCGACCTTGCTCGAGAACATCGTCGCGCCATACGGAAATAGGATTTCCATCTCTGAGATCCCGCCGGGGTAGACCAGCACCTGGCCGGGCGCCGGATGGCTGGTGTGGTTCTCGAAGTCCACGTCGAGCCGTCTCGAGCCCATCGGCACCCACGTCGATTCGCCGCTCCACCGGCAGTGGACGAGCTTGCTTCGGAGGGGCAGGAGTTTTCGGACCGCGGCGCAGGTCTTCGGCGCGTCCCGATCCTCGAGACGCGCCTTGAAGGTGAAGGGACCGGCCGTGATGCGGAGCATCGTCATCGCGGGCGTACGATACCGGCCGCGCATGGCGACCCTCTCCACCCACGTCCTTGACACGGCAAGCGGGCGCCCCGCCCCGGGCGTCGCGGTCTCGCTGGAGAAGGATGGCGCGGTCGTCGCGCGCGGCGTGACCGACGCGGATGGCCGCATCGCCCAGCTGGCGGGCTCGCTCGCGCCCGGCCGCTACCGGCTCGTCTTCGAGCTCGGCGCCAACAGCTTCTTCCGGCGCGTCGCGCTCGACGTCGAGATCGGGTCGGACGCGAAATATCACGTTCCTCTGCTCCTCACCCCGTTCGCGGTGACGAGCTACCGCGGGTCGTGATGACGATCGAGCGGAAAGAGCTCGCGGCCATCTTCGAGCGTGCCCCGTCACTCGCTGAGCGCGTCCGAGGGAACGACCCCACGTCCATCGTGGCATCGGCTCGATCCGAGCTCGCGCGCATGACCGAGGCCGAGCGCATCGGCGTGCTGAACGCTCACCCCCGGATCGGAGCCGATCCTGCGTCGCTGTCGGCGCTCTCTCGAGACGAGCAGGGCGGCGCCGCCGACATCGCCACGCTGCGTGAGCTTGCGGCGATGAACGACAAGTACGAGCGCGCGTTCGGGTTCCGCTTCGTCGTCTTTGTCGCGGGCCGCTCGAAAGCCGAGATCGTGCCCGTCATGCGCGAGCGTCTCCGACGCACGCGCGAGGACGAGCTCGCGACCGGCATCGCCGAGTTCCTCGCGATCACGCGCGACCGGTTGGAGCGCATCGCGTCGTGACGACGACCGAGATCAGCTACGGCAAGGCTCACGTCGTCTTCTATCGGCTCGGTGGGCGCGACGTCGCGCCGCTCGCCGCATCGGTCGACATCGACGTCTTCGGAAAGCGCTTCGTCTCGGCGTACACCGAGGGCGACAATCGCGAAGTCGTCGCGACGGACACGATGAAGAATTTCATCTATGCGATGGCGGCCGAATACAGCGGGAGCACGCTGCTCGGTCTCTGCGCGTTCCTCGGGCGCCGTTTCATCGAGACCTATCCCCTCATGGAGGCGCTACGCGTGACCGCCCGCGAGGTGCCGCTTGACGCTGCGGCTGGCGAACGCGGCCCGAGCGGCGTGCTGTTCCGATCGACCCGCGGCGATCGCGCCGTCGCGCAGGTCGCGGTCGACGGGGTCGGCGGCAAGCCGGAGATCACCGCCGCGCGAAGCGGTTGGGAAGACATGGTCCTCGTGAAGACGACCGGCAGCTCGTTCGCGACGTTCGCGCGCGACGACTACACGACGCTTCCAGAGCTCACCGATCGCCCACTTACGATCCGCATGTCCGTGTATTGGCGTTACGCCGATCTGAAGGACGGCGTGGCCGAGGGCCCCGGATTTCTCGGACCGCGCGCCGTCCGCGACGAGATCGAGCGAATCTTCCACAAGTTCAACAGCCGCTCGATCCAGCACCTCGTGCACGAGGTCGGCGCGCGCCTACTCGCGGCGCACGCGCAGCTTCAGGAGATCGAGTTCGTGGCGGAGAACCACACACCCGACCACGTACGGGACGGATCAGGCGGCGTACGGGTGTTCGCGGAGCCGCGGGCTACCTTCGGAAAAATCGGCCTCGTTCTGAGACGCTGAGCCCGATTACGGCACTTCATCGCGTGAGTAAACTCGCCCGGTGAAGAAAAATCAGCTCCTGGGGCCCGCGCGAGTGTTGGTCGTGGTCGACCGGCCTCTCGCGAATCTCGTCGCTCTGACGCTCAATCACGGCAAGTACGTCACGCGTATCGCCGATGACGTGAAGAGCGCGAAGACCGAGCTCGAGTCCTGGCGGCCGCACCTTCTTCTTGTCGATCTCGACGCCGACGACGCGGACGGACTCGATCTGATCGGGCAGCGCGTCGCGAGCAAACGGATTCCGACCATCGTCTTCAGCGTTCGAGGGGACCTCAAGACGAAGCTCGCCGCGTTCGACCGCGGCGCCGACGACATCATCACGGTGCCGTTCGTGCCCGAGGAGCTCGTGGCTCGCACCCTCGCGTTGATGCGGCGGAGCTACGGGGACGGGGTCGCTTTCATTCCCGTCATCAACGTGGCGGGTCTGGAGGTCGACCTTCTGAACCAGCAGGTGAAGGTCGGGAAGCTTCGTCCGGAGTTGACCGCGATGGAGCAGGCACTTCTCTACCTGCTCGCGTCCAATCCCGGCCAGACGCTTGGGCGCGAGGAGATCCTCGACGCGCTTTGGGGTGCCGACTACGTCGCCGGGAGCAACGTCGTCGATCGCCACGTCCGTAATTTGAGGTTGAAGCTGAACGACTCCTGGCGTCATCCTCGATTCATCGGCACTGTTCCAGGCAAGGGGTACCGCTTTCTCGCGACACCGTGAGTTCGCGTCATGACAGGGCGTTATCCGGCGGGTAGACATGAGCGGTGGCAGCTCCCAGCGGGCGCACCCACGAGGGCGCCAAACCCGCTCAAACCGAATCACCCCGGGCGTTGATCGTGATGAACGAGACGCTCGGCAACCTGGTGGTCCTGACCCTTCAACATGGCCAGTACGACACGCGACGTACGACGAACCGTGAGGAATGTCATGACCTGATCGAACGTTGGTCTCCGCACATCGCTTTTATCGACCTCGACCTTTACGAGCAATACATCGACATCATCGGGCGGGGCCTGACCCATGGCCATACGCCCATCGTCGCGTTCACCCGTCGGCGCGACACGAAGCTGAAGCTCCACGCGTACGAGCGCGGCGCGGACGACATCATCGAGGTCCCATTCACGCTTGATGAGATCGTGGCGCGCCCCTTTGCCCTCCTGCGTAGGGCGCACGGCATGACCGTGGCGATCGTGCCCAAGATCAGGCTCGACGGACTCGAGGTGGACCTGATCGAACAGCGGGTCAGCGTAGGCGGACGCCGCCTTCATCTCACGCCTATCCAGCAGACGCTCCTTTATCTCCTGGCCGCGAACGCGGGCAAGGCCCTGAGCCGTGAGGATCTTCTCGCGACAATCTGGGGCGGTGAATTCGAGATCGAGAGCAACGTGGTCGACCGTCACATTCGCGAGCTGCGTGTGAAGCTCAACGACGAATGGCGCGCGCCTCGCTACATCGAAACGGTGCCCGGCGCGGGTTACCGATTCGTGTCACAGGTGGAGATCAGCAGCGCAGCCGAGTAAAGCCGCAACGCAATTAGCGAGTCCATGAAGCGCGGTAATGACGGCGCGATTCCGCAGTGATGAAGTAGTCAGCGATCTGTAACAAAACGGTTTCGGCGTTGCGCGTCGGGGAGGCCTGAGCTGTCTACACGAGACATCGTCCACTGGGAGTGCCAGTCGCCTGCACACCGGGCGCTTCATTCGCGCCACGGCAACGGTGGCCTCACGATCCACGAGGAAGCCTGGGCGTACTGCGACGGAGCCGGCGCCGATGAAGCGCATCACTGGTCACCGACGGGCGGAGTCGCGCTGGAATCACTCGTCCGTTGGACCGCGCCGAATTTGAGGAAGACGTCCGCAGCTCGCCGGGCCTAGTCAGTTAGTCTCCCCCACTCGGGAGTACGTCGTGGAATATCAGCTTCGTCATTTCCGCATCCGCGCGGGAAACATGGACGCGTTCCTCGATGCGTGGCTCCGAGGCGTCTACCCGCTGCGGCGCAAGTT
>DATCPK010000035.1:0-9178 GCA_036570125.1 Candidatus Limnocylindria bacterium
GAGAAGCACGGCTCCGGACGCGAGACTTTCGTTCAGGAGAAGCGTGAGGATCGCGCCTAGATACGGACCCACACACGGCGTGAAGCCCACGCCGAAGGCGAGCCCGATCAAGAAGCTGCGCGGCAGACCCGTGGTATTGCCCTCGAGCCGTAGGTCGAGCTCGCGCGCCAGGAACGGAATGCGTATGAGGCCGAGCATCTGCATCCCGAGCACGACCAGGAGAAGTCCGCCGACCCTCTGGAGCCAATAGACCATCTCGCCCGCGAGCGAGCCGACGAGAGCCACTCCGATCCAAAGAAGCGTGAACACCGTGGAAAAGCCGACGACGAACGCGAGGGCGTGAGCGAGCGTGCGCAGACGCTGCGTGCCCCCCAGCGCCGCCTCACCCGCCATGTCGACGAGGAATGCGGGCACGAGCGGAAGCACGCACGGAGACAGGAACGAAAGCATGCCGGCGCCGAACGCGATCGCGATGTTCACGAGGAACTAGCCTACGGGCCGCTCCCGCGCGTACACGACGAGGTCCAGACCGTAGAAACGTCCTGGTCCCTCGAGGATCAGACCGGACTTGGACGCGACGTTCCGCGAGCGCGCGTTGTCCGGAAGGATCAGCGCGACGATCCGTTGCAGCCGGAGCTCACCGAACCCGTAATCGACGAGCGCACGCGCGGCCTCGGTCGCGTACCCGTGACCCCAGACGCGCGGCGCGAGCTCGTACGCGACCTCGACCTCGGGCCCCTTGCCCTCGACAGGAAAAAGGCCGACCTGACCGAGAAATTCAGAAGAGTCCTTGAGCTCGAGCGCCCATAGCCCCATCCCGGGAGGCTGCCGCGCCGTGAAGGCCATCGTGCGCGCGAGGCGCTGCCTCGTCTCCGCGACGTCCTTCGATGGGGGGCTCGGCGTCCACTTCATCACCTCGGGCGAACCGAAGACCTCGTGCAACGGCGTCGCGTCGTCCTCGCGATAGGGGCGAATGACGAGCCGTTCTGTCTGGAGCGGCAGCGGCATTAGCCGATCGCTTGCCCGAGATCTCCGATGAGGTCGTCGACCGTCTCGATGCCCACGGAGAGACGAACGAGGCCGGCAGGGGGCGCGAGCTTGGTGCCACGGACGGAGCCGTGGGTCATCGCGAGCGGGATCTCGATGAGCGACTCGACCCCACCGAGCGACTCGGCCAGCGCGAAGATCTTCGTGCGCGCCGCCATCCGTTTTGCCGCGACCTCGCCGCCGCGCAGCTCGAACGAGAGCATGCCGCCGAACGCTCGCATCTGCCGGCGCGCAAGCGCGTGCTGAGGATGCGTGACCAGGCCGGGGTAGTTGACGGTCGTCACCTTCGGATTCTCCGTGAGCCACTGGGCGATGGCCTGGGCGTTCGCCGAGTGCCGCTCCATCCGCACCGCGAGGGTCTTCGCGCCACGCAGCACGAGCCACGCGTCGAACGGACCGGGCACGCCACCGGCGGCGTTCTGTAAGAAAGCGATCCGCTCGCGGAGCTCCTCGTCGTTCCCTGCGAGACCGCCGCCGACCACGTCGGAGTGCCCGCCCAGGTATTTGGTCGTCGAGTGCAGCACGATGTCGGCGCCGAGCTTCAGGGGCTGCTGCAGGTACGGGCTCGCGAAAGTGTTGTCGACGACGGCGAGCGCTTTCCCTTTGTGCGCGATCTCGGCGAGCGCCGCGATGTCGAGCACTTTCATGAGTGGGTTCGACGGGGTCTCGATCCACACGAGCTTCGTGCGAGATCGCATCGCACGCCGCGCGGCTTCCGGCTTGAGCATGTCGACCACGGTCAGCTCGATCCCCAGGCGAGCGAAGACCTTGGTGAAGAGGCGGTACGTGCCGCCGTACACATCGTCGGTCAAGACGACGTGATCGCCTTTCGAGAGGAGGTGCGCGACGGCGTCCGTCGCGGCCATCCCCGATGCGAACGCGAGACCCCAGCGCCCGCCCTCGAGCGCCGCGAGACAGGTCTCGAGCGCCGTGCGGGTGGGGTTGCCGGTGCGCGCGTACTCGTAGCCCTTGTGCTTCCCCACCGCTTCCTGGGCGAACGTCGAGGTTTGGAAAATCGGGACGACGACCGCGCCGGTCACGGCTTCGGGCTCCTGCCCCGCGTGGATGGCGAGCGTCTCGAATCCGGGCCTGCGGGGAGCTTCCTTCACGTCACTTGCCAGTATGCCCAGAACCCGCGCGCGAACTTACCTAGCTCGCGGTCTGCCCCGACATGCGGTCCTGTGCGCGCTCGCGGGCGACGAGGGCGTCGAGCTTCGCGCTCTGCTCCAGAGCGGCGCCGACCCGGGTACGGATCGCATCCACGAGCGGGCCGACGTCCGCGTCGGCGGGTAGCTCACGGGCAAGCTTCAAGGCCACATTGATCTCTCCGAGAACCTCGCGAAGGGCGCGCACCTCGGCGGCGAGGTTGGTACCGATCCTAGGCGCGTGACCGTTGGTGGCCGCGCGGTGGGCGGGCGCGGTCAGATGGCCGTTCCCGCCGTGCTTTGGGCTGACGGCGCCGGCGTCCTGGTAGGTCTTGTTGAGCCCGGCGCGGATTCCGGCGATGTCGCCGGAGAGCTCCGCGAGTCCACGGTCGTCGGCCTCAGGCCACGCCCGCGCGAGACTCACAAGCTCGACACGGTTCTCGGCGCCGTAGCGCTCCAGGAGTCGTGAGATGTGCACCTTCACGCCCTGCTCCGAGATCCCGAGCTCGGCAGCGATTGCCTTGTTCGTCTTGCCATGCGCAACGCTGCGCAGGATCACGTGTTGCCTCGGGGTGAGAGATCGCTGGATCGGCACGAACGAAAGTATATGGACTTTCGGCCATTACGCCTGCGGCCGTTACGAGCGTATTAGCCGAAAAGTGACTTGAGATGACGCAGCGTCATGGCGCAAATAGATGGCGTGGGGACGGCGGGTGCGCGTGTCGGGTTCATCTGCACTGCCTCGGCGCATCTGAACAAGAACGGCGCTTTGGTCGACCACCTGACCATCAACGAGAAGGAGTGGGCGTATTGCCCGTCCAACGTGCGGACAGACGGCCACGATTGGAAGCCCACCGGCGGGGTGACCATGGGTGAGCTCGAGGTCGTGATCCGCGGGATGCGTGAGCGCGCCGTTTCGAACGGCCACTCGGAGAAGAACGGCCGCTAGCGGGGAGCGACCTTCCGTTGGTGCGCGACGAACTCCAGAAGATCGGCCTTCGTGATCACCGACACCGGCCGGTTGTCGCGAGCCGCGAGCAACGCGGGCGCGCCGCCGGAGAGCTCCTGGTAGAGCCGCTCGATGTCATCCGTCGCCTGCACCACCGGGAACGGCGGATCCATCACCCGCTCCACACGCTCGTCTACGAGCGCGGGCTCGCGGAACACCCGGTCGAGCATGGTCTTCTCCGAAACGCTTCCGACGATGTCGCTGACCGCGCCCGCGGCGCCGTTCGCGGTCACCGGGATCTGCGAGATGCCATAGCGCTGCATCGTGTCGATCGCTCGGCGCACGGTCTCGGTCTTCGATACGACGATGAGCTCCGGAGTACCGCCCCGATCCTTCATGACGTCGCCGACATTCGCGGGGATGAGGCCTCCGAGGAATCCGTTCTGACGCATCCACTCGTCGTTGAAGATCTTCGAGAGGTAGCTGCGGCCCGAGTCCGCGAAGAGGACGACGACGAGCGCCTTGTCGTCGAGATCCTTGGCGATCTCGAGGGCGGCGAACATCGCGGTCCCCGAAGACCCGCCGACGAGGATCCCTTCCTCGCGCGTGAGACGACGCGCGGTCAGGAACGCGTCGCGGTCCGAGACGCGCACCCAGCGATCGACCATCGCGGGGTCGAACGTCCCCGGGTAGAAGTCCTCGCCGATGCCCTCGGTCTTGTACGGATGGATGTCGCCGGTGTAGAGCGAACCCTCGGGGTCGGCGCCGACGATGACGACGCTTTTGTTCTGCTCTTTCAGGTACCGACCCGCACCCGTCACGGTTCCTCCGGTGCCTACCCCAGCTACGAGATGCGTGATCCGGCCCTGTGGTCTTGTAGTGCGCTTCGGGGTTCATCGCGTTGTAGTACTGGTTCGGCTGGAACGCGCCCGGGATATCGCGCGTGAGACGATCCGCGACCTTGTAGTAGGACTCGGGCGATTCGGGCGGGACCGCGCTTGGGCAGACCACGACCTCGGCGCCATACGCGCGTAGAAGGTCACGCTTTTCCTGACTCTGCTTGTCGGCCATCGTGCAGATGAGGCGATAACCCTTGATCGCCGCGGCCATCGCAAGGCCGACGCCGGTGTTGCCGCTGGTGGGCTCGACGATCGTTCCGCCCGGGCGGAGAAGGCCACGGCGCTCGGCGTCCTCGATCATGAGCAGGCCGATCCGATCCTTCACCGAGCCGCCGGGATTCAGGTGCTCGAGCTTCGCGACGATCGCGGGCCGTAGACCTTTGCCGATGCGCGAGAGCCGGACGAGTGGCGTATGCCCGACGAGGCCAAGGATGTTCGGCGCGATGGTCACCTGGTGATGCTAGTTGCCTCGGTCCACGAGTAGGTAGACGCCCACGATGATGAGGACAACCGGGACAAAGTACGGCTGCAACGCCAGCGGCACGAGGTCGATCTGCAG
The DNA here is from genome assembly GCA_036570125.1 of Candidatus Limnocylindria bacterium. GTDB lineage: Bacteria > Chloroflexota > Limnocylindria > P2-11E > P2-11E > 3-1-20CM-2-70-9. The sequence continues at coordinate 4,600 of DATCPK010000035.1, forward strand.
GAAGAGATCGGCGACCGCGACGACCGCGATGATCGCGGCGAGTACGAGCGGCGCTCTGCGAGAAGGCGCGAGAAGGAACACGGCGACGAGGCCGCCTGCGAGCGCGCCGAGGAACACCGGGCTCGCGGTGTCGGCGGGGAGACTCAGCAGCTCGGGGATCACGAGACCGAGGCCGAACCCGATCAGCACGCACGCGGGCACGAGATAGACGTACTGCCGCCGCGCGCCGACCCACCAGGCCGCCGCGAACGCGATGCCGAGCGCCACGAAGAGATACGCGCCGGCGTTCGGAACTCCGAGCGGCGGAAGGAGGAACGCGCCGCCGATCGCGAGCAGGACCGCGCCGCCGAGGACACCGCGCCGCTGCGGCGCGGCGGGTGCGCGCTTATTCATCGGGCAGTTCGTTCGCGTCGAGGTGTCGCGGCGTATCGCCCTGGAGGAACTCCGCGTACTTCAGGCCGGTGCCGGTGTTGAAGATCACGACCTCTTCGTCCTCGCGGATCCAGCCATCGCGGCGCAGCTTCGCCGTCCCCGCGATCGCGGCGCCGCCCTCCGGACAGACGAGCATCCCCTCAGCGCCCCCGGCCGCCTGCATCGACTCCGCGATCTCCGTTTCGCTGACCGCGACCGCGATCCCGCCCGACTCGCGGAGCGCTTTGAGAACGATGAAATCGCCGAGAGCCTTCGGAACGCGGATGCCCGCGGCGAACGTGCGCGGATCCGGCCACGGCTCGGACTCGTTCCGGCCGTCGACGAACGCTCTCACGATCGGCGCGCAGCCTTCCGCCTGGACCGCGACGAAGCGCGGACGCTTCTGGTCGAGCCAGCCGATCGCGCGCAGCTCATCGAACGCTTTCCACATCCCGATGAGGCCGACTCCGCCACCGGTCGGGTACACGATCACATCGGGAAGGCGCCAGCCGAGCTGCTCGGCGAGCTCGAACCCCATCGTCTTCTTTCCTTCGATGCGATAGGGCTCGCGAAGGGTCGACGCGTCGTACCAGCCGCGCGCGGCGCAGACCTTCTTCACGACGGCGCCCGCGTCCGCGATCGAGCCGGAGACCAGGTAGACGTCCGCGCCGTACGCGGACGTCTCGCGGATGATCACGTCCGGTGTGGTCTCGGGCATGACGACGACGACGCGAATTCCCGCGCGCGCGCCGTACGCGGCCCAGGCTGCGCCTGCGTTGCCGGCGGTCGGCAGGGCGAGCGTCTTCACCCCGAGCTCCCGGGCCCGCGTGACGCCGACCGCGGCGCCGCGCGCTTTGAACGTCCCGGTCGGAAGCAGACCCTCGTCCTTCACGCGCAGCTTCGGGATGCCGAGCTTCTGGCCGAGAGACACCGTCTCCAGGAGCGGCGTGTTCTGCTCGCCGAGCGTGACTTCGTGGTCAGGGTCCTCGTGCGGCAGGAGCTCGCGGTAGCGCCACAGCGTCTCGGCACGATCGCGGAGCGCGTCCTTCGTGAGCGAATCGCGCACGCGGCGCAGGTCGTAGCGCACGAGGAGCGGGCCGCCATCGGATTTGCAGACCTGCTGTATTTGATCGACGGGGAAATCTTCCTGGCAACGCGAGCATTCGAGGTGTGTCGCGAACGAGGTCACGCCGCGCGTTCGATCTTGGCCCCGAGTGCGCGCAGTCGCTTGTCGAGCTCCTCGTAGCCGCGATCGATCTGCTCGACGTTGTTGATCGTGCTCGTGCCCTTCGCCGAGAGCGTCGCGGCGAGGAGCGCCATGCCCGCGCGGATGTCGGGGCTGCGCAGGTCCGACCCGTACAGCTGCGACGGGCCGACGACCACTACGCGGTGCGGGTCGCACAGGATGATCCGCGCGCCCATGCTCTCGAGCGAGCCCACCCAGTACATCCGGCCCGGATACATCCACTCGTGGATGAGGACGGTGCCCTCGGCCTGCGTCGCGACCGCGGTCGCGATGCTCGTGAGGTCCGACGGGAAACCCGGCCACACCTGCGACTGCACCTTCGGGATCGCGCCACCCAGGTCGTGCTCGATGATCAAACGGCCGGACGCCTTCACCAGAAGGTCGTTGCCCTGCTCCTCGGTCTCGACGCCGAGGCGCTTGAACACCAGGCGCGTCATGCGGAGGTACTGGGGTACCGCGTTCTTGATGGTGATCTCGCCGTGCGTCATCGCGGCGGCGCCGATGAGCGAGCCGACCTCCATGTGATCGCTGAGGATCGTGTGCTCGATCCCCTTGAGTCGTTCGGCCCCGTCGATCGTGATCGTGTTCGTGCCGACCCCGACCATGCGCGCGCCCATCTTCATGAGCGCGATGCCGAGCTGCTGAACGTGCGGCTCGCTCGCCGCGTTGCGGATCACGGTGCGGCCGGGCGCGAGCACGGCGGCCATCAGCGCGTTCTCGGTCGCGGTGACGGATGGCTCGTCGAGGAGGACGTCCGCCCCTTTGAGTCCGCTCGTGTGCAGGCCGTACCCGCCGGTGGACACGTCGAGCTCGGCGCCGAATGCGCGGAGCGCCAGAAAGTGCGTGTCGTTGCGGCGCCGCCCGAGGACGTCACCACCGGGCAGGCCGAGCTTGACCTTCTTGTATCGCGCGAGGAGCGGTCCCGCGAACAACAGCGAGGTGCGGATCTCGCGCGCGAGCGCGCTGGGCACGTCCATGGTCTTGAGCTCTCCGGTGATGCGCACGGTGCGATCGTCGAGCTCTTCCACCTTCGCACCGAGGGCGCTCACGACCTCGAGCATCCCGCGCACGTCACGAATGCGCGGCATGTTGTGCAGGGTGACGGGCTCGTCCGTGAGAAGACTTGCCGCGATGAGTGGGAGCGCTTCGTTCTTGTTCCCTGCGGGAGTGATCTCACCGCGCAAAGGCGTCCCGCCTTCAACAACGAATCGTGCCATTCGGAGGAGCCTAGCGGGGGATGCCGCTCAGGTGTCACGCGGGACCGGGCGCCGCCGTGCTCGCGGGTCCCTCCGGCGACCACTTAGGGTCGCCGGCCCCCACTGCGCCGGCGGCACCCGGTCCCGCGCGTCTCACTGAGTCCACAGGCCGTTTTCATGTCGCTCTCATGCGGGCATCGGACTCCGAGCGCACGGTGAGGTGGCCCACAAAGGCAAAGAAAGGAGAACGAAATGGACACACGAAAAGCCCTCATCGGAGTGCTCGCAGGAGGTTCGATGCTCGCTGGCGTCGCACTCGGCGCCGCCTTCACGGCGGGCACAAGCTCGAGCGCGAATGCCGCGACCACGACGACGAACTCCAACACCCGCGCCGATGCCTCGGCATCGCCGGGCGTCTTCGTCTCGAACGAGGATCCGGCGCATGAAGCCGGCGAGAGCCCGGAGCGCGAAGCGCAAGAGAACGCGGGCCAGCGCCCGACAGTTCCCTAGCCACTAAGGGGTCGCGCCCGGCCTAGAACCCGAGCGCGATCCCGATCTTGGTTCCCTCTACCCCGCCACGAAGGCCTTTGCCGTCTATCTGTATCGCACCGGGTCGCGCGAAGTTCGTTGCCATCACGTCCTCGACTTTGACATCGACGTCGTGCCCCATCGCGCCGAGGGCGCTGCGTACATCGTCGGGAATGCGCGAGTCGACCTGAAGCTTCTCGCCCTCATCGTGGATGCGCGGCCGGCTCGTCGCGGTCTGCGGACCGTCACCGTAGTCGACCGCGTTCACGACGACCTGCGTGACCGCGCTCATGATCTTGCGTCCACCCGGCGCGCCGCACACGAGGAACGGCTCGGCGCCACGCAGCACGATCGTGGGCGCGCCGGCCCAGAGAACGCGCTTGCCAGGCGCGATCGAGTTCGGGCGGCCCGGCCGTGGATCGAACCAGTAGGTCCCGTTGGTGAGAACGATGCCGGTTCCTCTGATCATCACGGCGGATCCGAAGCCGCCGCCGAGCGTGGCCGTGAGCGAGACGCACATACGGTCGCGATCGACCGCGTTCACATGCGTCGTGTTAGGCATGTCGGCCATCGACGTGAGCCGTTCGGCAAACGCCGCGCGAAGCGCGATCGCGATGCGATGAAGGCTCTCGGCACTCTGCTGTGCGTGCGTGCGCAGGTCCTCGCGGCCGAGTTGCGTAAGCGCGCGCGCGACCGTCGGGCCGCCGGTGAGGCCCGGCATCGTGATCACGCGGTGCCCGCGGTAGTCCACGGTCTCCGGCGGCGGTGCACCTGCCTCGTATGCGGCGAAGTCCTCGCGCGAGAGAACGCCCCCGAGAGCGCGGATGTCGTCGGCGATCGCCGCGGCGAGCTCGCCCTGATACAGCACCTTCGCGCCGCCGCGGGCGATCGATTCGAGCGACCGCGCGAGATCGGGTTGGAACAGCCGGTCCGCCGGCTCGAATCCCGTCGGCGGGCGGTACGGCGCGCCACCCTCGCGGTAGTAGACGCGCTTCGCTTCCGCGTTCTTGTGAAGCCGCACCGCGGACGTCCCGAAGACGAGCGTGCTGTACCAGTCCATCACCATGCCGTCACGGGCGATACGGATCGCGGGCTCGAACAGCCGCGCCCACGGCAGCCTGCCGAGTCGCCGATGCGCGAGCTCGTACGCGGCAACAGCGCCGGGCACGCTCACAGACAGCGGGCCTTCGACGTTTGC
>DATCPK010000036.1:0-5677 GCA_036570125.1 Candidatus Limnocylindria bacterium
TGCATGCCCTGGCTCGAGAACCACGCGACGCCTTCCTGCACGATGTCGTACCGGAGCTTGTACGTCCCCGGCGTTGCGGGCACCGCGATCTGCGCATTGATCGCGGCGATCTGCGTCCGCGCGGTTCCGGCGAGCGACGTGCGCAGGCCGTCCCACGAGACGAGATTCCCCGCGGCGTCATACCAGTGATAGCTGAGGTTCACGTTCGAGCCCCAGTCGAAGTTGGACATGTTCTCGATCTTCACGGGCACCGATGCGGTGGTCTTCGCGTTCATCGTGGCCGGCGTCTGATCCACGCCGAGCGATCCGCCGAAGAACGGCGCGACGTACGGCGTGACGGAGACGGTCTGCTCAGGCATGCGGACGCCCTTCCCGGAGAACCACGAGATGCCTTCCTGCACGAGATCCCATCGCAGGATGTACGTACCGGCCGCGCTCGGGAACGCGAGGTTCGCCTGGACCTGCGTGAGCTGTCCCGCGGGCACGTCGGCCGGAAGCTTCGTGCGAAGGCCGTCCCACACGACGGTCTTGCCCGCGGTGGTGAGCCAGTGATAGCTCAGGGTCACCGGGTTCGCGCCGGCGGCAGGCCAGGTGAAGTTGCTGGTGTTGCCGAGCGTGATCTGCGCGGTCGTCGTGCTCGATGCCGTCCCGGTGATCGGAGGGATCGCGTAGTTCGCGCCGAACGATGCGACCACGGGACCCTCGAGGGTGACCGCGGTGTTTCCGGTCGCGACGCCCTTCGCCGAGAACCAGGTGACGCCCTCCTGCACGAGGTCGAGCTTGAGGACGTAGTTACCGCCTGCGGTCGGCGCGGTCACGGCCGCGTTCACCGTGACGCTCTGGCCGCTGAGGACGTCGCTGCCGAGCGGCGTGCGCGCCCCGTCCCAGAGGACGTTCGCGCCGGTCGTGCTGGTCCAGTGGTACGCCAGGTTCACCGGGTAGCCGTTCGTCGTCGGGAACGTGCCGTTCCCAATGTTGCGGATCGTCACCGGCACGGTCGCCGTCTGGCCCGCGCTGAACTTCGGGATCGCGTTGAAGGTGTAGCCCGCTTTGAAGTCGACGCTGACGCCGGTCTTCGTGTCATCGTCGCCAACGCCTTTGTCCGCGAACGCGAACTCGTTCAGCTTGTAGAGGTCGAGCGACACCGTGTAGTTCGTCGGGTACACGGGAGCGGTAACGGGGATCTGCAGCGAGATCGTCTGACCCGGCTGCACATCATTCGGGAGCGAGACGCGGGTCGCGCCGGGGAACGTGTTGCCCGTCGCGTTGCTGACCCACTTGTAGCCGAGCTGCACCGGACCGGCGCCCGCGGCGTTCCACACGCGGCCGCCGTCGTTCGCGACCGTGACGTTGATCATCCGCGTCTCGCCCGCCGTCCAGCTGATCGGAACGTTGTCGCTCACCCAGTCGGCGCTCCAGTCGGCGCCGCGGAAATACTGCTCGCGCACCGGTGAGCCGTAGCTCGTGTTCCACCAGGCACCGCTGCCCGTCTGCAGATCCCAGCGAACGATGTAGTTGCCGATCGCCGGGACCGTGAAGGGAACGTTCACCGCGCCGATCCCGCCCGGCACGATGTCGGCGCCGACGGTCCCGATGCCGCCCTGCGGCACGACGGTGTTCGCGCCCTGGATCACGCGGTACGAGACGCGCGTCCCGGCCGGGATGTTCGTCTTGCCCCTGTTCGCGACGGTGACGCCGACGGTGAGGTTCGCGCCCGGGTATCCCGCCTTCGGGAGCGTCGTCTCGAGGAAGGGCATCTGGTTGTAACCGTTGGCCACAGCGGTCTGCGCCATCTGGCGGATGTTCGTGAGCTGCGCGTAGAGCGCGTTGCCCGGGCAGGCCGTCTGCCCGCCGTTCTGACTCTCGATGTAGTTGCAGTCGCGGTGGCCCTGCACGTTCGGCGGGCTCGAGGTGACGTTCACCCACGTCCCATTCGGCGCTTGCTCCTGGTGCACGAAGGGATCGGCGCCGTAGGGCTGGATGCCGAACTGCGTGAACTTCATCGCGATGATGTTCGCGATCGACGTGATCATCGCCGGAGTCGGCTGCGTCACGCTGTACGTGCCGAGCGCGGCGATGCCGATCGAGCCCTGGTTCCAGCCGTACGCGTGCCCGGCCTCGGTGTTGTCGCCGCCCTGGCGGCCGGTCCACACGTTGCCGTACTTGTCGACGATGTAGCTGTAGCCGATGTCGCCCCAACCGCGCGTGATCGCGTGGTAGTAGTAGATCGCGCGAATGGCAGCGGCGACCTGTCCGTTGCCGCCGTCATCGGTGACGGTGTGATGGACGACGGCCTTTGTCACTTTCTTCGGGTAGCGCGGGATCCATTGCATGAGCTTCTCGTCCGCGGCCCAGTCGGAGCGCGCGAGGATCCTCGTCGGGTTGACCGCGGCCGCGCTCGCTGCGGCGGGCTCGGTGAACGACCGCGCGACGTCCTTCGCGGCGCCGACGATGTCGCCCACGAATCGCGCGACCGGACCCGCGTTCAGGTCGTTGACGTCCATGAACGTGATGCCGACGCGCTGCAGGTCGGAGGGATTCCCATCGGTGAGCCACACGCGGTACTGCGCGTAGCGCGCGTTGTCGACGGCGAGCTGCGGCGACGCGTACCACTCGTTCGTGTCGAGATTCGCCATGTCCTCGTCCGCCGTGAGGAGCTGCCAGTCGCTCCAGTTCGCGTCGTCAGCCGAGGTGCGGAGCTCGACGTAGAAGCTGTCCTCGGTCCCGCGCGCCGCGACCCAGTGGACGCCGACGCGGTCGTAGATCTGGCCGGCCGAGATGGTTGGAGAGCTGAAGAGGAGGGTGTCGCCGCCCGTCTGTCCGGCGTCGGCGCCGTTCAGCGTGCCGCCGCCCTGCCGGGTGAGCGTCCCGGTCAGTGCTGGGAGCGGGATGGTGACCTCGCGCGCGACGATCTCGCCCGACACGCGCGGCGCCGCGACGGCGGGGGGACCCGAGTTAGGGAAAAGGGCGAGAAGGAAAAGACCGCTGAGGAGTGCGAACCGCTTTTTGCTGAGACGTTGTCTGCGCAAGGGCGGAGGTCCCCTCTCTCTTCCTCGTTCACCTCCCCTGCGCGCGAGCGCTCATTGTGTCGCAGGGCGATGAGTCTGTACATGGTCGAACGAGAAGGGGCCGCAGACGTTACCGCGCGGTGTCGGTCGAGTTTCTTAAGAACAAGCGTGCAGGCGTGAGCCAGCGCGTGCGCTTAGAAGGGGTTGAGCCTCACCATCGTCGAGCGTAGGCCAAGACAATTACGCAAAAAGTCATCCGCTCGCAGGTCCGCGGTCGCGGCCGTGCCGATGACACGCACCGAGATCGGATGGCCGCTGCCCGGCGGTGATTGATTCGAAACGTCGACCGCCTGCAGTGATCCGATGTCGGGCCCGCCACATCGCAGCACCGCGGAGCGCATCTCGGCGCTCGTGAACGTGACAGTCCAGCTCGCGCGCGGATTCGACGGCGCGGCAACCGCGCGGTCCGCGGGATCCGGGACCGGCGCGAGGTAGGGCTGACCGTTGCTGCAGACCCACGAGCTGCCCGAGCGGACGACGTTGTTCATCCAGCACCCGTCCGAGAGCGTGTAGCCGCCGTTCGAGCTCGCGAAGTACGCGCGGATCGACGCACCCTGATACGTGATGACCCGGCCAGCCGTCGCCGTGACCGCCGTGTTGGACGAGGGCACCTCGACGCGCGTGCCGCCGTAGCACTGATCGGCCTGATCGTCGGTCACGTCGTAGTCGCGCGCGGTCCCCTTGTACGCCGTGTACGAGTAGGTCCGCGCCGCATACGCCTGCGCCTTCAACGCTTCGGGATGCCAGCTCGTCGGCATCTCGAGGGGCAGGACGCCGCGGACGTAATCGTCGTAGGTCACGACGTTGATCACGCGCAGCGTGCCGCCGAGATTCGTGAAGCGGATGCTCCCGCGGTACGTGCCGCCCTTCTGAATGAAGCCGAGCGGCTGCGTCGCGTCGATGGGCATGACGCTGATCGGGCCCGCCCCGGAATAGACGAGCCTGGGCGTGTCCCAGTTCGCCCACACCTCGACGATGCCGTTCTTCGCGATGAACTGGAAGTTCTGACCAGCGCTGCCGCGCGCGATCTCCTGATTGTTGGCGGCCTCGTTCAGCACGCGCATTCCGCCGGAGGAGTTCAGATCGGCGAGGGAACCCGCGAAGTAGCGATTGTCGCCACACACGTAGCGTCCCTGCGACGAAGGCGCCGAGAGCAGCACGCGGTTATTCGGTCGCTGCGCGTCGACGAACTGAAGCGCCGTGCCCGGGTAGTAGCGCGCGACGATCTGCTCGCCGTTGAGCGTGAGGCCGGTGACGCCCGTGGCCCAGCCGTTCGCGCCGTACTGGCTCATCCCGACGCCGTGGCCGAAGCCTGATCCATAGAACGTGACGCCGGGGACGATCGTGAAGTCCTCGCGCTTGCGCTGGACTCCGAGATTGCTGAACCAGGCGACGCCCTCCTGCACCATGTCCCACTCGAGGCGATAGGTGCCGGTCCCGCCCGGGAGCGCGACACTGATCGGCACGGTCACCGACGTCGATGGCGGAACGCTCGAGGGGAGCCGGCCGCGCACGCCGTCCCAGATCACCGGAGTCCCACCGTTGTCGAAGATGTGATAGCTGAGCGCGAAGGCGCCCGGGGTCCACGTGCGCGCTCCGTAGTTCGACACGACGGCGGTCAGCTGCAGCGTCGCGCCGATCGTCGCCTGCTGCGGCGTCGTCGTCGCGCCGTAGCCCGCGTTGAGCCCACTCGTGACGGTGAAGCTCTGCCGGAAGGGCTGCGAGCCGAGTCCCTGGAACCACGACACGCCTTCGCGCACGAGGTCAACGACGAGCGTGTACGTGCCCGCGGTCGTCGGTGCCGTGTAGCCGATCGTGAACTGCTTGCTGGCGCCGACCGCCATATCGCCACCGAGCGGGATGCGCGGTCCGTCCCAGATGACCGGGGTGCCATTCCCGTCGATGAGGTGGTAGCTCAGGTCAACAGGGTTCGGACCGCTCGAGGTCCACGGCTGATTGCCGGTGTTCGTCACGGTCATCTGCACCGTCTTGACCTCGCCGAAGTACGCCGGCGCGAGCGCCGCGCTGTTGAAGCCGGCCGAGTAGGTGATCGGGGCGACCGACGTCAAGAGCCGGAGCGTCGTGCTTCCGAGAGTCCCGAACCACGCGACGCCTTCGCGCACGAGATCAAAGGTGAGCGCGCACGCGCACGCGGTGGGCGGCGCGACGACGGTCGCGTTGACCGTCACGGTCGCGCCGGGATCGACGCTCGTGACCAGAGGCGTGCGTCGCCCGTCCCACACGACGGTGCTGCCGCTGGCCGCGTCGTGCCAGTGATAGCTCAGCGTGACCGCGTTGACGCCCGGCGCCGCGAGCGCCGGCCACTGCGCCGCGCCGACGTTCGTCACCGGCACGCTCACCTGATAGAGCCCACCCGCGACGAACTGGGGCAGCGTTGCCGTGCCGAAGCGCGCGAGGTACGGGGGCTGGGCGGTGATCGAGTACGGGTTGCTCGGCGTCAGCCAGCCAACGCCTTCCTGGACGAGCGCGACGCGCAACAGGTAGGAGCCGGGCGCGCTCGGTGCGGTCACGGCGAGCTGCACCATGCGCTGCTGCGTCGGCGCGACGTCGCCCCCGATCGGCGTACGTGCGCCGTCCCAGATCACGGT
>DATCPK010000037.1:0-2032 GCA_036570125.1 Candidatus Limnocylindria bacterium
GTACTGCACCTGTTGTACGCACGCTTCTGGCACAAGGTGCTGCACGACCTGGGTCACGTCTCGAGCAGTGAGCCGTTCCATCGCCTGTTCAACCAGGGCTACATCCAGGCCTACGCGTACACCGACGACCGCGGCTCCTACGTCCCCGCCGACGAGGTGACCGAGAAGGTTGAGGGCACCGAGACGACGTACTTCTTCGACGGCGAGCCGGTCAACCGCGAGTACGGGAAGATGGGCAAGAGCCTGAAGAACATGGTGACGCCCGACGACATGTGCGACACCTACGGCGCCGACACCTTCCGCGTTTACGAGATGTCGATGGGTCCGCTGGACGCGTCGCGTCCGTGGGAGACCCGCGCCGTGGTGGGCTCGCACCGCTTCCTGCAGCGCGTGTGGCGCAACATCGTCGACGAGGAGACGGGCGCGTCGCGGGTCACCGACGAGCCGGCCGACGAGACGACGCGCCGGCTGGTGCACCGCACCATCGAACGGGTCAGCATCGACATGGACGGCCTGCATTTCAACACCGCGATCGCCCGGTTGACCGAGCTGAACAACCATGTCGTCAAGTCGGGTACGACGCCGCGCGAGGTGGCCGAGGCGTTGGTGCTGATGTTGGCGCCGTTGGCACCGCACGTCGCCGAGGAGCTGTGGACCCGGCTGGGTCACGACGACACGTTGGCCTACGAGGCGTTCCCGGTGGCCGATCCCGCGCTGCTGGTCGAGGAGTCGGTCACCTGCGTCATCCAGGTGGGCGGCAAGGTGCGCGACCGCATCGCGGTGCCGCCCTCGATCGGCGACGACGACCTGCAGGAACGGGCGTTGGCGTCCGAGGCCGTGCAGCGAGCGTTGGGCGGGCGGGGCATCCGGACCGTCGTCGTCCGCGCGCCACGCCTCGTCAACGTCGTCCCTTCCTGATGCGGAGCGCACGATGCCGCTACCTCGCGCGCATCACCGGCGTCGCGATCGTCATCGACTCGACGTCCCGGTAGTGCGCAGCCGGGTGCGTGCCAAGCCGCTGTCCCGCTCCGGTCCGGCATGCGGGTGACGTGGATGACCGAGAACGCGCTGTTCCTCCTGCCCGCGCTAAGGCGAGCTCGCGACCTCATTGATCGCGACTACGCGGAGCCGCTCGACCTCGACGCGATGGCCGGCGAAGCGGGCTACTCCCGATTTCACTTCGCTCGCGCGTTCACGGCGGCCTATGGCGAAACGCCCCACACATACCTGACGAGACGCCGGATCGAGCGCGCGAAGACCCTCCTGCGAACCGCGAACCTCTCCGTCACCGAGATCTGCTTTCTGGTCGGCTTCGCGAGCCTCGGCTCGTTCAGCGCGCGCTTCCGCGACCTCGTCGGTCGGTCGCCGAGTGAGTACCGCGACGACGCGGTCGCGCGGACGGGCGTCCCACCGATCTCCGGATGCGTGGTGCTGATGTGGACGCGACCGCACCCGGACGGAGAGCAATCGGGAAGAAGCACGGCACACCCGCGCCCGGCTACGGTGCACCAAGAACCGCAGCCGAAGGAGCACCGATGATCAGCCGCCTCAACCACGTGAACGTGTTCGTGCTCGACCAGGACCGGGCAAAGGCGTTCTACACCGAGACCCTCGGGTTCGAGCTTCGTAACGACGCCATTCTCGACGGCTTCCGCTGGCTCACGGTCGGCCCGAAGGACCAGAAGGACCTGAACATCCTCCTCGCCTATCCCGCCCCGCCGATGTTCAGTCCAGAGGACGCGGAGGCGGTCCGCGCGCTCGTCGCGAAGGGCTCGCTCGGCGGCGGGGTGTTCGAGACGGCCGACTGCCAGAAGACGTTCGAGGAGCTGTCGGCGAAGGGCGTCACGTTCCTCCAGGAACCAGCCGAACGGCCGTACGGGATCGAAGCGCTCTTCCGAGACGACTCCGGGAATTGGTTCAGCCTCACTCAGCCCAAGTGGCTCGGGTAGTCAACCTCGACTTAGGGATGCCTGCCGAGCCTTGCGGCGCGCGCGGCACCCCACCCCTTCTCAAGGTCGACGAGGGCACGGTC
>DATCPK010000038.1:0-2794 GCA_036570125.1 Candidatus Limnocylindria bacterium
TGCGACGCGCTCGGCGTTCCGGTCGTCTCCGGGAACGTGTCGCTGTACAACGCGACCCATGGCGCCGACATCTGGCCGACCGCTGTCATCGGGGCCGTTGGCCAGCTCGCCGACGTCACGAAGCACATCCCGCCGACGAGCGGAAAGCCCGGCGACCTCGTCCTCCTCGCGGGTAGCGCACAAGTGTCGCTGGGCGCATCCGCGTACGGCGCGACGCACGGCATCCACGAAGGACCCGTCGCGATCGACCTGGCGCTCGAGGCGCGGTTGCAGCGCTTCGTCCTCGCGGCGCACGCTCAGGGCGCGATCCGCGCGGCGCACGACCGCGACGCCGGCGGTCTTGGTGTCGCACTCGCGGAGCTGGCGATCCGCGATCGGATCGGCATGAAGGTCACGCTCCCCGCGATCCGCGGGATCGACAAGCGCGTCGCGCTCTTCGGCGAAGGGCCGTCCGGCATCGTCCTCGTCATAGATCCCGCGCGCGACAACGACGTGCGTGCGCTCGCACGCGAGAACGATGTTCCGCTCTGGACTCTTGGGACGATCGGCGGAGATCTGCTCGAGGTCGCGCCGGTCCTCGGGACTCCGGTAAGCGCGCTCGTCCACGCGCACGCAAGCGGGCTCGGTCGCGCGATGGGGAGAGACGCCTAGATGTGCGGCATCGTCGGCATCTGGAATCCGGAGCGAGCCGATCAGACCGAGGCCGCTCGTCTCGCATTCTTCGCGCTGTACGCGCTCCAGCACCGCGGTCAGGAGTCAGCGGGCATCGCGGCGACCGACGGCCGCGACATGAGGATCGTCCGGCGCATGGGCCTCGTCGGTCAGGTGTTCAGCGAGCCCGACCTCGGCGTGCTCGGCGGCCGCGCCGCGATCGGGCACACGCGGTACTCGACCACCGGCAGCTCGCGCATTCAGAACGCGCAGCCGATGGTCGTGCGCGACGAAGAGCTCGGCGAGCTCGCGATCGGGCACAACGGCAACTGCATCAACGCGCGCGACCTGCGCGAGGGTCTCGCGCGCGACGGAGCCCAGTTCACGACGTCCAGCGACACCGAGGTCATCGCCCAGACCATCGCGCGCGAGGACGGCGCGACGTGGGACGAACGTCTCGCGCGCGGTCTGCCCAAGCTGCAGGGCGCGTGGTCGCTCGTGATCCTCACGCCGTCGGCTCTCTACGCCGTGCGCGATCCACTCGGCGTGCGCCCCCTCTGCCTCGGCCGTAAGGGCGACGCCTGGCTCGTCGCGAGCGAGACCTGCGCGCTCGAGACGGTCGGTGCGAAATTCATCCGCGACGTGGCGCCGGGCGAAGTTCTGCGCATCGACGACCGCGGTCCGGTGACGGTCGCCGACTTCGCCGCCGATCGCCGCGGGCTTTGTGTGTTCGAGCACGTCTATCTCGCGTCCGTCGCGAGCGATCTCGAGGGCGTCTCGGTGTACGCGACGCGCGCGCGCATGGGCGAGACCCTCGCGGACGAGCATCCGGCCGCGGCCGACGTCGTTGTCCCGGTGCCCGACAGCGCGATCCCCGCCGCGGTCGGCTACGCGCGCCGGAGCGGCATTCCCTTCCGCGAGGGTCTCATCAAGAACCGGTACATCGGCCGCACGTTCATCCAACCGTCGCCGGAGCTGCGACGCCAAGGGGTCGCACTGAAATACAACGCACTTCACGACGTCCTCTACGGCAAGCGCGTGGTGGTCGTCGACGACTCCATCGTGCGCGGGTCGACGAGCGGCCCGATCGTCGAGCTCCTTCGCGCGCACGGCGCGACAGAGGTGCACATGCGCATCTGCTCGCCGCCGATCCGCCATCAATGCTTCTTCGGCGTGGACATGGCGCGCCGCGACGACCTCATCGCGTCGCGCAAGGACATCGAGGCGATCCGCCAGCACATCGGCGCGGATTCGCTCGGCTACCTTTCGCTCGACGGAATGGTCCGAGCGACGGGTGGGACCGAAGGCGATCTCTGCACGGCGTGCTTCACCGGCGACTATCTGGTGCCGGTCCAGCTCGAGCTCGCGAAGGATTCGCTCGAGGCCGAGCCGGTGAAAGCGTGAGCCTCACGTACCGCGACGCCGGCGTGAACATCGCGCGCGCCGAGGACGCGCTCTCGAAGGTGAAGGAGCGCATCGCTCGCACCAGGCGGCCGGAGGTCATCGGTGAGGTCGGCCAGTTCGGCGGACTCTTCGCGTCGCCCGGCGCCGACAAGGTGCTCGTCGCGACGACCGACGGCGTTGGCACGAAGCTCGAGCTGGCACGTCTCCTCGATCGGCATGAAGTCGTCGGCGCGGATCTGGTGCATCACTGCGTGAACGATGCACTCGCGATGGGCGCCGAACCGCTCTTCTTCCTCGACTACTTCGCGACTTCGAAGATCGATCCAGGCGTGTTCTCGCGAGTCGTCGGTGCGATGGCCGATGCGTGCGCGCGCTTCGGTGTCGCGCTCCTCGGTGGCGAGACCGCGGAGATGCCCGGGATGTACGCCTCGGACACGTATGACCTGGCGGGCTTTCTCGTCGGCGCCGTCGATCGCGAGAGGATCCTCGGGCCCCAACGGGTTCGCGAGGGAGACGCGCTCGTGGGCATCCCCTCCACCGGCCTGCACACGAATGGGTACTCCCTGGCGCGAGAGATCTGCGCACGCCGTGCGATGCACGAACGGAGCGCGTCACTGCTCGACGTGCTGCTGGCCCCGCGCGAAGACCTCGGCGGTGCGACGCTCGGCGCAGCGCTGCTCGCGGTGCATCGCCCCTACCTCGCGGAGGTGCGCGCGCTTCGAGACGTCGCCGATGTCCA
>DATCPK010000039.1:0-2973 GCA_036570125.1 Candidatus Limnocylindria bacterium
GGGCCTATTGCGGGCGCTCTTCGGCCAGGACCTCGACGTCGATGCGGCACTCGCGAGCCTCTGCGCGTGCGGCCTGCTCGAGCTCGCAAGCCATGGCGACTACCGCTTCCGGCCATCGCGGCTGCGGGAGCTCGTGTACGACTCGATCTCGCAGCGGAACCGCGAAGATCTTCACGGCCGCATCGGCCAGGTCATCGAGAGCGTGATGCCCGAGGTCGCGGTCCAGCAGCCGGAGCTTCTCGCAAATCACTTCGCAGAGTCCACGCACGTCACGCGCGCGATCGATTACACGATGCGATCGGGCGACCGCGCCGTCGCGCTCCACGCGCTCACCGACGGCCTGCACCACTATCGCGCGGCCGCGCGTCTCGCCGAGCGTCTTCCAGGCGGCGGCCCATCGGAACGCGCCCGGGCGCTCGTGCAGGCATGCGATGCGGCGCGCGCGCTCGGACACGAGGACGCGCTCGCGATCGCTGAGGACGCGCTCAGCGGGCCGCTTTCCGACGATGTCGTTCGCGCGGCGCTTCGGCGTCGTGCGGGTGAGCTCGCCGCGCGCGCGCACGAGACGCAGCGTTCGGCCGAGCATCTCGCCGAGGCGGACCGCCTGACCCCGGCCGAGGGCCGCGAGCGGGCGGAGCTCACTCTCGCGAAGGCGTATCTCGCGCGTTCCGACGAGCGACCGGCCGAGGCCCTCGCCGTCGGGAAGACCGCGGTGAAGGAGGCGCTCGCCGCGAACGATGGGGGTCTCGCGCTCGCCGCGGAGGAAGCCGTCGCGATCTTCGCCGCCGATTCGGGATCCGCCGAGGAATCGCTCCGCGCGACCGAGAGATGCGTCGAGCACGCCACGGCGATCGGCGATCTCTCCGGATTGGCCCGCGCTCTCGCGCTGCTGACCTACGCCGCGCTCGACCGCGGCGAGCTGGCGAAGGCCGAGGATCTTGCGCATCAGCTTCTCGGCGCCGAGTCGCGACTGGGAAACATCTCCGGCGAGGCGGGCGCGCTCCGCGCTCTCGGTCGGTCATTCTTCGGACTCGGCCGCTTCGCCGAGGCCGAGGCAACTCTGGGGCGCGCGCTGGGGCTCGCCGATCCCCTGGCGCAGGGCGCGCAGCCTGCCGACCCCGCATCGACGTTGCTCGTGCTGGGCTCGCTCGCCATCGAGCGCGGCGACTTCATCTCCGCGGCGACGACACTGTCGGAGGCGCGCGCCGTTTCCGAGCGATCGCCGGCGCGGGCGCACCTCGCGCCGCGGATCGCCGCCGAGCTCGCGCGACTCGCTCTCTATCAGGGCTCGCTCGAAGATGCGCGGCAGAACGCGGCGGCCGCACACGCCGCCGCGGTCGAACACGAGTGTCGCCGCTGCGGTGCCGGGATCGCGGCGACGCTCATCGAGGTCGCATGCGCCAGCGATGACCTCGTCGTCGCGGACGCGCGTCGGACCGAAGGCCTGGAGCACGCGTTCCGCCTGGGACTTCCTGTGGCGAGCGCGGAGATCCGCGCCGCGTCGGCGCGACTGCTCGCGGCACATGGCGACGTCGCCGGTGCGCGCAACGAATGCACCGAGGCGCTCGCGGTCTTCGAGAAGAACGGACCGACCTATCTCGCGGAGCGCACCCGGCGTCGCATCGCCGAGCTGGACCTGGAAGGCAAGGCGCAGTCCGCCTAGAGCGTGAACTCTCCGGGCGCGATCTTCTCGCGGCCACCCATGTAGGAACGAACCGCCTTCGGGATCTCGAGCGAGCCGTCCGCGCGCTGGTAGTTCTCCATGATCGCGATCATCAGACGAGGCAATGCGACCCCTGATGCGTTGAGGATGTGGACGTGCTCGAGCTTTCCGCCGGCCTCGCGGCGGAAGCGGATGTTCGAACGCTCCGATTGGAACGAGCCGCAGTTCGACGCCGATGAGACCTCCAGCCACTCGTTCGCGGCCGGGCCCCACGCGTCGACGTCGAACCCGCGCATCGCCGTGAATCCGAGATCGCCGGTGCAGCGCTCGGTCACCCGTACCGGCAGCTCGAGCTTCTCGAGCACCTCGACGGCGAGTGCGGTCATCCTGTCGAGCCACTCGCCGGACTGTTCGGGCGCGCTGTGCACGACCATCTCGACCTTGTCGAACTGATGCCCGCGCTTGATGCCACGCACGTCACGGCCCGCGCTCATGTGCTCGCGGCGGAAGCACGCGGTGTACGCGACGTAGCGTCGCGGCAGCGAGGCGGCGTCGAGGGTCTCGTCGCGATGCAGGCCCACCAGCTGCGGCTCCGCGGTCGGAACGAGCCACACGTCGTCGTCCTCGTCGCGGTAGAGATTTTCGTCGAAGTGCGGCAGGTGCGCGCTTCCGATGAGCGTCTCGCGACGCGTGACGAAGGGCGGGTAGATCTCGGTGAAGCCGGCGGCGATCTTGAGGTCGATCATCCAGGCGATGAGCGCGCGTTGCAGCGCCGCTCCCGCACCGCGCAGCACATAGAAGCGCGAGCCTGAAAGCTTCGTCCCGCGGGGGATGTCGAGGATCCCGAGCGCCTCGCCGAATTCCCAATGCGGTCGCGGCGCGAGCTCGAGCGACTTCGGCTTGTCCTGCCGGATGACCTTGTTGTCGTGCTCGTCCTTCCCGCGCGGCGCTCGCGGGTCGATTTCGTTCGGGATCCAGAGCAGCTTCTCGTCGCGCTCGGCCTCCAGCGCGGTCAGCTCGGTCTGGAGAGACTTGATCTTCTCCCCCACCTCGCGCATGCGGGCCTTCACCTCGTCGGTCGGCGGGCCGCCCCGGCTGGCCTTGTTCCGCTCGGCGTTGAGCGACTCGACCTGGGCGCGAAGATCACGCGCTTTTCGGTCCAGCTCCATGATCTGGTCGAGGGGCGCGTCGAACCCGCGCGCGACGAGCATGTCGCGCACTTTCTCGGGGTCCTCGCGGATGCGCTGGAGAGGCGTCATCGGGCGCGTGCC
Organism: Candidatus Limnocylindria bacterium; assembly: GCA_036570125.1. Lineage (GTDB taxonomy): Bacteria > Chloroflexota > Limnocylindria > P2-11E > P2-11E > 3-1-20CM-2-70-9. The sequence continues at coordinate 2,935 of DATCPK010000039.1, forward strand.
ATTATCCGTGCTCTCCCGTGTACGACGTGGTGCTCGTCC
>DATCPK010000040.1:0-13644 GCA_036570125.1 Candidatus Limnocylindria bacterium
GGATCGCGGTGCGGTACGAGCCGCTCGCGCCGATCACCGATCCGGTCGCGGCTCTGCAGCCGGACGCCGCGAAGATCCATCAGAACGGGAACGTGATCGAGGACGTTCTGGTCGAGCACGGCGATCCCGACGCGAAGGCGGACGTCGTCGTCGAAGGCGAGTACGAGCTCGGTATGCAGGATCAGGCCGCGCTTGGACCGGAGGCGGGCCTCGCGATCCCGCGACAGGACGGCGGCGTGGAGCTGCACATCGCGACCCAGTGGCTTCACGAGGATCTGCGTCAGATCGCGCCGTGCCTGGGATTGCCCGAATCGAAGGTCCATCTCGTCCTGGCCGGCGTCGGCGGCGCGTTCGGTGCGCGGGAGGACGTCACGCTCCAGATCCACACCTGCCTGCTCGCGCTCGCGACGAAACGCCCGGTGCGCATGACCTACGGACGCGAGGAATCCTTCTATGGGCACGTTCACCGGCACCCCGCGAAGCTCTGGTACACGCACGGGGCGACGAAGGACGGTGAGCTCGTATTCGTGCGCGCGACGGTCGTGCTCGACGGCGGCGCGTACGCCTCGTCGAGCCCGGCGGTCGTCGCGAACGCGGCGTGCTTCGGGGCCGGACCGTATCGCGTCCCGAACGCGCGGGTGCACGCGGTCGGCGCGTACACGAACAACCCGCCGACCGGCGCGATGCGCGGCTTCGGCGCGGTCCAGTCGTGCTTCGCGTATGAGGCGCAGATGGATAGGCTCGCCGCGGCGCTCGACATGGATCCCATCGCGCTGCGCGAGAAGAACGCGCTTCAGAACGGCGACCGCATCATCACCAGTCAGCCGGTGGAGGGAAGCGCGCCTGTCGCAGACGTGATCCGCCGGTGCGCCGACGTCGCCATGCCCGACGGCGCGATTCCGACGGACCCGATCGCGCTTCCCGGCGGACTGGGAAACCTCACGCACGGTGAAGGCGTGCGGCGCGGTGTCGGTTTCGCCGCCGGAATGAAGAACGTGTGCTACTCGCACGGCTTCGATGATTTCTCGACCGCGCGCGTGAGGCTCGCGCGCGACGCGCAGGGTCCGATCGCGCACGTGCACACCGCCGCGGCGGAGGTAGGGCAGGGGATCGTGACCGTCTGCGCGCAGATCGCACGCACCGAGCTTGGGGTCGAGCGCGTCGAGGTCGATCGGCCAGACACCACGATCGGCTCGGCCGGATCGTCGTCGGCATCGCGTCAGACCTGGATGACCGGCGGCGCGGTCCTCGCGGCATGTCGTGAGGTGAAGGCCGAGCTCCTCGCGCGAGCGCGGAAGGCGGGACGGTCCCCCGACGATCTCGGAGCACTTCTCGATGAGCCGATCGACAAGACGGTCACGCATCGCCATCGCGACACCGAACCGCGCGACGCGAAGACGCAGAACCAAGGGCACGTCGCCTTCCTCTTCGCCGCGCATCGCGCCGTCGTCGACGTCGATGTGGATACCGGGCTTGTGAAGGTCGTTCAGATCGCGACCGCGCAGGACGTCGGCAAGGCGATCAATCCCGTCGCCGTAGTCGGTCAGATCGAAGGTGGCATCGCGCAGGGCCTCGGGCTCGCGGTCATGGAGGAGGTGATTCTCCGCGACGGCCTCGTGCGCAACGCGTCGTTCACCGATTACCTGCTGCCGACGACCCTCGACATGCCGCCGGTCGTGACCGAGCTCATCGAGCATCCGCATCCCGACGCGCCATACGGCGCCAAGGGGGTGGGCGAGCCGCCGACGATTTCGAGCACGCCCGCGATCGTGGCCGCCATCCGCGCCGCGACGGGGAAGGAGCTCAACCGCGTGCCGGTCCGTCCCGACGACATCGTGTTCGGAGCTCCGTACCGCTCCGGCTGGCGCATCGCACCGGGCGACGATCCGCGCCGCGCGGTGCGTGCGTAATTAGAGGGCCATGCCCTCCTCTCCGCCCGACGACGCGCGCCGTATCTTCGCCGGGATCGGAGCCACGTACGAGAGGGCCGGAGCGGTCCTCTCATTCGGTCAGGACGCACGTTGGCGCGCCCGCCTCGTCGACTCGCTGCGTGCCGAGCCCGGCGATGTCGTGCTCGACGTGGCGACGGGCACCGGGCTCGTCGCGCGCGCGGTCAGCGAACGCTACGGATGCGAGGTCGTCGGGCTCGACCGAAGCTCCGACATGCTCTCGGCCGCCGCCGCTCGCAATGGACACATCCCTCTCGTCCGCGCCCGAGCCGAATCGCTGCCGTTCGCGGACGACTCGTTCGATCACGTGACCTTCACATATTTGCTGCGCTATGTGGACGACCCTGCTGCGACGATGCACGAGCTTGCTCGAGTCGTCAGAGCGGGTGGGCGAATCGTCACGCTCGACTTTGGCGTGCCGCCGAATCCGCTGCTCCGAGCGATGTGGCGCATCTACACATCGATCGGGTTGCCGCTGATCGGCCGCGCGATCTCACCGCAATGGGCGAGCGTCGGCGCCTTCTTGCGTGGCAGCATCGAGCGCTTCAACGCCGCGCACCCGCAGCACATCGTTGACCGCCTCTGGCGTGACGCCGGGCTTGTCGACGTCGCAGTAACGCGCATGAGTTTCGGCGCCGGGGTCGTAATGACCGCGAGGAGGGCCGACGCGACCGAAACCCTCTCTTCGCGACGGGGTCCCCCCGGCCTCGGACGCCTCGGCCGGCGCCCCATCGCGCGGGGGCCCTCGGTCGCGTCGGCCCCCGCTGGCGCGGCCTTCTACGCACTCCGGCCCGGAAGCTGGCGCGATTACTGGACTCTCTTGCACCCGCCGTACACCGCTTGGCACCTTTCCTATGTGCTGCTTGGCGCAGCGTTGGCTCCGATGCCGGAACCGCGAATCGTTGCCGGCTCAGTGGTTGCGTTCTTCCTCGCGGTCGGTGTTGCATCCCATTCGTTCGATGAACTTCAGGGTCGGCCTCTGGGCACGCGCATTCCATCGAGCGTCCTGCTCGCGTTGGGATCCCTCGCCCTCATCGGCGCCATCGCTCTTGGCGTGATCGCGGCGTCGCAGCTTGGTCCGTGGTTCTCAGTGCTCGTCATCGTCGGTGCGGCGCTCGTCATTTCGTATGGGCTCGAAGTGCCGATCGTCCACTCGGATGTCGGATTCGCACTCGCGTGGGGTGGCTTCCCAGTGATCGCAAGTGCGCTGGCCAACGGTGCGCCGCTGCTGGCAACACTCGCGGCGGCGGCGGGGGCGTCGCTTCTTTCGCTCGCGCAGCGGCGGCTCTCGACGCCGGTGCGCCGCATCCGGCGCAAGGCCGACCAGGTCAGCGGTTCCGTGCGGTACCGCGACGGCACCGTGGAGGAGATCGACGCCGCGCGTCTCATCGGCGCGCCCGAGTCAGCGCTCCGCCTGCTCTGGCTCGCGATCGCGGCGATCTCCATCGGAATGCTCCTCGCGCGTTGGACCGCGAGGTAAAGTCACGCCGTGATCCCGCTCGAAACCCTCCGCTCCGCGCCGAAAGTGCTGCTTCACGACCATCTCGACGGCGGGTTGCGGCCGGTGACCGTTGTCGAGCTCGCTCGCGACCAGGGATACGCGGGCCTTCCGACGACCGACGCGACCGAGCTTGGCAGGTGGTTCCACGCGAGCGCCGCATCGGGCTCGCTCTCGCTCTACCTGCGTGGCTTCGCGCACACCATCGCGGTCATGCAGACGGAGGAAGCTCTGGAGCGCGTGGCCTACGAATCCGGCGAGGACCTCGCGCGCGACGGGATCGTCTACGCCGAGGTTCGCTACGCGCCCGTTTTCCATACCGAGCAGGGTCTGAACCTCGAGCAGATCGTGCAGAGCGTCGAACGGGGGTTCGAGCGCGCGGAGCGCGACCATGGCATCACTCTTCGCCAGATCATCTGCGCTATGCGCGATCGAACCGACTCGCTCGAGATGGCGGAGCTCGCCATCGCGAATCGCGAGCGCGGTGTCGTCGGGTTCGACATCGCTGGGGAAGAGGCGGGGCATCCGCCGAAGGCGCACATCGACGCATTCCAGCTCTGCCGCCGCGAGAACTTCTCCATCACGATCCACGCTGGCGAAGCCTTTGGGCCGCCGTCGATCTGGCAGGCGCTCCAGTACTGCGGCGCGCATCGGATCGGTCACGGCGTGCGGCTCGTCGAAGACATGGCGATCAGCGAAGGCAAGGTCGTGAAGCTCGGCCCGCTCGCCGCCTATGTCCGCGACAAGCGGATCCCGCTCGAGCTCTGTCCCTCATCGAACGTGGACACCGGGGCTGTACCAACGCTCGCGGAGCATCCGATTCGCCATTTCATAGCGCAGCGCTTTCGCGTCACGGTGAATACCGATAACCGCCTCATGTCGAATGTCATGCTCTCCGACGAATTCCAGCGGCTGTCGCGAATCGTCGGTCTCACGCTCGCGGACGTCGAGCGTCTTTCGATAAACGCGATGAAGAGCGCGTTCGTCGGATACGACGAACGTGTCGCGATCATCTACGCGCGTATCAAGCCTGGCTACGCGCGTCTTCGCGGCGAGCCCGCGCTCGCCGGATATCCGCTTCCTCCGAGCGCCTAGCGAATCGTTTACCCCTCGTTGACGGACTCTCTGTTGACGTGTCCTGCGACTGCGGCGATACGAATCGTGCCCTCGCTCGACTCATCCTCACGAAGTACTCACTTCGTACGGGGTTCGCGCGATCAAATGGGCATGGGGTGGATAGATGGGGCGGCTTCGTAGGTTCGCGTTCGGCAAGCTCGCATTCACGTTCGCGTTCGCTCTTTCGACATTGGTCTTCGGTCTCGACGCCAACGCCGGGGTGCAGTGGTGCGAGTCGGACCCGGTTTTTCTCGTAAACGGCGCGATCGTCGACGTCACGACGGCGTTCCCCACTAATTACACGAGCACGATCAAGGAGCCGGTGGCGATTGAGCTGCTGGTGCCGACGAACGCGATCGCCCTCGTCGTGTCTCTTCCGACGAATGTGCCGATGACCGCAAAGATCAGCAGAGTGCTCCCGTCAGGCGGGCTGCTGTCGCTCGGTGTCCCCGTGATCGTCAAGGTGACCTACAAAGCATCGGCTTCGTTCGACACGAAGACGAAGGTCACCGGCACGTTTCTCTGGCTCAGCTCGACGGTCTATGGCAAGTCGAACGTGATGACGCAGGTGAAGTACACGCTCATCGGGCTTTAGCCCGGTGTCGCGACTCCGCTGGCCTCTTCGCGTCTTCATCCTCGCGGTCCTCGGAACGGCGCTGGCGGCCCTCCCCGCGAGCGCCGCGTTCCGAGGCGATCTCCGGCCAACCGACACGGTCCTCTTCGCCGTGCTCATGACGATGGCGGCGGTCGCGCAGCTCTGGCCGGTCCATCTGTCCGTGAAGATGAAGATCACCGTCGACGACACCGCGACGTTCGCGGCGGCACTTCTCCTCGGTCCGTTCTACTCGATGATCCTCGCCGGCGGTACGACGCTTATCGCACTTCACTTCCGTGGCGTTCGCCAGCGCTGGTACAACCGCGGATTCAACGCGGCGACAGCGGTGCTCTCGACCGGAGCGGCAGCGACGGTGTTCCTGCTGGTGGCGGGTCCCGGCTCGCAGGTCGTCCGGGAGCCGTGGGCCATCGGCCTCGCGGCGATCGCGAAGTATCTCGTCAACAGCACGCTCGTCGACGTCGTCGTCGCGCTGCAGATGCGCCGCAACCCGCTTGCGGGTTGGTGGACCCTCCACCGCCGCCTGCTGCCCTACGAGGCGGCGCTGCTCGTCCTTGGCGCCCTCGCCGCGATCGCCGCACAGGCGCAGCCGTGGACGCTCGTGCTCTTCACGGTGCCGATGGCGATCGTGCTCCTTACGGTCCGCGACAGCGCGCGCGTCCGCGAGCAGACGAAGAGCGCGATCCTCGAGCTCGCCGACCTCATCGACCTGCGCGATCCGTACACGCACGGCCACTCGCAGCGCGTGGCGGCTCTCGCCGAGCGTCTCGCGCGGCGCCTTCGCCTCGAGTACTCGCAGGTCGAGCTGATCCGCGACGCCGCGCGCGTGCACGACATCGGCAAGATCGGTACGAACGACCTCGTGCTGCTGAAGCCCGGTCCTCTCACCGAGGATGAGCAGCGCGAGATGCGCCGGCACGCGGAGATCGGCCACCGTCTTCTCCGCCGGCTTCCCGAATTCTGGGAAGGCGCCGAGCTCGTGCTCTCGCATCACGAGCGTCACGACGGCGCCGGTTATCCCCGCGGCCTCAAGGGTGACGAGCTGCCCATCGAGGTGTCCGTGATCTCCGTTGCGGACACGTACGACGCGATGACGACCGACCGGCCGTATCGAAAGGGTCTCGCCTGGGACGCTGTGCGCGCCGAGCTCGTCCGGCAGCGCGGGAAGCAATGGCGTGAGCGCGCGGTGGACTGCTTCATCGAAATGATCGATGACGAGCGGCGCAACGCCCGCGTGGCGCAGCCTGAGCCGGCGTCGGCAGCGGTCCAACCCGCGGCGCACGCGCTAACTTAGCGGCCGTGGTGGAGCGGCTGGAGCGCACTTTCAACTGGGCCCGGGTGGGCGGCGCCGCTCTGATCTTCTTCCTGGGGCCGTTCTTTCCGAACATCGGCACCACGTACCTGGTCGCCCTCGGCGTGTTCGTGCTCGGCTACGCCACGGTCGTCTACTGGCTCATGCAATCGAAGCCCGGGACCTTCGAGCGGCTCACTCGTGCGATGTTCGTTCTCGACATCGGCATCGTGTCCTCGGCGATGCTCGTCTTCTCGTCGGACCCGAGCTGGACCACATGGGTCGTCGGCAGTCTGATCATCATTGCGGGCGGCTTCCGCTTCGGTACCGCGGGCGCGTTTACCGCCGCGGGCGCCGTCTCGCTCGCATACGTCGCGATCTCCGCCTATCGCTCCGAGACGTTCGGTCTCACCACGGAGGCGTGGCGCGTCGCCTTTCACGTCAGCGTCTTCCTGCTGGCCGCCTACATGATGTCGGGGCTCCTCCGCGAGCTCGAGCATCTTCGAGCACAGCGCGAGAAGTTCGTGCGACAGGCCGTCGAGGCCGCCGCACTGAGGCAGGCCGACCGCATCAAGAGCGAGTTCCTCGCCGCGATGTCCCACGACTTCCGCAGCCCGCTCACCGTCGTGCGCGGCGCTGTCGAGCTGCTCTTGGGCGAGCGGCCGGGACGCCTCACCGCCGGCCAGCGCGAGCTCGCCGAAAGCGCGGAGCGCAACGTCCGCCGCCTCGAGGACTTCACCGCTCAGCTCCTCGAGATGGCCCGCCTCGAGGAGGGACACATCGCGCTCGACAAAGAGGAGATCGACGCGATCGCACTCGTGCGCGATGTCGTCGCGGACCACGCGATCCTCGCCAAGCAGAAGCGGCAGTGGATCTCGCTCGATGTCGATCCCGATCCGCCGCACGTCGTCGCTGACCGCAGCAAGATGCAGCAGGCACTCGCCAACCTCATCGTCAACGCGATCCGCTACGCGCCGCAGGGCACGCCGATCCTGGTCGCGGCGCATCGGAGGGGAGACGCGCTCCGGATCGAGGTGCGCGATCACGGTCCGGGGATCGCCACCGAGGACCGCCAGCGCATCTTCGACAAGTTCTTCCGCGGTCAGAACGCGGACGGGACCGCGGGCTCGGGTCTGGGCCTAGCGATCGCGCGATCGCTCGTGACGCTCCATGGCGGGACGCTCGAGTACGAGGAGAATCCGGGCGGTGGCTCCGCGTTCGTGACGGTTCTGCCTCTCGCGTTGTGAAGGTCCTCATCGTCGACGACGAGCCCGATGTCCGCGCGCTCGTGCGAAGCGCGCTCTCCTATGCGCGGCAGGACATGACCGCGGTCGAGGCCGCGGACGGCGACGAGGCGCTTGCGATGATCCACTCGGAGCGGCCCGACCTCGTCGTGCTCGATCTCGCGCTGCCAAAGCGCGATGGCTTCGCTGTGCTCGAGCAGGTTCGCGAAAAGACCGACCTGCCGATCATCGTGCTGACGGCGCGGGGCCTCGAAGAGGACAAGATCAGAGGGCTGCGTCTTGGCGCTGACGATTACCTCACGAAGCCCTTCTCGCCGCGCGAGCTCGTTGCGCGGATCGAGAGCGTGCTTCGACGTTCGGCGCCGCGTGCGCCACGCTCTGGGACGATCGAGACGCACGACCTCGCGATCGATATGACCGCTCGGCGCGTCCGTCGCGCTGGAACGGACATCCACTTCACGCCGACCGAGTTCAACCTGCTTGCGGAGCTCGCAAGCCATCCCGGCGAGGCGCTGACTCACGATGTCTTACTCACTCGGGTGTGGGGACCGGAGTACCGCTACGAGACGCAGTACCTGAAGGTGTACGTCGGGCGGCTTCGCGACAAGATCGAGCCGGCACCCGATGAGCCCACGCTCATCCAGACAGTCCGCGGTGTCGGCTACCGATTCGCGCGCATCGACGAGTGACCCGAAAGTCGGCTCACTTGAGCCATACGAGGTCGCCGAAGAAGAAGTCCTGACCCTGAGCGAGCGTGCGAAGGTTCCCGCTCGCGACGGCGAGCACGAAGAACGCACCGGTTCCGACGTATGCGATCTGCGTTCCGTCCGGCGACCACGCGGGCACCACGTCGTCCGAGGTTTGAACGATCTCCTTCACGCTCGTGCCGTCGCACGGCGCGAGATAGAGGAAGGACGGGACCGTGAGATGCGCGGCGCCTCTAATGCCGGACGCGGCGATCTGAGCCGAGGGCAATCCCGAGACCGCGTGCCCGGCCCCCGAGAAGACGATCTCGCAGCCGCTCGGTGCGAAGCGCGGCGTCTGCAGGTACCACCAGGTGTCCTTCGTCTTGAAGTACGGACGAGGGTTCGTGCCATCGATGTTTACGGTCCAGATAGCGTCGGGGTAACCCTGGGTGAGGTGGGTGTAAACGATCTGATCGCCGGCCGGTGAGATCGAGGGGTCCGCTCCATCCATAAGCAGTCGCTTGCGCTCGCCGGTCCGAAGATCGAGGCGTTCGAGCGAGTCCTCGTTTCCCACGTACGCGCCGTTCTGAATGAGCGCGGCGCGGCGGTGGAAATAGAGGAAATTCCCCGCCTTGTCGAAGCGCGGCGATGCGTAGAACACGTTGTCGGCCTCGTGCTGCACGAGCGGCTTGTAGCCCGTGCCGTCGAGGTTCACGGTGTAGAGGTCCGAGCCGAAGCCTCTCGTCTTGTCCGGCTGACCAGTGAATGCGAAGACGATCGACTTGCCGGAGGGGTTAAGCGCGGGCGTCGCGGGCGCGCTCTGCGCCGGCAGGTCGACGATCCGACCGATCGCGTGACCGCCGCTGTCCAGCGCGAGAAGACCGGCCGGATTCGCGAGGACGAACGACGCCTGCAGTCCGACGCCCAAGGTCGCCGGTGGAGGCGCGGGCGGCGCGGCGCAGGTGACGAGCAACGTCGCGGTGAGCACGGCCGCCAGGTACGCGAGCTTTGTGCTCACACGATCACTTCCCCCGCGGTTTTCACCTGGTCGCGGAGGCGATCCTTGATGAGGCGGGAGCGGCGCGCGTAGTGCTGCACCGCGCTGACGAATGCGGCGTGCGACCAGGTGAGTGGTGACACCGAAAGCGGCTCACCGGTGTATGGGTGGACCTGCTCGGACATGATCCCGGACGGGAGCGCGCGGCTCGCGCACCAGTCGAGGTACGCCCGCGGCCGGTCGAGGTCCGCCGGTTTCTCAGCGATCGCGATGAGATGCTCCGCCAGCCACAGCGTCGCGACGAACCACGGGTTCCCGGGCACGCTCGCGATGTCCGACGAGATCTGGAAGTAGTAGTCGTTCTCGTACCGGGCGATCCCGCCGACCGGCGTCCGCACCGAGAGCCGATCCTCGATCGCGCGCATCGTCGAGCGGATGCGGTCATCGGTCGCAGGAAGAAGACCGAAGAGGAAGAGGCCCGCGAGCGAGATGTCGATCGTCGCGTCCTTCACGATCGTTCCGTCGGGCAGCACGTTGATCGTGCGCACGAATCGGTTGCGATCGGCGTCCCAGAGATGCACGAGCGCGGCGTCGCGTATCTCCTGCGCAGCCACCGCGTAGCGCTTCGCGAGCTCGTGCTGACCGAACGCGACCGCGAAGTTCCGCGCGGCCGTGAGGCCCGCCCACACCGCGGCGGTCGTGAATGCGTGGATGCCACGGCGTTCCTCCCACAGATCGAACGACGGAGCGGGCAGCTTGGTGCGGGGCTCGCGGTAGGTCGCCATGAAATCGGCGCCGGTGCGCACGAGCTTGCGATAGAGCGGGCGGATGAACTCGATGTCGCGGTCGCGGTCGTAGTGCTGCCAGAGCGCCCAGATCGGAAGGCCGGTCTCGTCCTCCTGGATCGGCAGCTCGAGACGGCCGTCGGGAGTGGACCACGCGTGCCACGAGGAGCCGAGCGAGCCGTCGGGGTTGTATTTGTGGAGGAGGTAGCCCTCCCGCGTGATGAGATCGCCGCAGAGAAAGAAGAAGCGGCGCGTGACCTCACCGTATCCGGCGAGGTCGAGCGCATCGGCGACGAGCGCCCCGTCCCGTGGCCATAGATAGGAATAGGTGTCGCGGTTGAACCGGAGGACGTCGGAGTCGTTCGCGGCGATGATCGCGCCGCGGTTGTCGACCTGGGTTCGGATCACGAGCGTCGACCGTTTGTAGAGACCGTTGATGTCGTCCGGCAGATGCTCGGTGATGGTCTCGTCCTTGTTGGCCCACAGGCGCCAGTAATCCTTGGTACGCGCGAGGAACGACGCGGGCGTCCGCTCGCGCACTAGCTTGTCGAGCTCGCGGACATCCTCGTAGGCCTGCCCCGCGGCGATCCAAAAGACGGCGGTCGCGGTGCCTTTTGCGGGGACCGTGACGGCGACCATACCCACGCTATCGATCGACCCTTGCGCAACCGGGTTCCGCGACAGCTCGCCGTCCTCCGCGTCGCGCCACGTGCCTTCCTTCCCCGGCGCGTCCTTTTGACCGATCGCGAACGACGAGAGGCCGTATGCGCTCCCGCCGCTCGAACCTGAGATGAGGAAGTAGCGGCGGCCCTTGTAGTGCACGACTGCCTGACTCCGTGGGTCGTAATACGCGGAATCGCCCGTGTCGTTTCCATAGAGGTGCGCGTCGAAGTGCTGGAAGAAGCGGACCTGCCGCTCACGCCCAACGGTGTCTTCGACCGTGACCTCTTTGAGGTAGATGTTCCGATCGAAGTCGACGGCGTCGCGGAAGCGAAGGCTCAGACCCAGCTTCGAGTGCACGAGCGTCGTGTCGCCGACGAGGGTCTCGTGCTCGTAGGTGATGTGGCGATCCCAGCCGTCGTCGCCGGTCCATGCGAAAACGCCGTCGACCCACACGCCGAATCGCGAGGGCTCGCCCACGGTGTGGTTCTCCTGGCCAACGTTCGGGTAGTAGATGTCGCGCAGCTGATAGCGCGAATCGAAAGTGACCAGATAGTCGCCGTTGCCGAGCGGAAGATCGCGCGGCATGGCTAGTTCGTCGCGGGGCGCCTGGTCGCGTTGAGGTAGCGCTCCGCGTTCGCGATCACGCTGCCGAGGTCGCCGCGCTCGAGGAGGTCGGTGCGAATCAATGGACCACCGATCCCGAATCCAACGACGCCGGCTCGGAAGTAGTCCGGGATCTCTTCGAGGTCGATGTTGCCGGTCGCGACGAGCGGAAGGTGGATGAGGGCGCGGCGTACGTTCGCGATGAAATCCGGACCGCCGATCGCGGAGACCGGGAAGACCTTGATGAAATCCGCGCCGAGCTCGGCCGCCTTGACCATCTCGGTCGGTGTCATCGTGCCCGGCATGCTCATCGCGTCCCGCGCGCGGGCCGCCTCGATCATTTCGGGCACGAGCACCGCGCTGACGAGGAAGCGCGCTCCAGCGGAAAGCGCCTGCTGCGCCTGGGCGCCCGACAGGACGGTCCCCGCGCCGACGATCGAACCGCGTGCCGCGAACGCGTCGTCGAGTGCGAGCTCCTCAATAATGTCGAACGCGTCAGGGACCGTCAGCGTGATCTCCACAAGACGCACGCCGGCCTCGCTCATCGCGTGTGCCGCCTGGCGCGCGATCTGCGGGCTGCCCGTCCGGATGACCGCGACGAGACGATCCTCACCGAAGATCTTGATTAGGTCCCGACGGACGGCGAGCGGGCGTTGTGTGATTGCCATATGTCTAAGGATGGTACGTGTTGATCCTCGTTCGCCGACCCGACCGAAACCCTCTTTACGCGGCGGCGGACCCCCCGGCCTTCGGCCGGTGCCCCACCGCGCGGGGGCCCTCGGTCGGGTCGGCGAACGGAACTTCAGCGTCGCCTCAGCTGGTCAGTCCTCGACTTCGGTACCGATATGCAAGATCCCGTCGATGACTCCGTCACGGTCGCGGATGGGCTGGAATATGAGGTTCAAGTGTGTGTCGCGGTGCGTTCCGTCGGGATGGGTGAAGCGCGCGGGTGCGCCGGCCACGGACCACGGCTCGCCGGTGCGGTACACGCGGTCGAGCGCCTCGCGGAAGGTCGCATCGAGCTCGGGATACGCGTCGACGACGGCCTTGCCAACGAGGTCGTCACGGCCCGCGACGCGCGCGGAGACCGCGTTCACAAACGAGTACACGTGATCGGGACCGCGCGTGACCGACACCATGAACGGTGCGTTCGCGTACGCGGCGGTCGTCTCCGCGACCTCGGGTCGCGCGCCGCCACCACGCCAGTCCGGACGCTCGATGTCGTCCAGGCCGACCCCGGCCTCCGAGAGAACGGACGCGATGAGCCCGGCGCGGTTGCTCGTCTGGTAAGCCCGGAAAAGACGAGAAAGCCGCGCCGTGACCGCTCGCTCCGAGACGCCGAGCTTGGCCGCGATTTGCTTGGTCGCGAGGCCGCGAGCGACGAGGGAAATGAGTTGAGCCTGGCGCGCCGTGAGCTTGGGCGCGAGCACGCGCCGACGATAGCGAGTCGTCCAAAACGTTCCGATTTCGACACCTTCACGTGGAGGCGACCGTGCGCTGTCATGTTCGCGTGGGGAAGGCTGTGGTGATCGCCCGCGACGCCGATGAGCGCGAGCTCTTGATCGAGCTGCTCGATGATCTCGGCCTCGAGTCCGCGGTCGAAACCGTCATAGCGGGCGGCGTGACCGATCCGGCGATCGTTCTCACCGATCTCGGTGCTCGCTATGACCCAACGAAAGGCCGGGCGGCGGTCCGCCGGCTGCGCGAGCGCTGGCCCGAAGCGCCGGTCGTCCTTCTCACGTCGCACCGAGCGGCGACCGAGGAGCCCGATCAGCTCGGCGCCGATGCCCTCATCTTGAAACCGTTCGACGTCGACGATCTGACCGATGCGGTGGTCACGCTCATCGCTCGATCAGAAGGACGCGAGCAGGAGCGCCATCGCCGTCTAGGAGCTTGATCGGCGCGCAGACCAGGTCGTACTGACCCGGCGCGACGGCGCGAAGGTCGAGGCCCTCGATGATCACCACGTTTGCTCCGAGCAGCGTCTTGTGGACCGGGTAGCCCTCCTTCTCTGGGCCCTGCGGCTCGATGGAGAGGTAGTCGATCCCGACGAGCTTCACGCGGTGCGCGACGCACCATCGCGCGGCGCTCGCGTTGATCGTCGTGAAGTCGCGGGTGAAGCCCGCGGTTGTGTCGCCCCAGCGCGCGCTATTTGGGGTCTTGAAGAGGATCCGCTCGGTCCCCGCCGGAAGCTTCGCG
>DATCPK010000041.1:0-11028 GCA_036570125.1 Candidatus Limnocylindria bacterium
ATTCGTCGTGACCCCCACGATCGTGAACTCGTCCAAAGCGCGCTGCATGCGGGCGACGGCTTCGTGGCGATCGCGGCCCCACGCGATGACCTTGGCGAGCAGCGAGTCGTAATACGGAGGGACCTCGTAGCCCTGGAAGCAATGGGAGTCCAGACGAATGCCCGGCCCGGCGGGCGGCAGCCAGCTCGTGAGCACACCGGTCGAGGGAGCAAAGTTCGCCTCCGCGTCCTCGGCGTTGATGCGGCATTCGATGGCATGGCCGCGAACCCAGATCTGCTCCTCGCTCATAGAAAGGAGCTCGCCCGAGGCGAGCGCGATCTGCTCCTTCACGAGGTCCATGCCCGTCGTCATCTCGGTCACCGTGTGCTCGACCTGGATGCGCGAGTTCACCTCGATGAAGTACGGCTTGTTCTGCGCGTCGACCAGGAACTCGAACGTGCCGACGTTCCGGTAACCGGAGCGCACAGCCGCATCGACCGCGAGCTTCGCGATGTCCTGACGCAGGCTCTCGCTGATCGAGGCCGACGGCGCCTCCTCGATCATCTTCTGGTTCCGTCGCTGTATCGAGCATTCGCGCTCGCCGAGGCAGATGCCGCGGCCCGATTCGTCCACCGCGATCTGCGCTTCGACGTGCCGCACGCCTTCGAGACAGCGCTCGACGTAGATGCCGTCGTCGCCGAACGATGCGCGCGCCTCGCTCGCTGCCTGCGGCCACAAACGCTGAAGCTCGGACGGCGACGTCGCCTTGCGCATGCCGCGACCACCGCCACCGGCCTTCGCTTTCAGCATCACCGGATAACCGATCGCCTCGGCGATCCGCAGCGCCTCGGCAACATTTCGCACCTGTCCCTCGGAACCGGGGATGACCGGCATGCCGGCGCGCTTCATGTCGGTGCGCGTCTGCGCTTTGTCGTGGAAGAGCCGGAGCACGTCGGGCGGCGGTCCGATGAATACGAGGCCGTGGTCCTTGCAGACCTCGGCGAAGTCGGCGTTCTCCGAGAGGAACCCGTACCCGGGATGGATCGCCTGCGCGCCCGAGAGGAGCGCGGCCGACATGATCGCGGGAATGTTCATGTACGACTCGCGCGCGTTCGCCGGTCCGATGCAGATCGCTTCGTCGGCGAGATGCACGGGGAGGCTGTGCGCGTCGGCCTCGCTATATACGGCGACCGATTGGATGCCGAGCTCGCGACACGCGCGGATGACGCGCACCGCGATCTCGCCGCGATTCGCGATCAGAATTTTCTCGATCGGGGTCATCGCGCATCTCCCTTCAACAGCGGAAGCGACTGTCGAAGCGTGCTCTCGTCCGAAACGTTCCCGGTGATCATGCCGGGGAGGATCCGTTTGATGAGTCCGGTCAGTACTGTGCCCGGGCCGAACTCGACGAACGCGGACGCGCCCTCCCCGTGCGCCCGCTTGACCGACGCAACCCACTGTACTGGAGACCACACCTGCTTCTCCAGCAATGACGGCATTTCGCGCGCGTGTTCATGCACGCGAGCGTCGACATTGGCGATCAGGCGATAGCGAAGCGCGCTGAAGGGAGTGACGTCGATCGCCTCCCGCAGGCGCGGCGCGGCGCCCTGCATCGCCGGGGAATGGAACGCAGCTGAGACACGGAGCGCTATGACGCGCTTCGCGCCGATGTTCTTCAGCTCAGTGGTGGCACCGGCAAGCTCGCTGCGCGGTCCGGAGATGACGACCTGCCCTGGCGCGTTGTCGTTCGCGACGACTACGTGCGTCCCGATGAGTGCGCGCGCGACGACGTACGCATCGAGTCCGATGACCGCGGCCATCGCGCCCGCGGGATCGGCGGTCTGCATGAGCTCGCCACGGGTGCGCACCAACCGCACCGCATCCGCAAGTCGGAGCGCGCCGCCCGCGACGAGGGCGCTGAACTCACCGAGCGAGTGGCCGAGGACGACGACCGGCTCAGGCAGCGGAGCGCCCATCGCTTCCTCGGCGGCGCGCAGCGCGGCGATCGACGTCGTGACCAAAGCCGGCTGCGTGTTCGCGGTGCGATCGAGCTCATCCTGCGGACCGTCGAAGCACAGCGTTCGGAGATCGACGCCGATCGCTTCGTTCGCTTCTTCGAAGACGCGAGCGGCGCTCGGGTAACGATCGGCGAGGTCCTTCCCCATTCCGACCATCTGCGATCCCTGACCCGGGAAGACCCAAGCGACAGGTGTGGTGGCCATGAAGGCGCCGAGTCTACGTATTGCCGCTTGGTGAGACGCGACCGCTACCGAGTTGCACGCGGCGCGGGGCGCATCATCTCCGGCCATGGCACGTCTCGCCGAGTGGACCGTCACCGAAGCGTCCGGGCGCCAGCATCGGGTTCTCGTCGATCGGGCGCCGCTCCTCGGCGCGCGTGTCACCGTCGACCGCCGACGTGTCGAGCGATTCGACCAGACGCCAGAGTCCGACCGCTATGTCACGAGTCTCGCGGGCCACGTCCTGACGGTGAACACCGCGCGCGTCTCGAACGACCAGCCGACGCTGCACGTCGACGGCAAACCGGTGCTCGGTACGGAGACCACGCTACCGGCGCCGGCGGCCGGCGCGCCGGACACGGCCGGGGGGACCGTCAGCAGCCGCGATCTGCTCCGCTTTCAGCTCCTGCAGCGCCGCAACACCGGCGGCGCGTGGTTCTACTGGATCGGCGGCGCTTCGATCCTGAACTCGGTGCTCAACGCGGCCGGGACGCAGTGGGGCCTCGCGGTCGGCCTCGGCGTGACGTACCTGATCGACGAGATCGCTCGCGTCGCCAGCAGTACGTTGCGAACGCCGATCTACGCGTTCCTGATCGATATCGCCATCGCGGGCGGGTTCCTTCTCATCGGGCGCGCGGCGCGGCGCGGAGGTCTCGGCTGGTACGCGGTCGGCATCGGGCTGTATGCCCTCGACGGCCTCCTCTTCGTGCTCGTGCAGGATTTCCTCGGGATCGCCGTGCATGCGATCGGCATCTACGGACTCGTCTCGGGCTGGCGCGCGACGCGCTCGCTCAGGCGGCTCGAGGCGCCGGCTCCAGCGCTGCTCGGCTAGCTCCGCCGGATCTCGCGCGCGTACTCGGGGAAGAACCGCTCGATCGTCGAGAGGTCGAACTCACGGAGGATCGAGCCGTTCGGCTCGCGCTCGAGAAGGAATTCGAACGAGCGTCTCACGAGGTCGGCGACGTCCTCGGTCCCATAGCGCTCGCGCTCGAAACGCGACACGCGCACGCGGTGCGTCGTCGTTTCTTGATCGTTGACCGTGACCAGCGCGACGTGGCCGTCGCCGGACTCGCGGACGCTGACGACGATCCGGTCAGCGGAGCGCGATGACGAAAAGGGCTTGTCCATACTCCACCGGCGCACCGCCGGTCACGAGGACCTCGCGGATCTCACCGTCCGCGGGTGCGCTGATCTCGGCGATATGACCGAGTGACTGGATCCCGCCAAGCACGTCACCCCGCGCCACGGAATCGCCGCTGCTCCACTCGCGCGCAGCGCTGAAGAGGCCGACCGTCGTGGCGTGCACGCGCTGTGTCTTTTCGACGGCCGCTTCCTCGAGCGCGATCGCCGGCGCGCTCGCGCGCGCGGTCTGTCCCTGCCGCGAGACCGAGACGGCGAATCCATCCGCTTCGACCTCGATCGTCACCGCGGAGAGGCCCTCCGGCAGCTCGAGCTTCAGCAGATCATCGACGAGGCCGAGCAGCGGATCGTTGTCGCTCATAGGCCACCTTTTTCCAACGGGTTCTTCAGGATCCGCCGCCACCAGGGTTCAGGCGGAGCCGGTGCGGCGCCGCCGTTCGGTTCGACGAACGTGCCGAATGCGCGGAAGCGCTCGTAGCGGAGCGACAGGAGATCGGAGACCGGCACGCGCGCCAGCCGGTCGAGCTGCGCGACCAGTGCGGTCTTGATGGCGGCAGCGGTCGCGTCGTGATCGGTGTGCGCGCCGCCCGCGGGCTCGCGGATGAGCGCGTCGGCGACGCCCGTTTCCAGGAGATCGGGGCCGGCGAGCTTCATGGCGACCGCGGCACGCTCGGCCTCGCTCGCGCTCCGCCACAGGATCGCCGCGCAGCCCTCGGGCGAGATCACCGAGTACGTCGCGTTCTCGAGCGCGAGCACGACGTCGCCCACGCCCAGCGCGAGCGCGCCACCGGACCCGCCCTCCCCGAGCACGACGACCACCACCGGGACGCCGAGGCGGGTCATGAGCTGGATGCTCGACGCGATCGCCTCGGCCTGTCCTCGTTCCTCGGCCTCGGGACCGGGATAGGCGCCGGGTGTATCCACCAACGTGATGAGCGGCAAATGGAATTTGTGCGCGAGGCGGTAGAGGCGCATCGCCTTGCGGTACCCCTCCGGGTACGGCATTCCGAAGTTGCGCTGGATGTTCTCCTCGGTCGAAGACCCCTTCTGCTGCCCCACGACCATGACCGGCCGGCCGTCGAGCTCTGCCATGCCGCCGACGATCGCCGGATCGTCGCGGAACGAGCGGTCACCGTGCAGCTCCTGAAACTTCTCGAACACGCGATTGATGATGTCGAGCGCGTGCGGTCGCGCGATGTTCCGCGCTAACTGGACGGTCTGCCACGGCGTCGGCCTCGCCGCCGCGAGCTGCGTCGCGTCGGTGATGAGGCCGGCCTCGACCGCAAGATGGCCGTTGCCCTCGGTGGCGCGGCGCGTCCCGACGATGCGATCGAGCATGGACATGGGCTAAAGACTCCAGCGCAGGTCTTGACCCGCGAGGCGGAAGGAGTTCAGGAAGAACGCGATGCGTTCCTTCAGCTGCGTGCGCGGGACGACCTGATCGACGAAGCCGTGCTCGAGCAGGAACTCGGAGCGCTGAAAACCCTTCGGCAGCTTCTCGCCGATGGTCTCGCTCGTCACGCGCGCGCCGGAAAATCCGATGAGCGCGCCTGGCTCGGCGAGGACGATGTCGCCGAGCGAAGCGAACGATGCGAGAACTCCACCCGTCGTGGGATCGGTGAGCACGCTGATGAACGGGATGGCCGCCTCGTCGAGACGAGCGATCGCGGCGACGGTCTTCGCGAGCTGCATCAGCGCGATCGTCCCCTCCTGCATTCGCGCACCGCCCGAGGCCGAGACGATCACGAGCGGCTTGCGCTCCGAGAGCGCACGTTCGGCCGCGCGCGTGAGCTTCTCGCCGACGACGCTGCCCATCGAGCCACCCATGAATTCGAAATCCATGACCGCGAGGACGACGGGGATGCCCGAGATCTGCGCGTCGCCCGTGAGGACCGCGTCCTTATGACCGCTCTTGGCGCGGGCGGCCGCGATGCGCTCGGGGTAGGGCTTGCTGTCGACGAACCCGAGGGGGTCGGACGACACCATGTCCGCGTCGGTCTCGCTGAACGATTTCGGATCGGCGAGCAGCTCGATGCGCGCGAGCGCCCCGAGCTTGAAATGGTGTCCACACTTTTGACAGACGCTGTGATTCCGCTCGAGCTGCTTGTTGAATAGCATCTCGCCGCAGCTCGGGCACTGAGTCCAGAGATGCGTCGGGAACTCTTGCGTTTTTCGACCGAACGGGTTGCGGAGTCTCACGCTCGAGCGTCCTCCTCGCGATACCAGCACAACCCGGCGATGCCGGGACCGGTATGCGTCCCAATGATGGGGCCGGCCTCCGCGGTCCAGTACTCCACGCAATGGAATCGCTCCTGGACCCACTCGCCGAGGACATGAGCGCGCTCGGCGTTATTGGTGTGCATCGCGCAAGCATGGATGCGCGAGCCGGGCGGCACGCGCTCCTCGATGAGCTGCTTCAGGCGTTCGACGCCACGTTCGCGGGTGCGGACCTTGTCGATCAGGACGCGGTCGCCGTCCTTCACCTCGACGATCGGCTTGATAGAAAGGAGCGCGCCGAAGGCGGCCTGCGCTCCTGAGACGCGCCCCCCGCGCCGCAGATACTCGAGCGTGTCGATGAGCGCGAGGATCTGCACGCGCCCCGCGAGCCGGCGCGCCATCGCGACAGCCTCGTCGAAGCTCCGGCCGTCGCGGAGGATGCGGGCGCACGCGGTCGCGATGAGCGTGATGCCGCCCGCCGTGGTGCGCGAGTCGACGACCTCGATCTTCGCGCCGGACACCTGCTGCGCCGCGGTCTTCGCGACGGTGTGCGTCACCGACGCCTCGTTGATCACCGTGATCACCAGGATCGATTTGAATCCCTCGGCGACCAACGAGCGATAGATCTCCACGCATTCGCCGAGCGACGGCGCCGCCGTCGTCGGCGGCTTCTTCGACGAGACGAGCTTCTCGTAATAGTCGGCGGTCGTCATGTTGACGCCGGGCGTGAAGTCCTCGTCGCCGAAGAGGACGTGGATCGGCAGCAGGCGGAAGCGAAACTCCCGCTGGACTTCGTCGGACATCGCCGAGCTGCCGTCGATGACGATGACGGATCGCTCGCTCATCCGAGCACTCGCACGTCGCCGACCACGACGCGCTCTGAGCCGACGATCAGCGCGCCGTCTTCGGCGATGTCCTTCGCGACGCCGCGCACGACCGGCCTTCCTTCGCGCGTGACCTCGACCTCGCGCCCGAGCAACGTCGAGCGCGTGCGCCATTCGGCGAGCGCGACCTTCCGCTCGGCGGGCCGAGCCACGCGTTCGAGCTCGCGCGAGAGCTCCACGAGCAGCGAGAGGCGATCCACAGCGTGTCCGGCGAGCGCGAGTGAAGTCGCGGTCGCGCGCAGTTCGCCTGGGAAGTCGTCGAGCCGCTGATGCACGTTCACACCGATCCCCAGCACCAGCGAACCGCCTTCCCCATCAGTGGTCGCGTGGGCCAGCGCGCCGGCGACCTTCTTCTGGCCTGCCTCGACGTCGTTGGGCCATTTTAGGGAGGCGTCGCTCATCCCCAGGCGTGCGAGGGCTCGCGCGACCGCGACGCCCGCGAGGAGAGCGAAAAGGCCGGGCTCGGCCGGGGCCGGGCGGAAGAGCCACGACGCCAGCAGGCTCGTGCCGGGTCGAGCGTCCCAGGAGCGCCCGCGCGTGCCCTGACCCGCGGTCTGGTGGTCCGCGACGACCACGGCGGGTGCTGATCCGGCAGCGGCGCGAGCTCGCGCGCGGTCCTGAGTGCTCGCGAGGGCCTGGTGGTACTCGATGTCGCGGCCGATCTCGAGCGACAGCGCACTGCGCACCGCCGGGATCGCCAGGAGCGCGAGGCGCATCAGCGAGCGGCGGCGAGAATCAGGGGGACGCGGACGATCTCATCGATCTCCCCGTCCTTCGGGCTGCGCGTGTAGACCTCGGCGAATCCGATAATGTCGGACGGCGGGTCCTGGTACGTCGCCGTGATCGAGAACGTCCCTTTCGCGGGTGCGCCGGCCGTCGCGGTCGTGATCCCGCTCGCGAGCACGCGGCCCGCTGTGTCGGTGACCTGCCAGACGAGTGCGGCCTCGTACACACTCGCCTCGCCGGTGATCGTGAGCGGACTGCGCACCTTCGTATTCGCGAGGGGCTCCTTCACCAGGATGCCGCCACGCGCTGACAGGAGCGGTGTCGGTACCGGCGTCGGCGTCGGCGTCGGGCTGGGCGTCGGACTCACGCTGGCGCTCGCCGTCGGCGTCGCGGTGGTTCTCACGGGCGTCGGCGTCGGGGTGGTCACGACGATGCGATTGTCGACGCACGCGGTCGCAAGAACGGTGCACACAAGAAGGAGCGCGGCGATCCTCATGAGCGCTGCACCTGCGCGCCCGCGGCGCGCACTCGGACCACGCGACCGCGTCCGCTCGTGCCGGCGGCGTACGCGGCCTCCTCCATCGCGGCGACGACACGCGCGGCGAGACGCGCGGGCGCGAACGCGACCACCGCGGGTCCCGCGCCCGAGAGCGCCGCGCCGAACGCCCCCGCACCCCGGGCGGCTCCCATGATGTCGGCCAGACCGGTCACGAGATGCGCGCGCGCCGGCTGATGCAGCCGGTCGGCCATGGCGATCGAGAGCAGCGCTCCGTCCGAGCGCAGCACTGCGGCGAGGAGCGCGGCGGCGTGGGCGATGTTGAAGACGGCATCGGCTCGCGAGACGCTATCCGATAGGACGGCGCGCGCGGTCTCAGTCGCGAGTGGCTCGCGCGGGATAAAGAGACAGATTCGCCACGTGCGCGGGAAGGCGATGCGCGTCGCGACCGGGCCGCCATCGCTCGGAAGGGCGACTGTGAACGCCCCGTACAGCGCCGCCGCGACGTTGTCGGCGTGCCCCTCGACCTCACTGGCGACGCGGAGGAGCGTCCGCCGATCGAGCGGCTCTCCCATGAGCGCGTTCGCGGCGACCACGCCGCCCACGATCGCCGCCGCGCTCGAGCCGAGCCCGCGTCCGACGGGGATCGCCGAGCGCTGCGTTACGTGGTACGAGCCGAGCTCCTCGGACGCCGCCGCGGCGGCCGCGCGCGCCGACACGACGAAGAGGTTGTCGTCGCCGGTCGGAATGCCGTTCCCGTTCTCTTGCGCGTGGCCATCGTCATCGACGCTGACCGACCACGTGCGCGCGGGCCGCAGGTCGAACTCGGCAAGAAGTGGAAGGGCGATGGCGAACGAGTCGAAACCAGGACCAAGATTCGCACTTGATGCGGGCACCCGCACGCGAAGCTCCCCCACAGCTAGGAACTCAACGCGGCACGGACCGCGTCCGGTGTGGCCTCGACCTCTGCGATGGGGCCGGCGAGCGAGCGGGCGCGGTCGGGGTCCTTCATTCCGTTGCCGGTGAGAACGCAGACGACCCGCTCTGCGCCGCCGAAGGCTTTCGCGCGCACGCGCTTGCGCAATCCGGCGATCGCCGCAGCCGACGCCGGCTCGGCGAACACGCCCTCGCAGCGGGCGAGGAAGCCGTACGCGTCCAGGATCTCGGCGTCACTCACCGCGTCGATCGCCCCGCCCGACTCATCCCGCGCGGCGATCGCGCCCTTCCAGGACGCCGGGTTCCCGATGCGGATCGCCGTCGCCAGGGTCTGCGGATCGGCGACCGGCTTACCGCTGACGAGCGGCGCGGCGCCTTCCGCCTGGTACCCGTACATCCGCGGCCGCTGGCGCGCCATCCCGGTCCCGGCGGCCTGCACGAATCCCTTCCAGTAGGCGGTGATGTTCCCGGCGTTGCCGACGGGTATGAACAGGGCGTCGGGTGCGTCGCCGAGGGTCTCGCAGATCTCAAACGCGGCCGTTTTCTGGCCCTCGAGCCGGTCCGGGTTCACGCTGTTCACGAGCGCCGCCTCGCCCTGCTCCGCGAGCGTCCGGACGACCGCGAGGGCGTCGTCGAACGAGCCGCGAACGGCCACCACGTGCGCGCCGTGGGCGATCGCCTGCGCGAGCTTGCCGGCGGCGACCTGCCCGGCCGGGAGGATCACGGTGCACGACATCCCCGCCCGGGCGGCGTACGCGGCCGCCGACGCGGCGGTGTTACCGGTCGACGCGCAGAGCACCATCCGGGCGCCGCCTTCGAGCGCCTTCGCGACGGCGACGACCATGCCGCGATCCTTGAACGAGCCGGTCGGGTTCTGTCCCTCCACCTTCAGCCAGATCTCAGGAATGCCCGTCTCCCGCTCGAGCGAACGAGCGCGCACGAGCGGCGTATTGCCCTCACCGAGGGATAGCCGAGGTGTCCGGTCGGTGATTGGGAGATACGACGCGTAGCGATCCATGAGGGAACGCGCGTCTGGCACGGAGAAGCATGGTATTCCGTCAGTACCATTCGCCTGTGAATCTCTCGACGCGAGAGCGGCAGCTGATCACGACGCTCGTCGTGCTGCTCATCGTCCTCGCGACGTTCCAAATCCTGGCCGATCTGACCGAGGTCCTTTCGCGCGTCGCCGACGTCGTGATCATCTTCGTCGCGGCGTGGGCCCTCTCGTACCTGCTTTCCCCGCTGGTGAATCGGATCGACCAGCGCACGATCCTGAATCGCCCGCTCAGCGTGGTCGTCGTCTACATCGGGATTGCGTTGGTTCTCGCCGGCACCCTCGCGCTCGCGGTGCCGGGACTCGTCGGCCAGCTCAACGACCTCATCGTGCGCGCTCCGGAGTACGGCGATCGCGCCGCGCGAGAGGTGGTCGCGCTGCAGCAGCGCCTCGAACAAGCCGGTCTACCGGTCAACGTGACGGACCTCTATGGTCAGGTGCCCGCGAAGATCTCGCAGATCGCCGGGTCCACCGCGGCCGACGCGCTCGGGTTCGTCTCTGCGACCGCGAGCGTCCTCTTCAACTTCACGCTCGTTCTCATCATCGCGTTCATCATGCTCATCGACGGCGATCGTCTCTGGCAGCGGTTCATCGCCGCGCTGACTCCCGAGCTTCGCAGCGAGGCCGAGCTCCTTCGTCAGAGCGCGGACCGCTCGTTCGGCGGATTCATCCGCGGCTCGCTCATCCTCGGCTTGATCTACGGCGTCGCCACCCTCATGATCCTGGTCCCGCTCGGTGTGCCGTTCGCCGGAGTGCTCGCAGTGCTTTCCGGTCTCACGATGATCATCCCGTTCTTCGGACCGATCATCGCCGAGATCCCCGTTCTCGCGGTCACGCTTCTCGGCGCGCCGGACGTGTTCATCTGGGTCCTCGTTCTGACGATCGCGTTGCAGCAGGTCGTGCTCAACGTGATCGGGCCTCGCATCATGTCGAACGCGATCGGTATCCACCCGATCTTCGTGTTCCTCGCCCTGCTCCTCGGCTCACGCATCGCCGGGTTCTGGGGCGTGCTCCTCGCGATGCCGGTCGCGGGGATCGTCAACACGTTCGTGCGATACGCCTTCCAGGTCGCGCAGGGCCGCCGTGGGCGTACCGAGGCGTCGACGCTCATCGAGGAGACCGACGCGGCGCATGCTGCGGCGGCTGCGGATCTGCGCGATGCCGAAGCCGAAGCGAGGGAAGCACTGCGTCTCGCCCGCGAGTCGCGCTTCGGCGCGCGAGGCAAGTGACCGCAGACCGCAAGCACATCCTCATCACGAACGACGACGGCATCGAGTCCGATGCGCTCGGCCCTCTCGCGGACGCGCTCGGGGAAATCGGCAGCGTCGACATCATCGTCCCGGAGCGCAACTGGAGCGG
>DATCPK010000042.1:0-3138 GCA_036570125.1 Candidatus Limnocylindria bacterium
CGGTCGCGGAAGATCTTGAGCTCTTCGAAGCTCATCTTCTTCGCCTGGTGCGTGATGTTACGCGCCTCGACCGACGGCCCCAGCGCCCATCCCTTCACGGTCTGCGCGAGGATCGCGGTCGGCGCGCCGGTCTGACGGACCGCGGCGTGGTACGCCGCGTACACCTTGCGATAGTCGTGACCGCCGCGGCGCAGGGTGCGCAGCTGCTCATCCGACAAGTGCTCGACCATCTTGCGAAGGCGCGGGTCCGTCCCGAAGAAGTGCTCGCGGATATAGGCGCCGTCCGCGATGGTCATGCGCTGCGACTCGCCATCGGTCGTCTCGGCCATCCGGTTCACGAGCACGCCGTCGACGTCGCGCGCGAGGAGGTCGTCCCACTCCCGCGACCACAGGACCTTGATCACGTTCCAGCCCGAGCCGCGGAAGACCGCCTCGAGCTCCTGAACGATCTTGCCGTTGCCGCGGACCGGACCGTCGAGACGCTGAAGATTGCAGTTCACCACGAAGGTCAGGTTATCGAGACCCTCGCGCGCCGCGACGTGCAGCGCTCCGAGCGACTCCGGCTCGTCGCACTCGCCATCGCCGAGGAACGCCCAGACGCGGGAGTTCGAGGTGTCCTTGATGCCGCGGTGGTGGAGGTAGCGGTTGAATCGCGCCTGGTAGATCGCGGCAAGCGGGCCGAGGCCCATCGAGACCGTCGGGAACTCCCAGAACTCCGGCATGAGGCGCGGGTGCGGATAGCTAGAGAGCCCCTCGCCCGGAACGACCTCGCGCCGGAAGTGATCGAGCTGCGACTCGGTGAGACGCCCTTCCACGAACGCGCGCGCGTAGATGCCGGGCGCTGCGTGTCCCTGGAAGAAGATCTGATCGCCAGACGCGCCGTCGTCCTTCCCGCGGAAGAAATGGTTGAAGCCGACCTCGTACAGACTCGCCGCTGAGGCGTAGGTCGCGAGGTGACCGCCGATCCCTTCGAAGTGGTGGTTCGCGCGGACGACCATCGCGACCGCGTTCCAGCGGATGAGGCGCCGGATGTGGAGCTCCATGTCCTCGTCGCCGGGGAAGTAGGGCTCCTGCTCCGGTGAGATCGTGTTGATGTAGCGGGTCTGCGTGAGCGGGGGCAGCCCGACGTGGAGCATCCGCGCCCGCTTGAGCAGCTTGTAGAGGACGAACCGAGCGCGATCGCCTCCTCCCTGTTTTACCAGGGCGTCGAGCGACTCGATCCATTCCTGTGTTTCTTGAGGGTCGATGTCGGGCAACTGGTGCTTGAACTCGTCGTAGACGTCGTGCACGTCATCACGCATCTACGTCGATGGTAGCGGCGTGGACCCTTAAACTCCTCTGGTGCAAGAACGTCCTCGGCGGCGGCGATTTAGACCGCGCCGGCCGAAGACGGAGCCGCGGCCGACCTCTTCGTCGCCGGCTCCGGCTCGCGGCCCACAGCGTCAGATCGAGCCGCGATCCGATCGCCGTCCCGCGCCCAGAGCTCCCCAGCCCCGCGGCGATCGCCGGCCGCGGCCCCAGCGACCGCGAGACGAGATCCGTCCGGGTACGCCGTGCGTCATCCTGCTCGACAGTCGAGAGGGCGAGCCCGACCGGACCGGGGCGGCCGCGATCTTCGAAGGGTTCTTCGACTTCGAGACGGGCGACCCCCGCCGAAGCGGCGCGGGTATTCCGCGGCTGCGCGTGGGCGACGAGCGCCTCTGGGGCTTCGAGTGCTGGTGGCGTCTCGACCCCACGCGTGCCGGTCTGACGGCGGACGACCGCGAGCGGCTAGAGACGTCGAAGCGTCTCCTGCGTGGCCTGCTACGCGATGCGAAACGAAGCGGGGGCTTCAGAAGCCTCCCGGCTCGGACTTAGGCGGGAGTGATCTTCTCCGCCTGCGGCTTGCCGCGGCGGGGATCCATTCCCTTCTCGTAAGTCACGCTCTGACCCTCACGGAGGGTATCGAACGCGTCGCCTTCCACCTGCGACCGGTGAAAGAAGATGTCTGACCCGTCCTCGGTCTGGATAAAGCCGAAGCCCCTGTCGCCGACGAGCTTCTTGATCGTTCCGTTGGCCACTTGTCCTCCACGTGCGCGGGCACGTCTTCGTGTGTTGTTTGACTGAATGGTAGTGCCTGGCGGCCAGGCGGTACTAGGACCTTTCCGGTACGAGCGCGTGGCACGGGGTGACTAGGCCAGACGGCTGAGTGCGCCGACGATGCGCTTACTCGTGCGTGACGGGTGGACGAAAAAGGCGCGCGAGGGCAGGGGAGCGGTATGCGTCGGCCTCGTATTCGGTTCTGGCAGAAGGTCCTCGCCGCGTTACTCGTTGTTGGCGTGGCCCCGATCGCTCTGGTGAGTGTCGTCTCCACCCACAACACACGTAACGACCTGACCGCGCTGGGCGTGACGAACATCCGCCAGCGCTCGACTTCCACTGCGAACGCCATCGACGCGTACCTGGCCAGCCGCCTCGGCGACATCATCCTTGTCGCCAAGCTCCCGGACATCGTCCGTTACGCCACGAACCTCGGCGATCAGGACTCGCGCGCCGCCGCGCGCACCGCGCTCTCGGCGGCCGCCGCCCGCGCACCCGAGTACGAATCCGTCGCCGTGGTGGACCCCAAGGGAACGATCGTCGCGGCGTCCGTGCCCACCGACGAAGGCACGAGCGTCGCGTTCCGCGAGTACTTCCTGACCGCGATGAAGGGGACGCCGTACGTGAGCGACCCCTCCTACTCGGTGATCACGAACAAGCCGGCGCTCTTCTTTTCATCCCCGGTCGCCGCGAACAACGTCGTCGTAGCCGTCGTGCGCACGCGCGTCAACCTCGCGGCCATCTGGGACATCGTCGAGAGCGACGCCGGGTCAGTCGGCATCGGCGCGCACTCCTTCCTGGTGGACGACTACGGCATTCGCCTCGCGGTCTCAGAAACAAAGGGCAACCGCTCGCAGGCCGAGTCGCTCATCTACAAGCCGATCGCGCCGATCGATCCCGACACGGCGAAGAAGCTCGCGGCGGACAAGCGCTTCGGAACGATCACGCCGGACAAGCTCGTCATCGATCCGCTCCCAACGCTGAAGACGGCGCTGGACGGATTGCCCAAGGGAGCGAGCGGCGACTCCGCCTTCGCGTTCGGGGTGGGCTCCGACGAGC
>DATCPK010000043.1:0-3354 GCA_036570125.1 Candidatus Limnocylindria bacterium
GCGGAAGACCGCAGGCTGTTGTTTCTCGGGTTTTTCAGGCAGCCACTCGAGCGCGCAACCATTTCGTGGATCCTCGCCGATGAATGCGTGCACCGTGTTGGCCGGATCCCGAACAAGGAAGACCATGACCGGCGCCGTCACGATCGCCGTGCAACCCATGTAGGTGCCTGCACCACGACATTCGGCCGGGCCGCCCTTGCGTTGCTCGATACGGTCCGAGCCTCGGGCAAAGGTGACTTGTCGACTGATCGGCGTCGCACTGATGTCCACGACTCTTGCCACTGAGACTGTCACGTCGTTTCTTTCGATATCTCGCGAAGATGACCGCCAAGCGTGCAGGCAAGACTCTGGAACCAGGTAGACGCGACAGGCCCCGGATCTCTACGGAGGAGGCCAGGGGGGGCCGTACGCCCCCACCACTAGGAGGCGTGTCCGCAGCCTGCCGCCACGGTTCCCCGGCTACGACCCCTGTCAGTTATCCCCCCGGCCGCCGATGCGCGCTGATCCCTCGAACTCGATCAGCGGAACGAGCATCAGCGCCGGACCTTAGGGTGCTGTCTCAGATGAGGCCGAGGAAGCGAAGGATCAGAAAGATGACCACGATCGTGACGATTAGCCCGATAATTCCAGTGGGGCCTCGCATTTCTAGCTGCTCCTTTCCACGCGAGAGTCCACGCACTGTATTCGACTCGGAGAGATGGGTCAGCCCGCCAGCCCGGAGCCATCCGCGGTCGTCCCGGACGAGTCGAGTTTTTTCACCATCAGGGGCATAGAGTCCCGTCTTCCGCTCCGCTCGCAGCCGGGAACACCTGCGCAACCCCTTCGCGTCCCCAACCACCGTGTCGAAGATCGCGGAGAGCATGCGCGCCGTCCTCCGGGCCAGCATCGCGTAGAACCTGAAAGCCGCTACCCCGCAGCGAAAAGATGCCAGTCGCGCGGCACGCCTTTCAGCTGGCGAGCGCCGCGGTCCTCGAAGGCGAGACCGGAGCCCGAGGTGAGGTCGCGCACTGTGCTGGTTACGAGCACCTCGCCCGGCGCGGCCTGCTCTCGCACGCGCGCGCCGACGATGACCGCGATGCCGCCGGTTTTCCCGGCGATGACCTCGCATTCACCTGTGTGCACCCCCGCGCGGATCTCGAGGCCGAGGTCACGGACGCGGTCGCGGATCGCAAGTGCGCAGCGGACGCCTCGGGCCGGCGCGTCGAAGGTGGCAAAGAAGCCATCGCCGGCGGTGTCTTGCTCCACGCCGCGATGGCGGCCGAGCTCCGTTCGGACAATGAAATGGTGCCGCTCGATGACTTCGCGCCAGCCGGCGTCACCCAGATCCGCAGCCTTCATCGAACCACCGACGATGTCGGTGAACAGTACCGTCGCGAGGAAACGGTCGACCTCCCGAGTTGGGCGCACGCCTGTAAGGAACTCCTCGACCGCATCGACGACATCGTCGGCGGTTGGCGAAAGGAACCAGATGTGATCTCCACCAGCGATCTCGAGAAACCTGGCCCCGTCGATGTGTGACGCGAGATAGCGGCCCTCGTCGATCTTGGCGTCGCGGTCGCCGCTCGCGTGTATGACAAGCGTGGGGACGCGCACAGCCGGGAGGATCGCGCGAACGTCGTTTCGACTATTCATGCGGAGGAGGGCCGCCGCGGCGGCTGGGCTGGCGCCGCTTCGAAAGTAGGCCGATAGCCAGGCGCCGACCGCATCGTCGCCGGCCCGGCTCGGAACGTAATAGGCGAGGCTTACCTCGCCCCACCCACGCTCGACCTCGTCCGCGGCCTCCGCGCGCTCTTCGAGCGTGGGTGCCCACGGATAGTCGTCCGAGCGGAGCCGCTTCGCGAAGCTCCCGTACAACGCCAGCGCGATCGTTCGCTGCGGATATGTCGCCGCGAACAGAATGCTCATTGAGCTGCCCTCGGAGTGACCAAACAGGGCCGCGCGATCGGATCCGACGGCATCCATGACCGCGCGGACGTCGTCCATTCGCTCCTCGAGCGTCGGAAGCTGGTCGTTCGCGACCCGGTCCGAGAGACCAGTCCCGCGCTTGTCGAACAGGATTAGGCGAGAGAACTTCGCGAGTCGAGTCAACAACCGAGCGTAGGACGGCTCCGTCCACATCATCTCGACGTTCGAGATCCATCCGGGAACGTACATAAGATCGAACGGACCTTCGCCGACAACCTGATAGGCGATGCTGACGCCGCCTGTCCTGGCGTAGCGGGTCTTCGGCGCCACGGCCCGTACTCTACGAGGCCCCGCGCAGCCCGATCATCCGTCGGCGCCGCCCGCCCCTCTTACGACGCGGTCAATGCTCCGTGAGGCGGGACGAGAGTCTCTCATGCTTTCGAGGATCTCTCCGAGACTGGCGCCTACTTATTAGCCTTGCGCGCGAAAACCGTGACGCCGCGGGTGTCGAAGTCGCGCGCGTCGCTCTCATGCTTGCTGCCCGAGAACACGTCGACCTCGTTCGACATGACGATGTCGGTGAAGCCAGTGTGCTCGAGGAGAACGCGCCACTCTGCGTCCAGCAGAGCACCAGCAATTCAGCCACTCCATAGTGCGATGTCGTCTTTCGCGCTTTGCGGCACTTCCTTGTGGACCAGGATGTCGCCGATCTGGATCCGACCACCGGGCTTCAGTATCCGGAACATTTCGCGGAAGACCGCATGCTTGTCGGGACAGAGGTTCACGACGCCGTTGCTGATGACGACGTCCGCCCAGCCGTCGTCGACGGGAAGAGACTCGGCGAAGCCCTCGCGAACCTCGACGTTCGTCAGGCCCATCTCCGTCGCGCCGCGTACCGTCTTCGCGCGCATCTCTGCGGTCATGTCCACGGCAATCACACGGCCAGCCGTGCCGACCTGACGCGCTGCGATGAGCGTGTCCAATCCGGCACCGCACCCGACGTCGACGACCCATTCACCCACGCGCAGGTCGCCGAACAAGAAGGGATTCCCGGTACCCGCGAAGGACTCTAGGTTCGCAGGCGGCAATCCGTCGACAGCCGCAGCCGTATAAGCCAGTCGCATAGCCAGCGGTCGGCCGGTATGGAAGTGAAAGCCCAGCTCCGGGTTCGTCGCGACCTCGGAGTACTTCGCCGCGACCGACCGCCGCAGTGCCTCGCGATCGA
The DNA here is from genome assembly GCA_036570125.1 of Candidatus Limnocylindria bacterium. Taxonomy (GTDB): domain Bacteria; phylum Chloroflexota; class Limnocylindria; order P2-11E; family P2-11E; genus 3-1-20CM-2-70-9. Next base: position 3,131 of record DATCPK010000043.1, read on the forward strand.
GCCGTGCGACGCCTATGTTCTCTGTACTCATGCTTCACCTCTCGTTTTCGACATGACCAGATTCGGCATCCCGATTGGCCAGTAGAACATTAGCCAGAAGAACCCTACGAGTCCCGTCGCTCCGAAGATGGCTTCATCACGGCCAGAGACGTCGGTCGCTGCGCCGGCTCCCTTTGGGCAAGCGTCCAGATCGATTCCGCAAATGACCAAACCGTCATGCGGCC
>DATCPK010000044.1:0-5836 GCA_036570125.1 Candidatus Limnocylindria bacterium
ATCGCGAGACCGACATGCCCGCCGCCCGCGATGACGAGGCGCGGGCGCGACATCACAGGCTCAACGAGGAGCTCGGTTTCTTCGTCGAGTACGACGGAGCGCGCCGTCCCCTGGCGAAGCGTTTCGATCGCGGCCGCGCGCGCCCGCGCGTCCAGTGCGTTGTCGCCGAGGGTGCCGCCGCCTTTGGCGTCGGTCTCGACGAACAGCTTGCCCGCGGCGATCACGTCCTTGCCGCGCTTGCGCATGAGCGTCGCGACGGCCACGGGCTTTCCGCCCGCCGAAGCCGCGAGGACGTCGCCGAGAAGATCGCGTCCCGCGAACCGCAGCACGCGCTCGCCCGGCTCGATAGAGATCCACATCGTGCCGCCGCAGACGAGGCCGGTATCCCAGGCGAGCTCTTCGGTCAGCTCGTACTCACGGAGCGAGGGCTCGCCGCTCTCGATGACGTGCTTGGCCTCGACGAACGCGTCGCCTTCGACGCATCCGCCGCCGAGCGTGCCGACGAGTCGCCCGAGATCGTCGACCAGCAGTTTCGCGCCGACGACCTGAGGAGTGCTCCCGGTCGTGCGAACCACGGTCGCGACAGCGAACCGACGCCCCTCACGCTCGAGCTCGGCCATCCGGGCGAAGATTTCTCGCATCGCTTCCAGTATCCCCCTTCACCTTCGACCCTTCGGTAATTGGCCGGATCGGCGCAGGCCGACGGGCTCACGTGCTCGCGGGTCCCTTCGACGACCCGTTAGGGTCGTCGACTCCCGCTGCGCGCGCGAGCCCCTCGTCCCGCGCCTATCCGGTCAGGTCTTCTGGCTTGTCGATGTCGCGGTTGATTCCTGGATCCTCTACATCGACATCGATTCGAATGTCGGAATGAGCGTGAATGACGTCGTGCAGCGTCGCGCCGGGGGCGGCCGCACGAATCTCGTCGCGTAGGAATGCTGGGAGCGCGACCGGATGGCCGCGCTTGCCGCGGTAGCGCGGGGAAATGATCGCCGGCTTCTTTTCGTACGCCGCGATCACCGCGCGAACCGTCTCCGGTGACACGAACGGCATGTCGCCGGGCATGATCAGGATCGCGTCGCCCTGCGCTTGCGCGACGCCCTCCTGGATCGAGCTGAACATCCCGCGCGCGGGGTTCGGGTTTTCGACCGCACGCACCCGCGGGTCGAGCATCGCGTTGACGTCACGCTCGAGCTCCGCGCGGGCATCTTTTCCGACGACCACGATCACCTCGGCGACACCGCCGTCGAGAAGTGCGTCGATCGTGTGGTCGAGAAGCGGCTCGCCATCGATTGGCGTCAGCAGCTTCTTCCCGCCGAACCGTTCCGCGGATCCGGCCGCGGTGACGACAGCGACAGCTCGCATCTAGGCGGGTCGCAGCGAACGCAGCGCGCGCTCGGTGAATACCAATGCGGCGCGTTTGCGCTGCGAGATCGTGCCCGAGGTGTTGTCCATCGGTCGCGCGACCTTGTGCACCGCTTCGGCGGCCAGCGCGATGGTCACGTCGTCGAGGCGCGTGCCGACCAGCGGTCGTGCGGCGTCTTCGACCAGGACCGGCCGCGATCCGAGGGCCGTGATCGCGACCCGCGCCTCCGACACCGTCGCGCCGTCCCACCGCACCGCGGCGGCGACCGCGGCGATCGGGAAATCGAACGAGTTCCGATCGCGCATTTTCAAATAAGTGCTGCGCCAACCTTCAGAGTGCGGAACGGTGATGTCGGTCAGGACCTCGTCCTGGCGCATGGCCATCGGACGGATGCCGTCATCGCGGTAGAGCTCCGCCAGCGGGACCTCACGCGCGCCGCTCGCATCTTCGAAATGCACGCTCGCGCCGAGCGCCAGGAGCGCGGGCACAGTGTCGGCGCTCGCGACCGCCAGGCACTTCGGGCTCGACGTCGCCACGCGACAGACGACGTCGGGATTGGTCTTCATGCAGAAGCCCTCGGCGGTGCGCCAAAACAGCGACTGGTCGTACCAGTTGCAGCGCGTGTCGAGGCAGATGTTCCCGCCGATCGTCCCCATGTTCCGGAGCTGCGGCGTGCTGACCACCTCGGCGGCCTGCGCCAGAGCGGTGTACCGCTCGCGTATCCCGGCGTCGCCTGCCACGGCGGTGAGCGTCGTCCCCGCGCTGATATCGAGGTGTCCGTTGTGCTGGATCCCGGCGGCGTCCTGCACGCGCGCGAGCGAGATGAGCACCTCGGGCGTGAACTGTCGACGTTTCATGTTCGGGAAAAGATCGGTGCCGCCCGCCACAAGCATCACGCGCAGCGTCGGCGTACCGCGCGATCGATCGAGCTGGCCTGCGCCGTTCTCCGCGAGAAGCTCCGCCGCCTCGCCGTACGAACGCGGCTCGATGAGACGGAAACGCGGCAATCGCAGCATCAGTCCACCGGCCGCTTGCGCTCGCGCGCGTCGGTCGACGCCGACAGCCGCCGCAGCGCGCGCTTCGGGTCGCCCTTTCCGCTCTCGAGCCCGTCGGGGCCGATGCGGGACTTGCGCTCGCCGCGCCGATCGCGCTTTCCGAGCGCCGCGAGGACCTTCTCGGCGGTGATCGGCGTTTCGTCGAAGCGGACGCCGATCGCGTCGTAGACCGCATTCGCGATCGCGGGGATGACCGGATTCAGCGGGCCTTCGCCGGCCTCCTTAGCGCCGAAGGGCCCCTCGGCGTCGACGCTCTCGACGATGATCGCCTCGAGCGCCGGCGTGTCGAGCGACGTCGGGATCTTGTAGTCGAGAAGTGACGGCTTCTTGTGAAGCCCGCCGCGGAAGACCTGCTCCTCGCCGATGATCTCGCCGTACCCCATGTACGCCGATCCCTCGACCTGACCCTCCACGTTCGCGGGGTTGAGCGCGCGGCCGCAGTCGTGCGCGGTCGTGATCTTGTCGACGGTGACCATGCCGGTCTCGAGGTCGACCGTCACCTCGGCGACCGCCGCCTGGTACGAGTACGCGGGCGTCGGTCCAACTCCGGCGCCCTTGAACGAACCGCCGATGCCCTTCGGTGGCTTGTAGCTCCCTGCCGCCACGAGCGTTCCATGCTTGGACTCGGCGAGCACGGCCGCGTCCGCGAAGGCGATGAACTTCTCGGGATCGTTCCGGTCGTAGATGCGGCCGTATGCGGCGAACAAACGCTCAGCGGGAACTTCGAGCTTTTCCGCCGCGGCCGCGACGAGCAGCGCGCGCAGCTTCATCGCCGCGTCGCGGACCGCGTTGCCCGCCATGAACGTGACGCGGCTCGAGTAGCTCCCGAGGTCCACTGGCGCGAGCGACGTGTCGCCCGAGACGACGTGCACGTCCCCCGGCATCACGCCGAGCACCTCCGCGGCGACCGACGCGAGCATGTTGTCCGACCCCTGGCCGATCTCGGACGTGCCGCACATGACGGTGACGCCGCCGCCGCGATCGATGCGTATCTCCGCGCCGGAATGTGGCATCTCGTTCCAGTAGATGGGCAGGCCCGCGCCGGAGATGTACGCGCTGCCGGCGAGGCCTATGCCCTTGCCGCGGTTCTGCTGCCCGCGCCGGTCCGAGTAGTGCGTCGCGCGCTGCAGCGCGTCCAGGCATTCGCCGAGGCCCATCGACGTGATGCGGAGATCGTTCACGGTGCGGCTGTTCGCCGGCTGCAGGATCCGCTTCCGGTACTCGAGTGGGTCGAGGCCGAGGTCCTCGGCGATCTTGTCGATTTGGCACTCGAATCCATAGCGCGGCTGCGTCGTGCCGTGCCCGCGCTTGGGGCCACACGGCGGTTTATTGGTGTAGACGCGCACGCCGTCGAACTTGTATGCGGGGATGCGATAGGTGACGGTCAGCAGCGCTCCCGTGTAGTAGGTGGTCGCGATGCCGTACGACGCATACGCCCCACCGTCGAGCCAGCTCTGGTAGTGCACCGCCGTGATCTCGCCGTCCTTCTTCACGCCGGTGCGGATGCGCATTTTCACCGGGTGCCGGCCGCGGTGTGCGTAGAAGACCTCTTCGCGATCGAGCGTGATCTTCACCGGGCGCCGCGTGCGCATCGACAGCAGCGCGGCCGCGAACTCGTGTCCGAACGGATCGCTCTTGCCGCCGAACGCGCCGCCGTTCGGCGTCGCGATCACGCGGATTCGTGAGCGCGCGAGACCGAGCACCTTCTCGAGCTCGCGATGCAGGTAGTGGGGGACCTGCGTCGCCGTCCACAGCGTGAGCTTGTCATCGGGTCCGTACGACGCGACCGCGCTGTGCGACTCGATTGGCGCGTGCGTGTTGCCCTCGAAGAAGAACCAATCGTCGCGCACGTGGTCCGCGCCGGCGAACCCCGCGTCCAGGTCGCCGAAGGAGAGGTGGACCTCTTTGAAGACGTTGGCGCGCTTGGCCTCGTCGTGGATCTTCACGTCCTCGCGCTCGAGCGCCTCCTCGATGGTGAAGATCGGCTCGAGATCCTCGTAGTCGACCTGGATGAGCGAGAGCGCGTCGAACGCCGTGTCCTCGTCGAGTGCCGCAACCGCGGCGACCGGCTCGCCGACGTAGCGGACCCGATCCACCGCCAGCGCCGTCTCGTCCTGCGTCGACGGCATGATGCCCATCTTCTCGGGCATGTCGGCTCCGGTGACGACCGCCACGACGCCGGGGTGCGCGAGCGCCCGCGTGACATCGACGCGGCGGATACGTGCATGCGGGCGCGTCGATCGCAGGACGCGCCCATAGAGCATTCGCGGAAGGAAGAGATCGTCGGCGTACCGCGCCTGACCGGTGAGATGCGCCCACGAGTTGACCTTCGGCAGCCGCCGACCGATGACGCTGAATTCGCTCATGTGCGCGCGGCCGCTTTTTCGATCGCTTCGTAGATGGCGGTGTAGCCGGTGCAGCGGCAGAGATTGCCGCTGATCGCGTGGGCGATCTGGTCGCGCGTCGGTCGTCCGTTCGTGTCGAGCAGCGCCTTCGCGGTCATGAGCATCCCGGGCGTGCAGTACCCGCACTGGGCAGCGCCCTCCTCGGCGAACGCGATCTGGAGTGGGTGCAACGACTCGCCCGTCGCGAGCCCTTCGACCGTGGTCACCTCGGCCTCGCCGACGAGCGTCGGGAGCGTGAGGCAGGCGAGGACCGGAACGCCATCGACGAGGACCGTGCATGCGCCGCATTCGCCAAGCTCGCACCCGTGCTTCGTGCCGGTAAGCGCGAGCTCCTCGCGCAGCACCTCGAGCAATGTGTGATGCGGATCCACCGCGACGGTGCGAGCTTCGCCGTTCACCTGGAGGGTCAGAAGCTGTTTGCTCACGCCGCCTCGGCCCCGATGCGCTGCGAGAGAGCGCGCGCCGCGGAAACGCAACGCTCGCCGATGCGTCGGAGCGTGCGAAGGTCCAAACGCTCCTTGAATCCCACGACCATCACGACCGCGATGCGCCGTCCGCGTGCGTCCGTGATCGGTGCGGCGACCGCGCGCACTCCGGCGAAGAGCTCCTGATCGTCGTACCCGACCTCCTCTCGACCGGAGAGGACTTTCCCGTGGGCGCCCTTGTCGAGGGGTAGCCGCCGCCCGAGCGGGGCCGTCATGTGCAGGTCCGTTGCGGGTTCGGCGCGCCCGGCGATCTCGAGCGTGCCGTCGACGACGAGCCCGAGGATGGCGGTCTCTCCGCAGCTCTCCATCAGCGAGACGAGATACGGCTGCGCGAGGGAACGCAGGTCGGGCGCCGATGCGTTCGCGAGGGTGCGGAGCTCGGGCCCGAGGCGAAAGCGCGTGTCCGCGTCGCGCACGACGAACCCGAATTGAGCGAGGGTGAGAAGGACGTCACGGAGCGTTCCCTTCGAGACCTTCAGCGAGCGAGCCAGCTCGCTGATGCCCATCGGACGTCCGCCGTCGGCGAGT
>DATCPK010000045.1:0-8107 GCA_036570125.1 Candidatus Limnocylindria bacterium
TCGGCGACGCTTCGTGCCGCGCGCCCGGCGAGTGCCATGAGGTCGTCGACATCGGCCACGTTTCCATTCGCGTACGTCGTGCGCTCGCCGCTCGTGACGCGGATGCCCGCGCCCTGATCGACGCCCGAGATCGCATCTTCGATCCGGCCGTCGTCGAGGATCAGCTGGAGCGTTTCGTGACGCTCCCAGAAGAGCTCAGCCCAATCGCCACCTCGCGACAGCGCGGCGCGGAGCGCTTGAGCTGCTTCGCGCGCGCTGACCGACGGTCTGCTAGTGATTGCTGTGGCGATGACCGACCTCCGCTGCCCTGAAGAAAAGCGATGGTACGACGTTCAGTCGCCGATGACAGTTATGGTCGCGCTCCGTTCGCGTGGGCCATCGAGCTCGGCGAAGTACACGCCCTGCCATGTGCCCAGTGCGATCGCACCATCGCGTATCGCGAGCGTCACGCTGTTACCGACGAGCACCGCTTTGATGTGAGCGGGGCCGTTTCCCTCGGCGTGTTCGTATTGCGCATCGCGAGGGACCATTCGCTCGAGCGCCGTGAGGATGTCCTTTTGCACATCCGAGTCCGCGTTCTCGTTCACGAAGACCGCGGCCGTGGTGTGCGCGACGGTCACGGTGACGAGCCCGTCCGCGATCTTCGCGCGCGTGACGGCCGCCTTGATTCGCGAGGTGATATCGATCGTCTCCTCGCGCCTCTTCGTCTCTACGGTGATCGTCTCGTGCCGAACGGTCACGCTCGGATTGCCTCGGCGTCGTGCTCCGCCGCGATGCGGGCGATGAGCGCGGCCGTGGCGTTGCCCCCGCTGACCACGAGGACCGTGCGCAGCCCGCGCGGATCGACCTTCCCGGCGCGCACCGCGGCCAGCGGTGCCGCGCCCGATGGCTCGACCAGCAGAGACAGGGCCTCGAGGTACTCGTACGACGCCCGCTCGAGTTCCGAATCGCTGACCGTGACGAACTCGTCGACGTAGCGGGTCGCGAGCTCGACGTTGAGGACCTCGGTGCTCTTCGCGACGAGCTTGTCGGCGACGCTCTGCGGATGCTCGAGCACGATCGGATGACCCGCACGCACGGAACGGCCGACGGCGTCCGCGCCCTCCGGCTCGACTCCTACGATTCGCACGTTCGGCCGCGAGCTGCGGAGCGCGAGTGCGATCCCGGTGATGAGGCCGCCACCGCCCACCGCGACGACGACGAGCTCGACGTCCGGCAGGTCCTCAAGGATCTCGAGACCGATCGTGCCTTGGCCCGCGACGATCAGCGGATCGGCATAAGGGTGGACGAAGGTCTTGCCCTGCTCACGCTCGATGCGATGCGCCAAGGCGAGCGTGTCGTCGTACACGTCGCCCTCGAGCAAGACTTCAGCCCCGTAGGCCTGACAGACGCGAACGATCGTGTCGGAGACGCCGCGGGGCATCACGACCGTGGCCGGCGCGCCCAGCGCAGCTGCCGCGAACGCGACGCCCTGCGCGTGGCTGCCCGCGGATACGGCGACGACTCCCCGACGCCGCGCGGCGTCGTCGAGCGAAGCGATCTTGTTGAGGGCGCCGCGCACCTTGAACGTGCGCGTCGGCTTGAACGTCTCGATCTTCAGGTAGATGTCGGCGCCGAGGTCGGCAGACAGGAGCGGCGAGCGTTCGAGCGGCGCGCGTGGCAGGTAGCGGTCCACGACCTTTCGCGCCGCGACGACATCCGCGACGGTCGGCTCCCGCTGCACGGCGCGACGATACTTCGGCCCGAAGATGCGGACTTGGGGCGAGGAGCGCGACGCGGCGGTCGCGACGCTTCGCGCGGCGGGGATCGCGACGGCGGCGCTCGACGCCGACGTGCTCCTCGCGCACGTGCTCGGCGTGACGAAGGAGATGCTGTATGCGCACCCGGACACCGAGATGTCGCACGGAGCGCAGCGCCGCTATGGCGACCTGATCGAGCGGCGCGCGCGCGGTGAGCCGGTCGCGTACCTGCGCGGCTTCAAAGAGTTCTACGGGCTTCGCTTCACCGTCGACCATCGCGTTCTGATCCCGCGCCCCGAGACGGAGACGCTCGTGGACGCGGCGCGCGAGCTCATCGCCGGCCGCTCGGTCACCGTCGCCGACGTCGGGACGGGATCGGGCGCGGTCGCGGTCGCGATCGCGGCGCACGAGCGAACCGTGCACGTCATCGCGACCGACATCAGCGTCGATGCTCTCGTCGTCGCGAGGGAGAACACATTGCGCAACGGTGTCGCGGATCGAGTCGAGCTGCGTGAGGGAGATCTGCTCGCGCCGATCGCCGACCCCGTCGACCTCGTCGTCGCGAATCTGCCCTATCTTCGCGACGACACCCTCGAGCATCTCGTGGGCGAGCGCACCTCGCTCGCGTTCGAGCCGCGACTTGCCGTGACCGCCGGGAAGGACGGGCTCGAGCTGATCTGGCGCGCTGCCGCAGACCTACCGCGCGTGCTCACGCCGCGCGGCTCCGCCCTCTTCGAGATCGATCCGCCATTCGCGGAACAGGTCGCGCATCTGCTTCAGTACTCACTGGGCGGGGAGACGCGAGTGATCAACGACCTGGCCGGCGAAGCGCGCGTGGTCGAGGTGACCCGGCGCTGATGCCGCCCTCGGTGAAGGCCGTCGCATTCGATGCCGCGACCTGGCGCGAGCTCGGTCCCCGGATGCTCGAGCTCGAGCGCAACGAATGGGGCTCACGCGCCTTCTCCGAGCGCGAGGTGCGGTGGCAAGCAACGAATCGCGATGCCGTCGTGATGACGACGTCGGACGGGCCGACCCTTATCGGGTTCGCGGTGGCCGGACCGGCGTGGACCGCGGGCCGCGTCACCCTTCTGAACGTGCTGATCGATCCCGCCTACCGAGGGAAGGGTCTTGTCTGGCCGCTCCTCGCGGCGATGGAGCGCGAGCTCTCCGCACGGGGCGTCCGCGAGCTCGACATCGATGCGCGCGTGGACAACGGCTTCGCCGACAACGTGGAGCGACGATACGGAGCGCGCGCGACCGTGGTCGAGCCGGACCATGAGAGCCCATACGGTCCGCAGCGGACGATTCGGGTCACGCTGGTCAAATCAGCGCGTTCACCTCGTCGAGCGCGTGCAGCACCGAATCCTCGAACCCCTCGCCTTCCTTCCGCTGGACCAGCACGCCGCGCAACCCGCACTCGCCCGCCCATTCGATAGCGCGCGGAGAGTCGTCGATCACGACAGCGTTCGCTGCTTCGGTCCCCGTGTCGGCGAGGATCGCGCGGTAGTACGCCGGACCCGACTTCCACGCGTTCACCAGATCGCTGCCGTACACCCGACCGAATAGTTCCAGAACGCCCAGCGTGTCTAGATACCCGATCAGGTCCGTGTGCTGATCGCCTGACGCGACGTGCAGCTTCAGACCGCGCTCGTGAAAGTCGCGAAGTCTTTGGACGATCCGGGGCGCGCGGATGTCGACACGACGGCGAACGTATTCATGCGCCGCGTTCGCGATGCGATCTGCTTGCGCGGCGGGCGGTCGTGGTCGACCGGCCTCATCGCACATGTCGTAGAGCCAGCGTCGGACGTCGTCGGCGTACCAATCGCGGACATTCGTGGATGGTCCGGCCTGGGAGGCTTGTTGATAGCGGGCGAACGCGCGCTTGGCGGCACCGACATTCGCGTTCGCCCACACCTCCGAATCGCCGCCGAGCTCGGTCGGCAGGAACTCGCCGAGCAAGCGACGGTATTGCGGGCTGAGCACCGTGTTGTCGATAAGAACGCCGCCCTTGTCGATGAAGATCGTGGCGATCTTGGCCATATGCGGACGGCTATCATCCACGACGTGAAAACGCGCCTCCTCGTGGCGGATTCGCCGGGGGCGGTGGAGGAGGCCGCGGCCGCGCTCGCACGAGGCGAGCTCGTCGCTTTCCCCACCGACACGGTGTACGGACTCTCAGCCGGGCACGAGCATGTGCGCAAGCTCTACGGCGCGAAGGACCGACCCAAGGAGAAACGCATCCCTGTGCTGCTCTCGGATATCGGAAATCTCGAGGCGAGCGCGATCGTCACGCCCATCGCGCGCGCTCTCGCACAACGCTTCTGGCCGGGACCGCTCACGATCGTTTTGGTCGCGCCACGCCGCGGCACGATGGCGTTCCGTGTTCCGGACCATCCGCTCGCACGGCGACTGATCGCCGCGAGTGGCGGGGGTCTTCCGGTCACGAGCGCGAATCGCTCGGGCGAGCCCGATGCTCGGACCGCTCAGGAGGTGATCGCGCAGCTCGATGGACGCATCGCGTTGGTGCTCGACGGAGGCACGACACCCGGCGGCGTGTCGTCGACGATCGTCGACTGCACGACGGACCAGATCAAGATCCTGCGACAGGGCGCGATCACCGAGGCGGAGATCGAAAGCGTCTTGGCGAGCGTCGCATGAAGATCGGGATCGCGGCGGACCACGCCGGTCAGCGTCTCAAGGCTGAGATCACGGAGCACCTGAAGGCAGCGGGTCACACCATCGTTCCCTTCGGCCCCGACACGACCCCGGATGATGACTACCCGCTCATCGTTCGACCGCTCGCGGAAGCGGTCGCGCGCGGCGATGTCGACCGCGGGATCTTCTTCTGCGGATCGGGCATCGGTCCGATGGTCGCTGCCAACAAGATCGCCGGGGTTCGCGCGGCTGTCGCTGAGAACGAGTGGTCGGCGCGCGACGGCGTCGAGCACGTTGACGTGAATCTGCTCACGCTTGGCGAGCGCGTCATTGGCGAAGCGCTCGCGAAGAGCATCGTGGACGCATACCTATCGGCTGAAGTTCAAGGGGGACGTCATGAGAGGCGTCGGGAGCAGATTCGCGCGCTGGAGTCGTCCCCGCGTGCGCCGCAGCACGGAACAAAAGTCCTTAAAGGGGGAGTCACATGAGCGCCTTGGAACGAACCGACCCGGAGGTCTACGCCGCGATCGAGGGCGAACGGCGCCGGCAAGTCGAGAAGATCGAGCTCATCGCCTCCGAGAACTACACCAGCCCCGCGGTCATGGAGGCCACGGGAAGCGTCCTCACCAATAAGTACGCGGAGGGTTACCCGGGCCGTCGTTACTACGGTGGGTGTGAATGGGTCGACGTCGCTGAGTCGCTCGCGATCGAGCGCGCAAAGGCGCTCTTCGGCTCGGCGCACGCGAACGTGCAGCCGCACGCCGGAGCTCAGGCGAACATGGCCGCGTACGCGGCTGTCCTCAAGCCCGGCGATACGGTGCTCGGCCTCGCTCTGGATCAGGGCGGTCACCTGACGCACGGTTCGCCGGTCAACTTCTCCGGCAAGCTCTATCACTTCGCCGCATACGGAGTCCGCAGGGACGACGAGATGCTCGATTACGACGAGCTCGAGCGTCTCGCGAAGGAGAACCGACCGAAGCTCATCGTCGCGGGCGCGACCGCCTATCCACGCACGTTCGACTTCCCGCGTCTTCGGAAGATCGCCGACGCCGTCGAGGCCCTTCTGATGGTGGACATGGCGCACTTCGCCGGCCTCGTCGCGGCGGGTGAGCATCCGACGCCGGTCGGATACGCGCAGATCGTCACGACCACGACGCACAAAACGCTTCGCGGTCCGCGTGGGGGAATGATCCTGTCCGACGCGGAGTTCGCGAAGGCCATCGACAGTGCCGTGTTTCCGAACACCCAGGGCGGGCCGCTCATGCACGTGATCGCGGGAAAGGCCGTGATGCTCAAGGAAGCGGCGACGCCGGAGTTCCGCGCCTACGCGAAGCAGATCCGCGTGAACGCGACGACCCTCGCAGCGTCACTCGCGAAAGCCGGAATGCGCATCGTGTCGGGCGGGACCGACAACCACCTCATGCTCGTGGACGTGCGCCCGGTGAATCTCACCGGCAAGCAGGCCGAGAAGGCGCTCGACGCCGTCGGGATCACCGTCAACAAGAACACCATCCCGTACGACCCGCAGAAGCCCGGCATCGCGTCGGGGATCCGCATCGGAACGCCCGCGGTCACGACGCGCGGCATGAAGGAGGCGGAGATGGAGCGCATCGGCGCGCTCATCGGCCGCATCCTCCAGGCGAAGGGCGACGAGACGGTGGCGAAGGATGTCGCGGCTGAAGTGCTCGACCTTACCCGTCGCTATCCCGTACCGGGGATCACACCGGAGAAGGTCACCGCTAACTGAGCGCAGAACAGCTCCACGTTTCGAGCCATCCCCTCGTCAGGGAGAAGCTCACGCGACTCCGCGACGAGACGACGCCGCCCAAGATCTTCCGCGAGCTCGTTGCCGAGATCGCCACGCTCCTTCTATATGAAGCGACGGCGGATTTCCCGACCGACGATCGCGAGGTCAAGACGCCGCTCGCTTCGTACAAAGGAGCGCGTCTGAAGGACAAGGTGGGCCTCATACCCGTCTTGCGTGCGGGGATCGGCATGGTCGAGGCGGCTCTCGAGCTCATGCCCGAGGCGCAGGTGTGGCACATCGGGCTTTTCCGCGACGAACGGACGCTGCGCCCGATCGAGTACTACAACAAGCTCCCGTCATCGGCGACGGTGCAGGTCTGCCTCGTGCTCGACCCGATGCTCGCGACCGGCGGCTCGGCGACGGCGACGATCGACGTGCTGAAGAAGTGGGGCGCGAAGCGGATCAAATACGTCGGGATCATCGCGGCGCCGGAAGGGGTGCGCGCTCTGGTGAGCGCGCACCCCGATGTCCCTATCCATGTCGCCGCGCTGGACGAGCGCCTCAACGAGAAGGGCTACATCGTCCCAGGACTCGGCGACGCCGGAGATCGTCAGTTCGGAACCGGATAACGACCGTGGTCTACTTGCCCTCGGCGACCGGGTAGATCTCGTCCGCGACGAGGCCGTGCGCCTCCTTGTGGACCCGGCTCGCGGCTTCGGGGTTCGGTGCGTCGACGAGGCAGAAGATCTTTCCGTTCTTCTCGTCGAACCAGTAGCGCAGGTACTGGACGCCGTATTTGTCCTGCGTCTTCAAGTCGGCCATGTGAGCGTCGGCCACGTCCTTTGCCTTTGCGCCCTCGGGGGCCTTGCGGTGCACGTCCATGTACAGCGGCATGTTTCGTTCTCCTCGTCTCGATTTTGATTCTTGGATCCGAGTTTACGTACTCTGCCAGTGCCAGGCGTTGCCTGCTGCCATTGGGGAAACGCGAAGCGACCGTCAGGATTCACAGGTGAGAGCGGGGTCTCTTCAGCGCACGGGACGAGTCTCCTCCCAACGTCGCGTCAGCAATGACCGCATCGCGTCGAAGGGCTGCCTGAGTCGCTTGCGACCAGCCGAACCAAGACGCGCCGGACCGAGTCAGACATTGCCTCCTTGACCGACTCGCAGCTTGGACTACTGTCTCGCATGAAGGTCGGTCGCCTCACATCGCGAGATGGGTACGACCCCGAAAAGAGGACAGCACATGGGACTCACCATGACACGACGAAAAGCCCTCATTTCAGCCGGAGCCTTCGCTCTAGCAGCCTGTACACCAGCCGCAACCACTCCCGGTGCATCCGCGACCGGATCCGCAGCGCCGAAAGCGCTCGCGCCTTTTAAGTGGCTCTTTGGATTTACGCTTTCGGCAGGGTCGACACTCCCAATCGCGCTCGCGCACGACCTCCACTACTACGAAGCCCAAGGTTTGGACGTCGCATGGGATTACGTCACTGATGCAACCGGGATACGTCTTGTAGCGACGGGCCAGTATCAAGCCGGAAGCGCGAGCGACAGCGGGACAACGATTGGCTACATCAACCAAGGAATACCGCTGAAGGTTGTCGCGATGCTCACGCAGCGCGGTTCACGGGCACTGGCAGTCAAGAAGGGCTCCCCAATCAAACGGCCGAAAGACTTCGAGGGCAAGAAGGTCGGGATAAAGGGAATCGCGTGGACTGAATACCTTGCCATGTTGGCCGGCGACAAAGTCGACCGGTCGAAAGTTCAGGAGATTCCCGTCGGCTTCAGTTCAGTCGAGCTCAAAGATGGGATCGTCGACGTGCTCCCCGTCTTCCGATCAACGGAGCCCTGGACGTTGGCGAACACACTGAATACTCCCGTCGATCTGATAGTCCCTGAAGATTTCGGCTTTACGCCGCTTGGTACTGGAATAGTGGTGAGCGCCGCATACGCCAAGAGCAATCCC
>DATCPK010000046.1:0-4377 GCA_036570125.1 Candidatus Limnocylindria bacterium
CTATGTGCCGAAGGGTCGCAGCGCGGCCGGCGATCGTGACCGCGCGCCGGTCCTGATTCGAGAGCCAGACGTGATACGCGAGTGCGCCAGCGGCCGTGAGCGCCATCGCCGCGGCGCCTGCGGCACGGGCGGGCCAGTCCGACTCGAGGCCGAAGAGGGTTGGGGAGCTCCCGCCGATGAAGATCCCCTGCAATACCAGCCCGAGCGCGCGCTGCCCGTAGCCGAAGACCAGGAGCGCGGTGACGAAGACGACCAGGTGCAGGTAGAAGCTGCGAAGCGCCGAGCTACGCTCCTCGACCGAGCGCAGCGCCGCGCGCTGCGCAATGCGGAAGTGGATGAGCCAGGCGGGGAGCCCGACAACGAGGAGAGCGATGGCGAGACTCGCCTGCTCGCGGTACTGCGCCGCGGGCCGATTGAACTCGTTGAAAACGAATGGAAGGCCCGTAAATCCGCCTGATGGCGCGCCCAGCGCGAGCTCGGCGCCGACGCGCAGGAGGTTCGCCACCGCCAGAACGACCATGTGAATGGCGACGAGCGCGACCAGATAGAAGTAAGCGCGCTGAATGGCTGGAAGCGGTCGGGGATCGGTCACGCGCGAATCATGGGGCACGCTCGTATCTTCTTAACGTGCCGCAGCACACGAACCAGGACTAAGAGTGCGCTTCGAGGGAACGTTCGAGGTGGCCGCGCCAAAAGATCGCGTCTGGGCATTCATCACCGATCCGAAAGAGGTCACCGCGTGCGCTCCGGACATCCGGAGCGTCGAGGTCGACGATCCGAGCCATTTCCGGGTCGTCGTCCGTGCCGGCCTGGGGCCGATCCGAGCGACGTTCAAGATGAGCGTGGAGTTCACCGAGGCGCGCGCCGAGGAACACCTCACCGTGCTCGCGAACGGCCAGGCGCCGGGCAGCGCCGTCGAGATGCACACGACGATCGATCTCGAAGGAGATCACCCCACGACTCTGCGGTGGGCAGCCGATGTCAGCGTGCATGGGCTCATCGCGAACGTGGGCGAGCGATTCATGCCGAGCGTGGCCGACAAGATGACCAAGCAGATCTTCGAATGCATCAAGGCGAAGCTGGAAGCACCCGTCGCGACATGACGGAGATGGCGATCACCCGCGATCTCTTGATGCTGCCCCGCCTCGTCCGGCGTGCCGGCGGCGACGTCAACGCCGAGCGCACGCGGCTCTATCTCCGCGCCCTCGCCGAGGTGGATCTGACGCGCGTCGACGACGTCCGCGCCGCGAGCCGGAGCGCGCTCGTCAGCCGCCAGGGCGACGTCGCGTCGTTCGAGAGGGCGTTCGAGCTCTTCTGGTCGCTGCTGCGCGGCGGGAGATTCCCGTCGGATGAGCGCAGCGATACGGTCCGGAGCGCTGGTGAGGATCGGATGGTCGGTCCGGTCAATGCGCTCCCGCGCGGCATGGCGCCCGCCGTCCAGCGAGCGGTCCGCGTCGCCGCGAGTCCGGTCGAGCTCCTTCGCGGCATCGACTTCTCGACCATGACCGCGGACGAGCGCGCCGCGGCGGCGCGTTTCCTCGAGCGCTTGCGCTGGTCGACGGGCGAGCGCCCGAGCCGACGCTTTCGCTCGGCGCGCGGCGGATCGCGACTCGACGCGCGGGCGACGCTGCGAAAAACTATGAGCACGTTCGGCGAGCCCGCGGTCCTACTTCGCCGCGCGCCTCGACCCAAGCGCCGGCCACTCGTGATCCTCTGCGACGTCTCCGGCTCGATGGAGGCGTACACGCGTCTCCTCCTTCACATGTCGCACGCGCTCGCACGCGAATGGGGCCGGGTCGAGACGTTCACCTTCGGCACGCGGCTCACGCGCATCACGCGCCAGCTTCGCGAACGGCGCCCCGACGCCGCGCTCGCGCGTGTGTCTCGCACGGTCGCCGATTGGTCGGGCGGAACACGGATCGGCGACGGTCTTCACGAATTCAATTTGCGCTGGTCCCGCCGCGTGCTCGGCCGTGGAGCCGTCGTGCTCATCGTCACCGATGGGTGGGAGCGCGGCGATCCCTCGCTGCTCGAGCGCGAGGCAGCGCGCCTGCAACGGGCGGCGTACCGCCTCATCTGGCTCGACCCACTGTCAGGCACGCGCGACTATTCGCCGGACTCAAGCGGTGCGCGAGCGCTCAGCGCTCACGTCGACGATCACCTCGCGGCCAACACGCTCAACGGACTCGCGCGGATCGCGGAGCTCCTGGGAACGATCGGGCGGGGCCGGCCGGTTCGGCGAACGTAGAACGAGGCCCGCCCCTAAAGGGACGGGCCTCGTCGCGAGCAAGCGCTAACGCGTCAGACCGTGACTCTGCGTCCGCCGACCGAACGCCACAGCAACAGCACGATGACCGCTCCGACGATGGAGCCGATCCAGCCTGCGGGCTGAACGGATGCCTGGCCCGAGAAGATGAGATTCGCGAGGAAACCGCCGACGAATGAGCCGACGATCCCCAGAACGATCGTGCCGATCCACCCAAGCGGATCAGGCCCTGGAACGATGAAGCGTGCGATGACACCGACGATGAGGCCAACGACGATCCAAACGAGAATTGTGGTGAGATCCATGAGTCCCTCTCCTTTGTGAGACGACACCTGGCCGACTCAGTGGTTTGGGATGCACCTGCCGTGCCGCGATCCAGATTTCGTTACACCGGCCGTGTCTGGCACGGCGGCTGCCGCAGGGCGGAACCCTTGTGCGCTAGGAAAGCAGACGGCCGCGTTCGCGAAGCGAGGACTCGGCGTCCGCTGCCAGACGTTCGACGAGCGCACCAGCGGGTTCGATCGAATCGATGAGTCCCGCGTCCTCGCCCATGAGCAGCGTTCCGCGCTCCGCGTCGCCGGCCGCACGCGCGGCCTGCACCTGCGGCAACACTTCGCGCCACCGGCGCCGGAGCTCGCCCTCACGGCCGATCCACTCTTTGATGAACGCGTTCCGGCGGACGCGCGCGTACGCGCCCGGCCAGACCTGACCGCTCACGATGTCCGGGATCTCGCTGATGAGCGTGTCGTGCCCATCGCTCTCGACGATCGCGCGCTTGTACCCATCGGGTAAAGGAGCCTCATCCGTCGCGAGGAATCGCGTGCCGAGAAGGACGCCGTCGGCGCCAAGGACGAGCGCGGCCGCGATCCCGGGACCGTCGGCGATGCCGCCCGCGACGACGACCGGGATGTGCGGGAGCGCTCGGATGACCATGCGCGCGAGCGGCAACGTCGCCATGACGCCAACGTGCCCGCCGCCCTCGGTCCCCTGCACGACGACCATATCCGCGCCGGCCTCTGCCGCGCGCTTCGCCTCATCGAGGGTGTCGGCCTGGTGCATATGGATGGCGCCGCTCGCGTGGACACGCTCGGTGAACGCGCGCAGGTCGTACTCGGGACGCCGCCAGGCGGTCGCTATGACGCGCGGCCGGCACGCGAAGATCGCGTCGATCTGCTCGGCCGAGACGGCGAAGAGGAGCGCGTTCAAGCCGAACGGCGCGGTCGTCAACGAGCGGATGCGGTCGCAGCTCGTGCGAATCTCCTCCGATGTCATAGAGGAGATGCCCAGAGTCCCGAGGCCGCCGGACTGGCTCACCGCGCCGACAATCTCCGCCGCGGTCGCGCGCGCCATGCCGCCGAGCACGATCGGATGACGGACGCCGAGCAGTTGAGTTAGTCGTGTCTTGATCACCGACGGTCCCCCCTGGGGCCGAACGGTAGACGCGATTCGCGCTCTGCGCGAGCAGCCCGTCGCCTGTACGATTTCCATCTCGCGCACAGGCATTTGGGGAGGGCGTCCTGACCCACACGATCACACTGATCCCGGGCGACGGCACGGGCCCGGAGATCGTCGAGGCGACCCGCCGTGCCATCGAAGCGACAGGCGTGCAGATCGAGTGGGACCTCCACGAGATCGGCATGCCCGCGATGGCGAAGCACGGGACCCCGTTTCCGAAGGAGGCGCTCGAGTCCGTGCGCCGAAACCGCATCGCCCTCAAAGGCCCGCTCACGACGGAGCTCGGCACGGGCTTTCGCTCGGTGAACGTCGCCCTCCGCAAGGAGTTCGATCTCTACGCGAACCTCCGCCCCGCAAAGACCTACCCGGGCGTCCCCGCGCCCCGCGGCGACGTGGACCTCGTTGTGGTCCGCGAGAACATCGAGGATCTCTATGCCGGCATCGAGTTCGACGTCGACTCGCCGGAGGAGCGCGAGGTGCAGGCCGTGATCGAGCGCGTCGGCAAGGCGAAGATCCGCGAGCACTCGGCCCTCGCGATCAAGGCCATCAGCGTCGAAGGCTCACGGCGAATCGTGAAGTTCGCGTTCGAATACGCGCGGACGAACAAGCGCAAGAAGGTCACCGCGATCCACAAAGCGAACATCATGAAATTCGCC
>DATCPK010000047.1:0-4666 GCA_036570125.1 Candidatus Limnocylindria bacterium
CTCCTGAACCGCGCGTTGTTCGACCGGAGCGAGCTTCAGGAACGCGGGCTGGTCGCGATCACATGAACCGTCTCCACGCGCTCACGCAGAACACCGGGTACGTCGTCGCGGCCGTCCGCGACAGGACCGTCATGCGTTAACTGTCGAGGATGGCCATCACCTGAGCGACCGCGGCGACCGCGGCGGTCTCGCTTCTGAGGTTGCGCGGCCCAAGAGTGACGGTCGTCGCGCCTTTGTCCCAGGCGAGCCGGATCTCGTCGGGTCCGATGCCGCCCTCCGGTCCGATGACCAGTGCGAGCGCCGACATCGGCGGAGCCACCACTTCGGCGAGGGTCTTCAGCGCCTCGCCTTCCCAGGGAACGACGATCGGCGGCGCCAGTCGATCGAGCAGCGCAGGCCACAGAGCGATCGCCTCGATGGTCGGCACACGCCCACGGCGCGCCGTCTCGGCCGACTCGCGCGCGATCCGCGTCCATCGGTCGAGCTTCGCCTTCGACAGCGTCCGCACGACGGACCGAGCCGACACGAACGGGACGATCGTCGAGACGCCGAGCTGCGTGACCGCCTCGATCACTTCTTCCGAGCGCTCGCCTTTCAAAAGGGGCAGGGCAAGCGTGAGCTGGACCCGCGGCTCGGCGTCGGCGATCTTCCGTTTCTCGCGCACGCGACCGCTCACCTCGTGCGGAGCCACGCTCTCGAGCACCACGATCGCCTCGATGCCCTGCCAGACGAGCGCGATGACCTCGCCGGGCTCCAGGCGCAGCACGGTCGCGATCTGATGAGCTCGTTCCCCATGAAGCAGCGCCTGCTCCCCGACCGGCTCGTCGACGAAGAAGCGATGCGTCACGTGGTCATGACAAGGCGCACCCAATCGGAGCGCTCATCGCGGTCGACGATCCCGAGACCCTCGGCGACGAACGCGGACAGCACGTCTCGCTCCGCCTGCGTCGTGATGCCTGCGGCGACGAGCGAGCCGGACGTCCGAAGACGCGCGCGCAGGTGCGGCGCGACCTGCACGAGGACCGGCCCGACGAGATTCGCGAGCACCACATCGAAATGGCCGTCGACGTCCGCCGCCGATCCGGCGCGTGCGTCGATCGCGACGCCGTTCGTCGCCGCGTTTTCCTTCGCGGCGCGCACCGCGAGCGGATCGGTGTCGACCCCGACGACCTCGCGCGCACCGCGCTTGGCCGCCGCGATCGCGAGGATGCCGGACCCGGTGCCGACGTCGAGAACGCGCATCCCCTCGAGGTCGAGGTACGAGACCGCCTCGAGGCATTGCTGCGTTGTCGGATGGAGACCGGTGCCGAAGGCCATCCCCGGATCGAGCGCGATGGTGATCGCGCCGTCCTCCCGCGCATCGGACCAGGTGGGACGGACGAGAAACCTGCCGATGTGGATCGGCGTCACCGTCGCCTTCCACGCCTCGAGCCAATCCTCGTCGTCGACCGTGCGGACGGCGAGCTCCCCGATCGGACCCAGCCCGAATGCCTGCAGGTGCCCGAGCGCGTCACGCGCGTCGGCGACCTTCGCGAAGGAGTCGACGTCCTCCACCAGATACGCCTTCACGATGTGATCGGCGCCGCCGCGAGGTTCGACCGGAAGCTCGACCGCGATCCCGTTGTGGCCGTAGCGGCTGAGGATCTCGCTCACCGCTTCGACCGCCTCCGCGTGGGCGGGAACGGCGATCTCGAGCCAGCGCGGTCGTGCCGTGCTAGCTGCCACCCATCGCGTCTTTGATGCGACCGAAGAAGTCGTGCGTGTCGCCGTCCTGTGAGGTAGCGCCTTCGAGGTCGCGGAGCTGCCCGTAGAGACGGCGCTGCTCCTTCGAGAGCGCTCGCGGTACGACGACGTCGAGATACACGATCTGATCGCCGCGACCCGAGCTCCCGAGATGAGGCACGCCCTTTCCGCGGACGCGGACCATCTGGCCATGCTGCGCTCCGGCGGGGATGCGCACCTTCGTCTCCGCTCCGTCGATCGTCGGCACGCTGATCTCATCGCCGAGCGCGGCCTGCGACGGCGAGAGGCGCGCGAGGTGCACGAGGTCGTCGCCTTCGCGGCGGAAGAGCTGATGCTCCTTCAGGCGGATGAGGACGTAGAGGTCGCCGGTGGGGCCGCCGCGCGTGCCGGCCTCGCCCTCGCCGGCCACGCGAAGCTGCTGGCCGTCGTCGATTCCCGCCGGGATGCTGAGACCGATCTGGCGGTCCTTCCGTTCGCGGCCTTCGCCGCGGCAGCGGGTGCACTGTTTGTCGACGGTCTTCCCCGCCCCGCCGCACCGCGGGCACGTGGAGACGTTCACGAAGCGACCGAACACCGACTGCTGCACCTGCCGGACTTCGCCCCGGCCGTTGCAGGTCGAGCATGTCGAGGTCGCCGTCCCCGGCTCCGCGCCGTTGCCCTGGCAGCGCTCGCACGTCTCGAGGCGCGGCACCGTGATGACGCGCTCGCGGCCCTCCACGGCATCGAGAAGGTCGATCTCGATCTCCATTCGCAGGTCGGCGCCGCGCATCGGGCCGCGCGCCTCCCGACGGCGTAGGTCTCCGCCGAAGAAGGTCTCGAAGAGATCGCCGATGCCGAAGTCGCCGATCCCGCCGGTCGCGGAGCCGAACATGTCGTAGCGCTGGCGCCGCTGCGGGTCGGTGAGCACCTCGTACGCCTCGGTCGCGGCCTTGAAGCGTTCCGCGGCGTCGGGCGCGCTGTTCACGTCCGGGTGATATTGCCGGGCGAGCTTCCGGTAGGCGCTCCGGATCTGCTCGTCCGTCGCCGAGCGGGTGACGCCGAGGAGGACGTAGTAATCGGTCTGTGTGGCCATCTCCTGTCATTATCGGGGGACATGGACGCTGTCTTCCGCATCGGAGTGCAGTGGTTGCACGTAACGGCCGGTGTTTTGTGGATCGGCGGCGGCTTCTACACGATCCTGGTACAGCTTCCGGCGCTGCTCGCCAGCCCGCCGGCCGCGCGGGGCGCGATCATGCCGAATCTCGTCCCGAGGCAGTTCACGTACATCTTCCGCGTGGCCGAGTTCACGATGCTCACGGGTCTGCTCAATCTGTTCGTATCCGGGCGGGCTCAGGAGCTCACGCGGCTCGACACGCGGTGGTCGTGGGCGATCCTCGCCGGGATCGTCCTCGCGGTCGGGGTCTACGCGATGACGCGTGCGACGATCGCCCGCTGGGCATATCGGCTCGTCGAGATCGGACCGAAGGCGGCGAGCGGCGACGCGACTGCGGCGGCAGAGATGCCGCAGCTCGGCGCGCGCATCCGGCGATTCGGATTCATTCAAATCACCATCGGAGCACTCATCCTCTTGGCGATGGTGACCGCCCGCTTCAGCTGATGCGAGGTGTGACCGGCATTGGCTGCACGGCGCGAAGCTTCGGCCCAGTCAGATAGCGTCGCGACGACGTCTCGCCAGTCGGTGTGAGATAACCCGCTTTGACAGCTATTGACAGATCACGCGTCGCACTCGGCCCGGTCCGACCAGTAATGGAACGGTAGTCACCGGGTCGAAGGCTGCCGTTGATCCATGCGAACACGAGCGGGTCCGTCAACTGCGGCAACAGCCTGCCGCGGGCAACCTCATCGCGGAGCAATCGCAATAATTCGGTAACGCCCTTGACGCGCGAGAGGACGTATTCGGCGGCACCTACGATCGCGCCGAGGAAGTACGTCACGAACGCTGTGGCGTCATATCCGCGCGCGTAGCTCTTCCCGAGTGATACTCGGATCGCCGCGAAATAGTCGCGGCGCTGCAGGTCCAGATAGGCGTCCACCGACACGAGGCCATCCAATGCGAAACCGTGGTGCACGAGGAGCATGCGGGAGAGCGCACGGGCTGTCCGCCCGTTGCCGTCGTAAAAGGGATGGATCGCGACCAGCTCCAGATGGGCCAGGGCGGCTGCAACAACGGGGTGTTCGTCGCTTGCGTCCTCCCGCAGCCAACCGCCAAACCGGTGCATCAAATCTGGTACATCGCTCGACAGCGCGGTGGCGAAGAGGATGTTTCCCTCCGCATCGCCAACGCGGTTTTCGCCAGTCCTGTATTCGCCGGGACGAAGAACCGGGTCGATATCGTCTAGGACCCGCTTATGGATCTCGCGAATGACCCGCTCGTCAATCCGGAGTTTCGGGTCGGGCGCGAGCTCGTCGACGAACGAGAGGGCATTTCGCGTCGCGAGCACCTCGAGCGCATCCTTTTGACGCGTACTCGGTAGGCGCTCGAGGAGCTCCTCGACCTCGAGATCGTTCAAGCTGTTCCCTTCGATGCGAGTCGTTCCATGGATCGTTCGCACCCATGCGCGGTGTTGAAACCATTCCCGGTAGCGCGGGTCGATCCCCAAGTTTGCAAACAGCCACCGGAGATCGTCCAGCGCCTCCACGGACGCCAGGGTTGCCCGCTTGGTTAGGCGGTAGTCTATTTTTGGCACTCTTTCATCAGTGGAATAGTACATGCAGCTATTCCATGAGCGGAAGAGTCGTTCGAACTCTTCCAAATCAAATCGAGCTTGGAACCGCCACAAGGCGCCGGCGTCTTAGGAGCATCCCGGCCAGGGTGCCGGAGAGGAGGCTGGTATGCGACGGTTCCTCGCTGGCTTTGCCGCGATCGCCGCGGCGCTTATGGTCACGACGCAGCCGGCCGCGGCGTGCGCGGGCCTGATCGGCC
>DATCPK010000048.1:0-23566 GCA_036570125.1 Candidatus Limnocylindria bacterium
CACGCCGGTGAGCGACACGCAATAGACGAATCCGCGCGCCCGCGGGACCAGGCGTGCGAGCCGGTCGTCGGGCGTCGTCGGCGCGTACAGATCGATCCGCGCAAGCCCTTCGGGATCGAGCGCCGCGTCGAACTCCGCCGATTCCTCCGACGGGAGGTCCGGGACGATGATCCCGGCGACGCCCGAGCGTGCGGCGTCCGACGCGAAGCCCGCGAGGCCGCCGCGGTACCGGAGAAACGGATTCGCGTAGCCCATCAGGAGCACGGCAGCGTCGCGCTCGCGCACGACCGACGCGGCTTCAGCCACGCAGTCCGCGAGGCTCACTCCCTGCCGGAGTGCGATCTCGCTGGCTCGCTGCACGGTCGCGCCGTCGGCGAGCGGGTCGCTGAACGGGACTCCCAGCTCCAGCACGTCGGCCCCACCGTCGAGCGCCGCGCGCAGGAGTCCAGCTGTCGCCGCGCGATCGGGGAAGCCGACGGTCAGATAGACGACGACGGCGAGGCGCTTGTCATCGCGGGCCCGCCCGAACGCGCGGGCGATCCGCGCGGCACCGGTGAGCGCGGTCGAAACGGTCACCCGAGCAGTCCCTCATTCATGACGATGTCGAGATCCTTGTCGCCCCGGCCCGAGAGGCAGACGAGAGCGGTCTGCTCGGCCCCGTCAGCCGCGATGGCGGCGAGCTCGGCGATCGCGTGGGCCGGCTCGAGCGCGGGGATGATGCCCTCGGCGCGCGAGAGGAGCGCGAACGCATCGAGCGCTTCGCGATCGGTGCGCGCCACATACCGCACGCGGCCAGACTGGCCGAGCGCGGCATGCTCCGGCCCGACACCGGGGTAATCAAGTCCCGCCGAAACGGAATGGGTCTCGCGTATCTGACCTTGATCGTCCTGGAGCACGAGCGTTCGCGAGCCATGCAGTACACCGACGCTTCCACCGACGATCGATGCGGCGTGCTTGCCGCTCGCGATCCCTTCCCCACCCGCTTCGACCCCGACGAGCTTGACGTCCGCATCGCCGATGAACCCGCTGAAGATGCCGATCGCGTTCGAGCCACCACCGACACACGCGACCACGACATCGGGAAGGCTGCCCAGCCGCTCGAGGCACTGCTCGCGGGCTTCGCGGCCGATCACCGTCTGGAAGTCACGGACCATCGCCGGGTACGGGTGCGGACCGATGGCCGAGCCGAGCAGGTAATAGGTCGTGCGCACGTTGGTCACCCAATCGCGAATCGCCTCGTTCACGGCGTCCTTGAGAGTCTTGCTTCCCGCATCGACTTCTCGCACTTCCGCGCCGAGCAGTTTCATCCGGAAGACGTTCGCCTGCTGGCGGCGCACGTCGACGCTGCCCATGTAGACGATGCACTCGAGCCCGAGCAGAGCGCAGGCGGCCGCGCTGGCGACGCCGTGCTGACCTGCCCCGGTCTCGGCGACGATGCGCCGCTTCCCCATGCGTTTCGCGAGCAGCGCCTGACCGACCGCACTGTTGATCTTGTGCGCGCCGGTATGTGCGAGGTCCTCGCGCTTCAGAAGGACGCGGGTCAGGCCGACCGCGGCCGCGAGGCGCGGCGCGTCGGTAAGGGGGGTCGGTCTGCCGACCCAATCGCGGAGGACACGTGCGAGCTCGCGTTGGAACTCCGCATCCGCGCGCGCGTCGAGCCACGCTGCCTCGAGCTCCGCGACGGCGGGCATGAGCGTCTCGGGCAAGTACTGCCCGCCAAACTCGCCGTACCGCCCCGGCCTTGTCTTCGTGATCATGCGGGCACCCTTCGGCCGATCGATGCGATCCCTTGGATGAGGGGCGCCGGGTCGGCCGCGCGCATAAGGGCGGTGCCGATGAGCACCGCGTCCACCCGCGCCGGGAGCATTCGCGCGTCATCCACCGAGGCGATGCCCGACTCCGCTACAAGGATCTGATCGGCGTGCGCGAACGTGTCGAGCTGCCGGATCCGTCCGACGTCGATCTCGCTCGGCTTGCGCAGGTTACGTGCATTCACACCGACGACCTGGGCGCCCGACGAGACCGCGCGCCCGAAGGCAGTTGCCTCGTGCGCTTCGACCAGCGCCGACATCCCAAGCGTCTTGGTGATCGCGACCATGTCACGCAGGAGATCGTCATCGAGCGCCTCGGCGATCAGCAAGACCGCGTCCGCACCCGCGGTGCGCGCTTCGTAGATTTGATAGGAATCGATGATCACGTCTTTCGCGAGCAATGGCACCTTCACGGCTTGGCGGATCGCGACGAGATCGGCGAGAGCTCCGCCCCAATGTCGGCGTTCGGTAAGCACGGAGATCGCGGTCGCGCCGGCTGCGACGTAACGGACCGCCTGCGCGACGGGATCGAAGTTATCCGTGAGGACGCCCGACGCCGGCGAGATTCGCTTGACCTCCGCGATGACCGCAAGGCTTGACCCCCGGTAGCGAAGCGATTGATAGAACTGGTCGAACGGGCGCATCGGTCCGACACGCGCGCTCGCGCGGATCGCGTCGTCGGACACAGCGCCACGCGCGGCCTCGACATCCGCGCGACGTTCCGCAATGACCTGCTCGAGGAAGTCGCTCATACTGCCGCTGCCTCGGCCGCGCCGATGCGCTGGCTGGTCGCGACAAAGCGCACGAGAACATCGTTCGCGGCGCCGCTATCGATCGCGTGCGCGGCCAACCGCGCGCCTTCGCGCATATCGGAAGCGAGCCCCGCGACGTAGCACGCCGCTCCGGCGTTCATCAGGATCGCCGCGCGGGTGCCGCCCTTCTCGCCGTCGAGGACGCTGCGCGCCATCGCGGCGTTCTTCTCCGGGTCGCCGCCGACGATCTCGGCGCGGCCGACCGGCGTGACGCCGAGGTCCTCCGGCTCAATGCGCCCTTCAACGACCTTCCCGCCTCGGACTTCCCACGTGTGCGTCGGGAGTGACGGGCTGATCTCGTCAAGGCCGTCCTCGCCGTGCACGACGAGCGCGTGATCTGTGCCGAGCTCGGCGAGCACCGCCGCGATCTTCTCACCGAGAGCCGGAGATGGAACGCCAAGCAGGATGCGTCTCACGCCGGCGGGGTTCGCGAGCGGTCCAAGCACGTTGAACACGGTACGTATCCCGATCTCGCGGCGCACCGGGCCGGCGTGGCGCATCGCGGGGTGGTACCGCGCGGCGAACATGAATCCGATGTGCGCATCCTGCACGCATCGCGCGACCCCGTCCGGACCGAGGTCGATCTTCACGCCGAGCGCCTCGAGCACGTCAGCGCTCCCGCACTTGCTGGAGGCCGCGCGATTCCCGTGCTTCGCGACGCGGCCGCCCGCCGCGGCGGTCACGATCGAGCTCACCGTGGAGATGTTGAAGCTGTTCGAGCGATCGCCACCGGTGCCGACGATGTCGATCGCGTCGGAGGGCACGGTCACACGTACGACGACGTCGCGTAGCGCCGACGCGAACCCCGCGATCTCGTCCACCGTCTCGCCCCGGATGTGAAGCGCCGCGAGCAAGGCGCCGAGCTGTGCCGGCGTGGCTTCACCCGCCATCACCGATGCCATCACGGAGCGCGCCTCGTCGCGGGTCAGCGTGCGGCCGCCGGCGACGATACCCAAAGCCTCACGCGCGTCCAACGAAGTTCTCCAACATGCGCATCCCGTCGGCGGTCATCACGGATTCCGGGTGGAACTGGACCGCTTCGAGAGGAAGGGAACGGTGCCGCAGCGCCATCACGACGCCGTCGTCGCTGCGCGCCGTCACGAAAAGCTCTGGCGGCAGCGTTCGCTCGTCGACCATGAGCGAGTGATAGCGCGTCGCCTCAGTCGGGTCGGGGATCCCGGCGAAGACGCCCTTGCCGTCGTGTCGCACGAGCGAGGTCTTTCCATGCCGGGGCTCCGGCGCGCGGACCACGGATGCCCCGAACGCGACGGCAGCGCACTGGAGGCCGAGGCAAACGCCGAGGGTCGGGATACCGCGCTCCGGTCCCTGACGCACAAGTTCGGACGAACGGCCCGCAGCCTCGGGGCGACCAGGCCCCGGCGAGATGACCAGCCGATCGGGACGCCCATCGAGGGCGGCGGCGAGCGCCGGATCGTCGGCGCGCAGCACGGTGACGTCCGCGCCGAGCGCCCCGAACGCCTGCGCGAGGTTGTAGGTGAACGAGTCGTAGTTGTCGACGAGCAGCACCTTCGTCGTCATCGCACGGCCTCGGCGCCGTCGACGATCTCGATCGCGCGCAGGAGCGCACGCGCCTTCGCCCGCGTCTCGAGCTCCTCCGCGGCAGGGTCCGAGTCGGCGACGATCCCCGCTCCGGCCTGGATGCGGCAGACGCCGTCCGCGATCACGGCCGTGCGGATCCCGATGCATGTGTCCATACGCCCGTCGAACCCGAGGTACCCGACCGCGCCGGCGTAGGGCCCGCGCCGATCCGTCTCCAGCTCCGCGATGCGCTCCATCGCGCGGATCTTCGGCGCGCCGGACACGGTTCCGGCCGGGAAGCAGGCGCGGAACGCGTCCAGCGAATCGAGTCCCGGCGCAAGCTCGCCATCGACGACGGAGGTGAGATGCATGACGTGCGAGAAACGGTCGACGCGCATGAGCTCGCGCACGCGCACCGTCCCCGCGCGCGACACACGACCGATGTCGTTGCGCGCCAGATCCACAAGCATCACGTGCTCCGCGCGCTCCTTCTCCGATGCGCGAAGCTCGGCCTCCATCGCAGCGTCCTCGGCCTCGTCGCGACCACGCGGCCGCGTGCCGGCGATCGGGTACATCACGACGCGCCCGCTCTCGACCCGAACGAAAGGCTCGGGCGACGCCCCGACGAGCGCGGCGCCCGCGACGTCGATCAGGAACATGTAGGGCGACGGGTTCACGTGGCGAAGCGCCCGGTACAACGCGAGCGGCTCGGGCGCGGGACGCACGTCGAATCGCTGCGCCACCACGATCTGGATGCAGTCCCCTTCGTTGATGAGCTCGCGGGCTCGAGTGACGCGCGCGCGGTACTCGTCGGCGGTGCCGTTGGCGGTCACCGACCGCACGACCCGGTCGGTTTGCGTTGGTAGGGAGATTGGCGCGTCGAGAGCCGCGAACACGCGCGCGATCCGGCTGGCCGCGCCCTCACGCTCGCCCTCGACTTCGTGCGCGATCACGAGGAGCGAGTGGCGCACGTGGTCGAAGCACACGACGGTGTCGTAGATCGAGAACGCGGCCTCAGGGAGGCGCAGCACGTCGCGCGCCGCGGCCGGAAGTCGCTCGAAGTGGCGTGCCGCCTCGTAGCCGACGTACCCGACGGCTCCGCCGGAGAAGCGCGGCATCTCGGATCCTCCCGGCCGCTGCCGAAAGCGACCGATCTCGTTCCGCAGAAGGATGAGCGGGTCGGTGTAGTCGACGGTGCGCACGCCGTCCTCGTCGAGGATCGAGGCGACCCCGTCGCGGAAGACGAGCGTGGCGCGAGGCAGCACTCCGATGAACGAGTAGCGGCCCATGCGCTCGCCGCCCTCGACGCTCTCGAGGAGGAACGCGCCGCCGAGCGGGCGCAGCTTCGCGAACGCGGAGACCGGCGTCTCGAGGTCGGCAAGACGCTCGCGCACCACCGGCACCAGTTCGCGGACCGTATTTCTCGTCGTCAGCACCGTCGTCATGGCCTGCCTCCCGCCAAAACAAAAACCCTCGCCCGTTCACGGGACGAGGGCTCGTGGTGCCACCCGATCTTGGCCCGCCATCGCTGGCGGACCCTCAGCCTCCGCAGTCACGGAGCGCCCCTTGATAACGGAGGGCTTCCGGGCATCCCTAGACGATCGTTTTCAGGATGCCGTCTCGCGGGATCCATTCGCGCCGCTTCCGCCGCCCGGGCTTGCACCTCTCCCCGGTTCTCTATCGGTTTTCCGCGGCCTAATCGCTCCCGCTCGAGCGACGTTGGCCAAAACTGTAGCACCGGGGGCGGGGCCCCGACCGGGGCAAAGGGCCCCCGCTTTTGGGCTCAAGCGGCCGCCGCTAGATTTGAAGGGTGAGATCAGTGCGCGGCGGCGGACGTCCTGCGGGGCCTATGGCGGTGCGCTCGACGCTTCCGACCCATACCGCCGCGGACATTCGCGAGGTCCTCGCCGGCCTGCCGTCGGCGACGGGCTACCGCGTCACGGTCAAGCCGCTCCGCTACCGCACGGCGCCGCATCTTCAGGCGTTCACGTACTGGGACGAGCCCGAGATCGTGCTGCAGGTGCCCGAGCCGTTCCGCCCGTTCCGCGAAATGGTCGACCTGGGCTCCGATGGGACGCCCATCGTCCTCTTCCGCACACGCCGAGACGTCATCCGCTTCCTCTACCTCCACGAGTTCTGCCACTGGTGGCTCTACCTGACCCACGGCTGGGGCTCGAGCGCGGAGATCGCGTGCGACCGGTACGCCTTCGCGAACTACCGGCGGCGCGGCCAAGTGCGACCGCCGTCCGTTCGCACGCGGGGTGACCGCGCCGCGTAGCTGAGACCTCACGTAGCTAGCCGCGCGGTGCGCGTGCTACTTCGATCAGCCGATCGAGCGTCGCGGTCGCCAGATGAAGGGTCGTCGCGGTGACGACGAGGTTGTGGTGTCTCACGAGCGCGTTGAGCTCGGCGATCGACTGTGCGACCTCGGCGCGAACGCGAGCGTCGGCCTCGTTCGTCCGCGCGACCTCGGGCACGATGCGCTCGGCCGGCAGATGCTCGAGCAGCGCACGGCGGCAGTCGAGCCAGACCAGATGCGCGCGCAGGCGAGTGACGATCCGCGCGCGCCTCTCGGTGATGTCGCGCCGCAGGTCAGCCCATAACGGCCGCGCGCCCGACGTGCGCAGGACGTGACGCGCGGCCCAGGCCTCGCCAGCGTGGTCGTCCGGGTCCGGCGGGAGCGGTTGTCCCTCGCCGGGCAATCCCGAAAGCTCTCCCGCTTCGTGTAGCTCGCGGACCCGGGCCTCCACCCCGCTCTCGATGCGGCGGAGCTTCGACTCAGGAGTCTCGTCCGTCAGGCGAGACGCTCCACAACCGTTCCAGAGGAAGTGACCGCGACGGCCGTGGGCACGAGAACGACGCCGTACTTGCGTGCGAGCTCAGGGTGTCGGGAGACGTCGACCGTGACGACGGTGCGGCCCGACGCGCGAAGCTCGGACTCGAGTGAACGACAGTCCGTGCAGAGCGGGTGCGTGAACTCGACGACGATTTCGCCGCTCAGGCTCGACGCGCCGAGCTCGGCGAGATCGACGGAATCGATGCTCCGCGCCCGAATGCCTCGAAGGCGGGCCGCGAAGCGATAGATCTCGCACCCGACGCAAAGCCCGGTGGTCGCGGCGATCAGCGCCAGCGCGGCCACGATGAAGCCGAGCGCCTGGCCGACGACGGTCAGGCCGACGAGATACCCGAGGGTCGCCGCGCTCAGAAAGACCGCGCCGACGACGTTCGCGAATCGCGGCGGTCGGCTGTCCTCGATCGGGCCCTCTCCGATGCGCGGCTGGATAACCTCGAAGTAGAGAAGGCACGGCAGGCAATATCGGCGTCCGAATAGAAGGCCGATCGCGAGCTGACCGGCGAGAACGCCGAGGATCGGCCACCAGCCCGTGAGGATGGCCAGGAGCGAGAGCGTCCCCACGATCGCCTGGTTCGTCCGGGGTGCGCGCGTGTCGATGACGTCCGTGTCCCTGTACGGGTCAGCTTTTCGGATCATTCCGTCCCCCTCGCTCAATTCCGAGTTTAGCGCTCGGAATTACCGGGTCGCTACTTGTGTGCGAGGGGCACAGTCGCGAGCGGTGTGTACCGCGGACCTTTCGGCGACAGAACGCTCTGGACGACCGCGATCTCGCGGACCTCGAACCGGAGGTCCGGGACCGCGAGCTCATCGAGCGCCGCGCCGACGGTCTTCGCTTCCGCTGAGCTCGCATCCTCGGCCACACGGGCGAGGGTCAGGTGCGGCGCCAACGGGCGGTCGTCGAAGTGAAGGCTTCGGCTCCGGAGACCTGCGTACACGCCCGCGCCGAGCGCGACCATGCTCGCCTCACCGTCAGCGATCCTGAGCCAGACGACGCGGGGCCGGCCGCGCTCAGGGAACCGGCCCGCGCGATCGAACGACAGGGTGAACGCGGAGACAAGCCCAGCCGCATCGGCGGCCGCGGCGGCGACGTCGTCGCGCTGCTCGTTGGGTGTCTGGCCGAGGAACGCGAGGGTGACGTGAAGGTTCTCGGCTTTCACCCTGCGCAGAGCGGGCAACGCCGTCGGCAGGATTTCGAACGCGCGCGCGGCAAGGTCAGGCGGCAGCGGTACCGCGACGAACAGGCGCACGCCTCCGACGGTACTGCGGCGGTTTGTTTAGAAGGAGGCGGCGCGGACCTGGTCGCCCACGAGGAGGACCAGGAAGGCGGCGCCGAGCACGACCGTGAAGCCCCACAGCGCCGCAACGCGCACGGGTTCACTGCGCTCGGCACGGGCAAGTGTTGTGACGATCAGCTCTGCCATCGCTAGGGGTTACAAGCAAACGGCGTGCCGTTTGTTGCGGGTGAGCGCTTGCTAAGCCGGTGTCGGAGCGGGCGCGGGCCCCTTGCCCTTCTCGTTCTTTTCACGCCGGCGCTCTTCTCCTGCCGGTGCGCCAGGCGGCGACTGATCCGGTGTTGACGCAGCGACGGGAACGCCCGCGTCCGGCTCGTCGTCGAAGAGCTTGTTGAATGCGTCCGCCTCGAGCGTCTCCTGCTCGATCAGCTTGCTCACGATGAGGTCGAGCTTGTCGCGGTTGTTCGTCAGAACCTCATACGCGCGCTGACGAGCGCGGTCGACGATGTCGTGGACCTCGGAGTCGATGATCTTGGCGACATCCTCCGAGTAGTTCCGCTCTTCCTGGATCTGGCGCCCGAGGAAGATGAGCTCATCGGTCTTGCCGTATTGGAGCGGCCCGAGCTTCTCGCTCATGCCGAACTTCGTGACCATCTGGCGGGCCATCTCGGTGGCCTTCTCGATATCGTTCGACGCGCCGGTCGTGGCGTCTCCACCAAGGTGGAGCTGCTCCGCGACCCAGCCACCCAGCGCTGCGGCGATGTCGTCCTCGAATTCCTTGCGCGTGCGGAAGTAGCGGTCTTCTTGCGGCAGCGACCACGTGACGCCCATCGCCATGCCCCGGGCGACGATCGAGATCTTGTGGACCGGGTTGGTGTGCTTGAGCATCTTGAAGCAGAGCGCGTGACCGGCCTCGTGGTAGGCAACGATCCACTTCTCTTTTTCGGTGATGACGCGCGACCGCCGCTCTGGGCCAAGCGCGACCTTCTCGAGGGCCTCCTCGAAGTCGATCTGGCCGATCTGCTTCTTGTTCCGCCGGGCGGCCAGGATCGCGGCCTCATTCACCACATTGGCGAGGTCCGCCCCTGAGAAGCCGGGCGAGATCTGACCGACCCGGAGCAGGTCGACGTTCTTGTCGAGCGGTTTGCCACGCACGTGCACGTCGAGGATGGCCTTGCGACCCTTGATGTCGGGGCGATCGAGGACGACCTGCCGGTCGAAGCGGCCTGGACGCAGAAGGGCCGGGTCCAGAACGTCGGGGCGGTTCGTGGCGGCGACGACGATGACGTTCGTGCCTGTGTCGAAGCCGTCCATCTCGACGAGGATCTGGTTCAGGGTCTGCTCGCGCTCGTCGTGTGAGCCGCCGAGGCCGGCCCCGCGCTGGCGGCCCACCGCGTCGATCTCGTCGATGAACACGATGCACGGCGCGTTGCGCTTCGCCTGGTCGAAGAGGTCGCGCACGCGGCTCGCGCCGACGCCCACGAACATCTCGACGAACTCGGAGCCCGAGATCGAGAAGAACGGCACGCCCGCTTCGCCGGCGACGGCGCGCGCGAGCATGGTCTTGCCCGTACCGGGCGGGCCCACGAGAAGCACGCCGCGCGGGATCCGCGCGCCGAGCGATGAGAACTTTTCCGGGTACTTCAGGAACTCGACCACTTCGGTGAGCTCCTGCTTGGCCTCCTCGACGCCGGCGACGTCGTCGAACGTCACCGTCGGTTTGTTGCCGATGAACATGCGGGCGCGGCTCTTTCCGAATGAGAGCGCCTGGTTATTCGTGCCCTGAGCCTGTCTCATCATGTAGAAGAAGAAACCGCCGATGAGGAGGACGGGCAAGAGGCTCAGGACGATCGAGCCCACGATCGAGAGCGTCTGGCTGTCGGCCTGGAACTTGAGCGCGACCTGGTCCGACGCGAGGTGCGTCGAGTTGTAGTCCTGGACCGTCTTCGAGAGGATCGTGTCCGGCTCGGGCACGGTCGTCTGTTCCTTGTGGCTGTCGAGGTCCTTGAACTGGATGGTCGCCTTATTGGCGATGATGGTGACGCTCTTGACGCGGCCCGCATTCACGTCTTGCTGGGCCTGGCTGATGTCGACCTCGGGGACCGAGGGAGTCTGCGACCGGTAGGCATACAGGAGCGCGAGCCCCATCACCACCAGGAGCAGGGTCAGGACGCCGTTCTTGAAGATGCGGTTGTCGAGATTCAGTTCGAGGGCCCTTTCCGCGGTCGAGGTACGACCGAGTCCGCTTTCGATGCTACCTGTCTAACGCGTCTAGTCCAAAGCTCGTTCCCAAAATGCGCCGGAGCCGCTACCGAAAGGCGTGTTCCGCCTGGCTCCTTCGGTGGTTCGGTGAGCCCGGGAACCCACCAAATACCGTCTTCGCTCGCAATAACGGGCCAGCGGCTCCGCTGCGACGCGGGAATTTTCGCGTCCGTGAAGAAATCCTGAAGCTTCCCGCGGTTCCGGCCGGTCATCCGATCGCCAGCGCGCCGCTGGCGGACGACCAGCTTTCTTAGAAGCTTCTTCGGAACCTCCGCATCGTGCGCACCGTTCGAGTCTTCGGATCCGCCGAGGAGGAGGCGCCAGCCATTCCAAATTATCTCCTGCCCGAGCTCCATCGGCGTGGGAGGATCGCTCGATTCCGGGGGTCTGTCGCAAACGATACGAAGGAGACCGTACTCACGGATCGCGCGGCCGCCAGGCAGATCGAGGGAACGGGAGCCGTCGTCGGTCGCTGTGAGCTCCTCGAGCGCCTTGCGGTGTCGGGCACCCAGCACGCGACCGGTCGCCTCGTGCCATGCGAGCGCGAGGGCGCGACCGCGGATGGCAGGCCCAAGCGCAGCGATAACGATTGCATCCTTCTCCCGGGCGCCGGCAAGCGCGGTCCCGATATCGAGGTCGTCTTCGATCTGTAACTGGGCGGCGGCTTCCGCGAATCGCGCGATCGCCTCGGCTGCGCGCGGGTTGATCTTCGCGAGCTTCGGGAGGACCTCGAGTCGGACACGGTTACGCGCGAACCGAAGCGAGCGGTTCGTCGGGTCGACCCGCGGGCGGATCCGCGCCGCGCGGCACACGGCGACGGTGTCCTTGCGCCCGATCGCGAGAAGCGGACGTGCGATGCCTTCCCGGAGCGGTCGCATGCCGACGAGGCCGGCGAGTCCCGCACCTCGCGTGAGGTGAAGGAGGACGGTCTCGGCCTGGTCATCACGGGTATGGCCGGTCGCGATGGCGTCGGCGCCGATCTCGCTCGCGGCACGGCGGAGGAATTCGTACCGCGCGACCCGTGCGGCGTCCTCGGTCTTCGTCGGCTTCTCGGCGCGACCGACGCGGATCGGGGCGCCGATGCGGTTGGCGAGCCTCGCCACGAAGTCGGCGTCCTCCGCGCTCTGCTTGGGCCGTGTCCGGTGATCGAAGTGGGCGACATGGATGACGATGCCGAGCTCGTCGACGAGGTCCGCGAGGATGAGGAGGAGCGCGGTCGAGTCGGCGCCGCCGGAGACGGCCACGACGACCGGACCCGGCGTGAAGATCTGGTGCGCGCGGATGTAGTCGCGCACGGTCGCCCGGATCGCGGAAGGGGTCACTGGTGGCTGGGGTGGGGATCGGACCCACGAACCTGCCGGTTATGAGTCGGCTGCTCTACCACTGAGCTACCCAGCCTCGAGGCACTCAATTCTAGAGTTCAGGCGGTCGGAGAATCTGCTCCCTGGCGAGTCGCGCGCGGAATTCCGTTTCGGTCTGGCTTCCCTTTCGTTGATTGCAGCGGGCACACGCAGGAATGATGTTCTCGATGAAATTCGTGCCGCCGCGACACAACGGAATGCGATGATCGGCCTGAAGCGGTCCCGGAGCGGCGCAGTAACCGCAAACGCCGCCGAATTGCGTGATGAGCTCCGCCATTCGATAGCGGTGAAATGGCCTTCTGCCTCTCGACGGCGAGCGCGATAACGATGGTCTTTAGCGCGGAGCGCCTCGGGGTGTTCCGCGTAGTACGCCGCGATTCGTGCTTTTTGCCCCTCTGGATCGCGCGCGTAGCGAGCCCTTTTCTGCACGCGGTTGCGTTCCCGGCTTAGCTCTCGGTGCGTCTCGCGCCAGCGACGCATTGCTTCACGAGCTTTCTCCGGATGGCGACGCATCCACTCGCGCGCGTAAGCGCGCTGCTGTTCCGGATCCTTGTATGCCACGCCGCATATCTACCAAACAGGCGGCGTCGCGTGAATAGCCCGTTAGCAAAAGACGCGGCCTTTGCGGCCGCGTCCACTGTTGCGGGGAAAGGATTCGAACCTCTGACCTTCGGGTTATGAGCCCGACGAGCTACCGCTGCTCCACCCCGCGAACCAATTCTACCTCTTATCGAGAGCCGAAGAAGAACGTAAACCATCGCGCGATCCTCGACGGACCCTCGCTCACCGTGCGAGCCAATGCATCGGTCGCCTGCCCGTCGCGCTGCACCGCGATGATCGATTCATTGGGCGCGATGTATCCGTAGTCGCGGGCCTTCTGCTGCACGTAATCGGCGGTGTTCTGATTCGCGATCTGCGCCGTGAGCGCGTCGTATTGCGCCTGGTCCGCCGCGAGGTCGTTGTGGTAGCCCGCGATCTCGCGAGCGATCGCGTTGCCCTGCACGGTCAGGCCCACGAATGCCGCGGCGAGCACGAGACCGGCCAATGCAAGCGAGACCGCGGCGACGCTGCGACCGAAGCGAACGCGCGGAGACCGACCGCGTTGGCGCGAGCTCACGCGCGCATCATGCGGCACGAGTGAGCTCGGGGGGAAGAGGATCGCCCGGATTTCCGGCGGCGCGGTATGCGCACCACCCAAGGATCCCGAGCCACGAGACCGCGGCGTCGGGGTCGCGGAGCTTGCGGGTGAAGGCCGCGACGATCGCCGGACGATCGCCGGGAACGATGGCCGCGTCGTTACGAGATTCGTCGAGCGTCCCGGTCTTATGCGGCACCTTCACCGAGTACGGCAGGTAGCGCAGGAGCATCGTGCGGTCCTGGCACTGCTCGAGGACCGCGAGGACCGCATCGCTCGTGGCGCGGTCCTCGCACCCACCGCGTTGCAGGCGGAGCAGGAGCGACGCTGTCTCGCGGGCGGTCATGACGTTCTCGTGTCCGCGCTTCGCGGCCTCGAAGTCGTACATCTTTCGCGAGAGGCGCGTCTTGGAGCAGCCCCACTCGCGCAGGCGCTCCCCCACGCGCTCGACCCCGATCCGCTCGATGAGCCGGTTCGTTGCGGTGTTGTCGGACACGATTATCGCCAGCATCGCGAGGTCGCGGAGCGAAAGGCGGTCGAGGTCGCGCATGTGTCGCAGCACGCCACTCCCGTCGATGCGTTCGCCCACAGGCAGGCGCTCATCCAGATCGACATCGCCTCGCGCCGCGTCCGCGTAGAGCGTCATGACGAGAGGCAGCTTGATCAAAGAAGCCGAGGGAAAGAGCTCGTCTTCGTTCTCGCAGAAGAGCGCCCGACCGTCGGGGTCCGAGACGAACGCGCCCGCATCGCCCTGGAGCGACGCGAGACCCGCGCGCGCCGGAGCGAAGACGTCCACGGAGCGAGCCTAAGCGACCGCTTCGAAACCGACGACCAGTAGGCTCCGTTCGTGAGAGTCCCCCGGCTCGCGGCCCTCGCCTTGATCCTGTTCACGCTGGTCGCTTGCTTCCCCGAATCATCGCCCGCGGCCAGCCCGACGCCCACGGCGGCGCCCACGGCGACGTTGGCGCGGCCGCGATTCGAGCTCGCGACCTATATGTACGCGCTGCAGACGAAGGGGAAGATCAAGATTGGCGCGCTCGACAACGCCGCTCCATTCTCGACTCGCGATCCGAGTGGTCGGTACTCGGGATTCGAGCCGGACCTGGGCAGAGAGCTCGCGAAGGCCATCTTCGGCCCGCAGCAGGACATCGATACGGTCATCGAGTGGATCTCGGTCGATCCAAGCACAGCGATCTCGGCGGTCACGAGCCTTCAGGCGGACGTGGTCATCGCGCGGCTCCCGATCACCGACGCGAATGCCGCGCTGGTCGCTCTCACCGACACCTACTTCGTTACGGGCGAGCGGATCCTCATCAGCTCCTCGAACGACGAGATCAAGGACCTCGCCGACCTGGACACGAAGACTGTGTGCGTCCAGAGCGGGTCAGGGGTCGACGCCCACGTCGACGACGCCAACGGATCCGCGCGGACTCTCGCGCTCGACACGTGGGCGTCGTGCCTCGGCGCTTTACAGCAGGGCCAGGTCGACGCCGTGGCGGCCGACGAGGTCACGCTCTGGCGGTTGATCGCGCAAGACCCAATGACGAAGGTCGTCGGCCACGCGATGGTCGAGCAGCGGTACGCCATCGGAACGAGCAAGAACGCGCCTCGTCAGGGCTTTCTCCCATTCCTGAACACATGGCTCGCCGGGGCGATCCGCGACGGCACGTGGGGCCGCCTGTACGCGCAGAACATCGCACCTCTTTCGAAGGAGACCAAGGCCAGCCCGTAGTCCGCAAGCGCGTTCCGATGTAGGGGCGTGACCGAGGACGAGCTTCGCGAGTACATGGAGGAGTGGCGGGACTTCGGCTACCTCTTCATTCGAGCGCGCTGGACGATGGACGGCGCGAAGACGCTCACCGAGGCGGCGCAGCGCTTTCGCGATCGCGCCGAGACCCTCGAGCAGCTTGCTCGCGCGGGCTTCGAGCTGGATCAGCCGGCCGACAACGGCTTCGCGGTGGCAGTGCGGCCGGGTGAGGAGTCGCCGATGCGTCTGGTCGAGGAGGACGAGTGAGCCAAGAAGACACGCAGGACATCGAGGTCGGCGAGCCGATCTACCAATGCCCGGACTGCGGGAGCGTGACGATCCGCGGCAAATGGTCGATCGAGGGCGCCAGAACGCTCACTGACGCGGCGCTGATGCTGCGCGACTACGCGCACGAGCTCGAGCACATGCGAGCGTCCGGCCTCGAGCTCGCCACTCCGGTCGAGGCGGACTACGGGATCGTTCGACCGGGTGGCGTCTTGTCGGACGAAGACATGGAGGATGGGGAGTGACGCTGCATCCGCGCCTGCACCTTCTCCCGGGGGGCGAGGGCTATCGTCCCGACGCCCTCGACGGCGAACGACGCGACCGCATTCGCGAAGCGCGCAGCGGCTTCGAGATCGTCGCCGTCCGCGAGGGCGAGCGCGAGGCCGGCACAGAAGGCGTCACCAGCACCGGTCTGATCTACCACCTCGTCCGCCGGAAAGCCCCCGACCTCGACCTCCCTCCCGCCGCGTAGAACGACCGCACCCTTCTCCGCGATGGTGACAATGATCGGTGCCGTCTTCGCCCACTCGCGCGCGAGATCGAAGTTGCCCTCGATGTCCTCCTCGCTCACGACCGCGACGCTCACGCGCTCGAGCACCTCGCGCGCCTCGTCCCACTCGCGCCGCCGGATCGTTCCGTCCGCGTCCCACGACCGCAGATAGCCCTGTGCGGCGAGGACTCGCGGAACGCCGCCGTACACGTCGAAGACGGACGGCTCGATCTCGTGCGCGATCGACGCGAGTACGACCGAGCGGGTCTCTCGCAGCGCCGGTGGTATCGCGTCCGCGCCGATGCCCTTCGCGCGAGCCTTGAGCCGAAGCCGGCGGCGTCCGTCGACGTAGCGGAATGAGAACGTCGTGGTGACCTCGCTGTCGAGCGCGCGCAGCTCGATGCCGAGCTCCTTGCACCGCGCGGCGAGGCGTTCGCGCTCGTGCGGACCGACCCGCGTGAGGAGAGCGACCCGGTCGCCGAGACATGCCGCGGCGGCGGCCGCATAGGTCGCGGTGCCCCCGATGCGCCACTCGGGATCGCCCTCGAACTCGTCGCGCGCCGCGTGACCGATGGAGACCAGGTCGAACATCACACGTTGAACAGGACATGAAGAACTTCGCCGTCTTTTACTGGATACGTTTTTCCTTCGGTCCGCATCACGCCGAGCTTCTTCGCGTTCGCCTCGCTTCCCGCTTTGAGCAGCTCCTCCCAGCCGATGATCTCGGCGCGGATGAAACCCCGCTCGAGGTCGGAGTGGATGGCGCCCGCCGCCTGCTGCGCGGGGGAGCCACACGGAACGGTCCACGCACGTACCTCGTCCTCGCCGACCGTGAAGAACGAGCAGAGCCCGAGCAGCTCGTAGGTCGCGCGGATCAGACGGTCGAGCGCCGGCTCGGCGAGTCCGAGGTCCTTCCGAAAGGAGGCGGCTTCGTCCGGCGGGAGCTCCGCGATCTCGGCCTCGAGCTTCGCGGACACCGGCACGACCGAACTCGCTCGATGGGCCTTCGCGGCTTCGCGCACCGGCGCGATGATCCGCTCGGGATCACCCACGTCGTCTTCGTCGAGGTTCACGGCGACCAGGACCGGCATGCGCGTCAGGAATCGGTAGCCGCGGATGGCCTTCTCCTCGTCGGGATCCAGGTCGAGGTCGCGCAGCGGTCGCTCGTCGGCGAGCGCGGCGATCGCGCGCTGCAGCACGGCCTTCTCGCGCTCCTTCATCTCCCGCTCCGGTCCCTTTGAGCTGCGAAGCTCCGGCTCGATGCGCTCCAACCGTCGCTCGACGATCGCGTGGTCGGCGAAAAGGAGCTCGAGCTCCACCGTCGAAAGGTCGCGCACCGGATCGACCGACCCGGCGGCGTGCGGCACGGACGGCGCGCTGAACGCCCGGACCACATGCACGATCGCGTCAGCGGTCCGCAGATCACCGAGCTTTTGCGTCGAGATCGCCTGACCAGGCTTCTCCGAGTGCGCAAGTCCGATGTCCCGATACATGATCTCGGCGTTCGTGATCTTCTTGGGCTTGTACAGCGCGGAGAGCTGAGCGACGCGCTGGTCCGGCACCTTCGCGACGCCGACGTTCGTGTCCGCCTCCGCGCCGGCGAACGCGCCGGTCGTCGCGTGCGCGCCGGTCAGGAGATTGAACAAGGTCGTCTTGCCGACGTAGGGCAGCCCGGTGATCGCGGAAACGACGTTCATCCGAGGTTCGTCTCCCGGACCTCAGGTGGATCCTCGTGGAAGATCGCGCGCGCGATCGCGCGGAACCGGTCGACCGCTCCCGTGCAGAAGAGCGCGTGCTCGGCGCGCCCGCCGTCTCTCGTGAGCCGATGCGACGCCAGGACCTCGCGCACTGCGAGCGCGGTCGTCGTTGCGGAGTCCACCACGCGAACGTCGCGGCCGGCGACCTTCTCGATCGCGTCGCGCAGAAGCGGGTAGTGCGTGCAACCGAGAAGGAGCGTATCGACGACCGGCGTCACGACCCCGCCCTCATTGAGGAGTGGCTCGACGTACTCGCGCACCGCCTGGAGCGCCTCGGGACTGTCCGCCTTGCCGTCCTCGACGAGCGGCACGAGCTTGGGGCATGCCTGCTGAGCGACGTCGACAAGGGGGTCGAGATCTCGCAGTGCGCGCACGTACGCGCCGCTTCGGACCGTGAGGACCGTCGCGAGGACGCCTACAGCACGCCGAGCCGTCGCCGAGAGCGCGGCCGCCGCGCCCGGGCGGATGACGCCGATCGTCGGCACCGGGAACTCATCGCGCACCGTTTCGAGCGCGACCGACGTCGCCGTGTTGCACGCGATCACGACGAGCTTGCAGTCGGCCTTCGCGAACCACCGCATCGCCTCGCGGGTGAAGCCGACGACCTCGGCGGGCTCGCGCGGGCCGTACGGCATACGCGCCTCGTCGCCGAGATAGATCGTCGATTCGTTCGGAAGCTGCCGACGGAGCTCGCGCAGCACGGTGAGCCCGCCGACACCCGAGTCGAACACGCCGATCGGCCGGTCGGCGGCCCCGTTCACAGAGGGTTAGCGGCGCTGCTGCTGGACGAGCGAGTTCGCGAGCGCGTCGATGGCCTTCGACACGGAAGAGTTCGGCGACGAAAGGACGAACGGCTGCTGCTTATTGAGCGATTCCTGGACCAGCTTCGCGTCGGTCGGGATCTCGCCGACGACCGGCAGATTGAGCGTGTGCTCGATGCCGCCCTTCGACATGCCGGCCGCGCTATCGGACTGGTTGACGACGAGAAGGATCGGGATCCGACCCTTGTAGCCGAGCGCCTCGAACGTGTCGACCGCGGCGCGCGTGTTCGCGATCGACGCCTGGGAGTACGTGACGACGAGCAGGATGATGTCGGCGACGTCGAGCATCGCAAGCGTCTCTTCTCCGAGCTTCGACGGCGCATCGACGATGACGTAGTCGTGATCTTCGGCGAGCAATTGCATGGCCATCGCGACGTCGGGAGCGGCCATGAGCTCGGCCTCCTCGGGACGCGGCGGAGCGAGGAGGACCGCGACGCCGCTGGGTCCTTCCCAGAGCACTTCTGACAGAGACGTCCGCATGCCCTGACCGGTCGGCAGATCGACGATCGAGCGCGTGGCCGGCGGCACCTGGAGGACATGACGGATCGAGCCGAACTGCATGACGCCATCCATGAGCGCGACCGAATGGCCGCGTCGACGGAGGATCGTCGCGAGGTTCACCGCGATGGTGGTCTTTCCCGAGCCGCCCTTCGGCGAGAAGCACACGATCATCCGCCCCTTGAGGCGGACATCGCGCTTCCCGATGGCGAGCGCCGATGCGAGCTCGTTCGCTCCGCCCGGCAGAACGAACACGGCGTCGATGCCCAGGTCGGGCTTGGGATCGATCGGACGCTGCGGGACGGTCACCATGACGATCCGGGTCCCGGGCGATGCGGCGCGGACGCGCTTGGCCAGGTCGAAGCCCGTGTTCTTCCCCGACAGGAGTGCGTCGATCAGAACGGCGTCCGGCTTCTCTGTCGTCACGCGGACGAGCGCCGCGTCTCCGTCCTTCTCGACGCCGACGAGCTCGGCTTCCTTCTCGCGTGAAAGCATTTGCTGGAGGTGCTGCGCGACCTGCGGCAGGTCCTCGATCAGAAGAACTCGTTTCATGCGGCGCGAGTGTATGTGTTCGAGCCCCGCCGGAGTGCCACGTGGGCGGCCCCGGCCAAGAGAATTGCGACCGCGATGAACGACAACCCCACGCCGGCCGTTATGCCCTGCCAGTACCACTCTGGATACAGGCGGATCAGGTTGCTCGTCGCGGGGTCGAACAGGAAGTTCCCCTGCGGGAAGAAGACGTCGTGAAAGAGCAGGAACAGCGGATCGAAGGCCACCGCGGCGGCAACGCCGATCACTGCCACGATGCCCGTCGCGGTCAATGCGCCGGCTCGGATGACTCGCAGCGCATTGCCTCGCCGTCGCGCACGCTGCACGCGAAAGACCAGGACGAAGAGTGCGAGCGCCGCGGCGTACTCCGCGCCACGAAAGACATTGCGGACGTCCGCCATGTGCGCGTACTCGTCTTGTGAGAAAACCGGTTGGCCCCAGGAGATCGCCGGCGTCGCCGAGGCGCCGGTCACGTAGGCGGCCCATGAGTGATGCCACGAGATCGTCGTGGCGAGATCGATGGGCGTCTCGACTGGTCGGGGGTCGGCCGCGTTCGCGGGAAGGATGAAGCTCGTCTGCTTCACTCCGTTCAGGTTCGCGAGCCCCGCATACGCCCAGTCTCCGCTCCAGACGAGCGCGAGCACAACGAGACCGAAGACCGCGAATGCGATCGCGAAGATCGCGACCTCCACTCGGAACGTCGCCGTCACGCGGGGATCGCGCCGAGGCCAGGCCGACCCGAGTACACAAAGCGACCCGCCCTCACACCGACCGCGCGAAACGGATCGTCGGTGATCAGCAGGTTTCCGTCGAGATCGGCCCACTCCACCGCAGGGGCGAGATGCGCGGCCGCGGCGATCGCGACGCTCGTCTCCGCGGCGCGACATCCGAGCATCACCTTGAGCCCGCCGTCATGCGCCGCAGCGATCATCGCGCGCGCCGCGGCGACGCCGCCGCATTTCTGCAGCTTCACGTTGATGCCGTCACACGCGCCGATG
Source organism: Candidatus Limnocylindria bacterium (assembly GCA_036570125.1). Lineage (GTDB taxonomy): Bacteria > Chloroflexota > Limnocylindria > P2-11E > P2-11E > 3-1-20CM-2-70-9. The sequence goes on from DATCPK010000048.1 coordinate 20,152, forward strand.
AGAGCCGGCACGTCGGTCGCGCGGACGGCGGCCTCGTCGGCGACGATCGGGAGCGGCGACGCTGCGCGCACTCGTCGGAGCCCTTCGATGTCCTTCGGATCGATCGGCTGCTCGACGAACTCCAGGTCGAACGGCACGAGCTTCGCGATGCGACCCGGCGCCTCGTCGGCGGTCCACGCGGCATTCGGATCGACGCGGATCGTACCGGCGAACCGCCCGCGGATCGCTCGGAGCGCGGCGACGTCGTCGCCGTGACCGAGCTTGACCTTGAGGACCGTGAAGCCGTCGGCCGCGGCCTTCGCCGCGCGCTCGGCCATGACCGATGGCTCGGCTATGCCGATCGTGAACGACGTCGGCGGCGGTTCGCCGGCCGCGAGCCCGAGAAAGTCGCGCAGCGTCACGCCCGCGGCCTGGGATGCGCGATCGTGGGCCAGCACGTCGATCGCGCAGCACGCCGCCCCGCCGTGCGGGAAACGGCGCTCGAGCGCGGCGCTGAGGCTCGGCAGATCCAGCGGATCCTCTGAGAGCGCGACGATCGCCCCTCGGATGTCGCGCTCGACCGACTCCGGCGTTTCACCGAAGAACGCATCCGGCACGCCCTCGCCCCGCGAGACACGATCGCCCTCGCGCAGCTCGACGAGCACGACCTTTTTCGTCGTGTGCGTCGCGCGGCTTATGGCGAACGGAACCGCGAGGTGAAGCTCGACCGTGCGCACGGTGACGTTCACGCGGGCACGCCTTCGCGAAGGGCGCTCGCGATGCGGTCGGCGCCGACCGCGCCCTCGCGGACGGGATCGGCGGCGGGAAGGCCGGTCTCGGCGGCGGCGCTCTGGATCAGCGCGAGGGCCAGCTCTTCGCTCACGTCCGCGGTGTTGAGCGCAACAGCGACGACGCGCGCCGGCGGATAGCCAGGCGGCCGCCGCCATGCTGCCGCGTCCTCGTAGATACGCACGTACTCGCGGAGCGTTCGCAGTGGCTGCCGATCGTCGTACCCCTTGACGCTGTGGCGCATCCCCTCGTGGCAGAGGACCATCACGTCGGGCGCTGCCCCGTGGAGCAGGCCGAGCGTGACGCCCGAGAAACCCGGATGCGTGAGCGAGCCCTGTCCCTCGACGACGACCCAATCAGCGCGATCGGCCGCCTCACAGACCATGAGCTCGGCCGCGCCGGCGATGAAGTCCGCGACGACCGCGTCGACGGCGATCCCGCCTCCGGCGATCGCGATCCCGGTCTGTCCGGTCGCGACGAACTCGACGCGCTCGCCCGCGCGGCGCAGCGCCGCGACGATCTCGAGCGACGCCGTCATCTTTCCCACCGCGGCGTCCGATCCGACCGTGAGGACGACGCGTGCGCCTTCACGACGAGCGCGATGCCCGCCGATGGGCAGATCCGCCGGCGGCTCGCGGAGCTCGCGCACTTTCGCGTTGCCGCGCTTCGCCGCGGCCGCGAGCTCGGGATCGGAGAGAACGCGCTCGTGCAGTCCGTTCCATACCTCGACGCCGCGGTCGAGCGCGCGGGCGAGCGCCGAACGGTAGCCGTCGGGGATGCGACCCCCGGCCGCGGCTGTGCCAATGAGAAGAACCGTCGCGCCGCGCGCCAACGCGTCCTCCACGCTCGCGACGACCGGGACTCCCGCCCCGACACCCACCCACTCCGCGGCGTCCTTCCCCGCCCTCGTCGAGTCGACGACGGCGACGACCTCGAATGGGGCGTACCGCAGCACTCCGATCGCCGTCTTCGCGGTGGCGCGCGCGAATTGGCCCTCGGCGAGGATCGCGACCTTCATCGGCCTCCGAGGTCGCGGCCCTGGCGCAGGAAGCGACCGTGCCGCTCTCCCGCGGTCTCGCCGGACTCGAGCGCGACTCCCCCGTTCACGATGACGTAGTCGATCCCGACCGGGTAACGATGTGGATCCTCGTACGTCGCCGCGTCCATCACGCGCGCCGGATCGAACACGACGAGATCCGCCCACGCACCTTCACGAACGACACCGCGATCGTGCACGCGCGGACGCGATGCGGTCAGCGAGGTCATCTTGCGAACGGCGTCCTCCAACGTGAGCACGTTCTCGTCACGCGCATAGCGGCCCAGCACGCGAGGGAATGTCCCGTACGAACGCGGATGCGGCTTCCCGAACGAGAGCGGACCGTACGGCGCGTTCGCGCGCGAATCGCTTCCGATGCAGATCCACTCTTTCGCCATGACGAACCGCACGTCGTCCTCGCTCATCGAGTGATGGACGATGTCGACCGCCCCATCGTGCTCGATGAGCGCGTCGCAGGACCACTCGAGCGGATCGCGCCCCGCATCGTCTGCGAGCTGCTGCACGCTTTTGCCTGCCCACTCGGGATGCAGGCGGGCCCGCGCGATCACGATGCGGTCGAAGGCGCGCCCGGTCTCGACCTCTTCGTTACGGATCCGGGCGCGCACCGCCGGGTCACGAAGGCGCTCGCACATCTTCGCGGTCCCACCCTCATGGACCCAGTTCGGGATCGTGACGGCGAGTCCGGTGGACGACGCCGTGTAGGGGTATTGGTCGGCTGTGACATCGACACCCTCGGCGCGGGCGCGCTCGATCAACGCGGTCGAGTCCTTGACCTTGCCCCAGTTCTTCTGCCCCGACGCCTTGTGATGCGAGAGCTCGACCCGAACGCCCGAGCGGCGGCCGATCTCGAGATTCTCCTCGACCGCTTCGAGGAGCTTCGTCGACTCGTTGCGGATGTGGCTCGCGTACAGGCCGCCCTTGTCGCGCACGACATCGCAAAGCGCGGCGAGCTCGTCGGTCGTGCCGAACGCGCTCGGTGGATAGATCAGTCCCGAGGCGAGCCCGATCGCGCCTTCGTCCATCGACTTGGCGAGGAGCGCGCGCATGCGGGCCAGCTCGTCCTTGGTCGGCGCTCGATCGTCCGCGCCCATGACGCAGGACCGAAGCGTGCCGTGGCCCACGAACGAGCACACGTTGATGGCGGGTTTGACGTGGTCGACGGCGTCGGCGTACTCGCCGAAGGACGACCAGGTCCGCTGCACATTCAGCCGCGAGAGCTCGCGGTCGAGCTCGGCCTCGGCGAGACCGCTCACCGGCGCCGACGAGCCGCCGCAGTTCCCGCAAACGACGAGCGTCACGCCCATGTGCAACGCGCTCTCGAGCGCGTCGTTCACGAACATCGCCTCGTCCGAGTGCGAGTGGATGTCGATAAAACCAGGCGTGATGATGCGATCCTTCGCTTCGACGATGCGGGCGCCGTCTTTCGCGAGGTCCGGGCCGACGGCCGCGATCCGTCCGCCTTGTATCGCGACGTCCGCGCGCTTACCGGGCGCACCCGTGCCGTCGATCACCGTTCCGCCACGGATCAGGAGGTCCGTCACGAGTGACGTCGCTCGCGTCCCTGCCCGCGCTCCTTCCGTTTCGCGACGA
>DATCPK010000049.1:0-5063 GCA_036570125.1 Candidatus Limnocylindria bacterium
GCCGTCGAATGACGGCGGCCCGCTACACCGCTCTCGCCAGCGTGTAGATCCCGAGCACAAGCAGCAGCACACCGACGACCCGACGAAAGACCGCATCGCTCATCCGCCGGAGCGTGTACCCGCCCAGAAGCGTTCCAACGATCGCGCCGACGGCGAGAAGCGCGATGAGCGGCCAGTGCGGCGCGAGAGCCGCACCCTCGGTAACGAGGTAAACGGGAATGCGCGCTCCGTCGACGATGAGCGCGACCGCGGTCGCCGTGGCGACGAAGGCCTCCCGTTCCACGTCGAAACCGAGAAGCGCCGCGGCACGGATCCCGCCTTGATTTCCGACCAGCCCACCGAGCAGCCCAGACAGCGCGCCGCCGACGAGCGCCGAGCGCCGTCCCGAAAACCGCATGCGCTGCGCGAACCCGGTCAGGCTCCCGATCCCGGCGAAGACGAGGAGCAGGCCGAAGATGATGCCGAGCGCCGAGCTCTGCACGACCACTTGCAGCGCCGCGCCGACAAGCCCACCGATCGCGCTCGCCGCGCCGAATCCGAGCAGCACACCCCTGTCGATGCGCGTACGGACGAGTAGGAACCGGACGAACGTGCCCGCGAGGTGGGGAAGCGAGACCGCAGCGATCGCGAGACGAACATCGAACTGCGTGGAGAGGACCGGCGTCAGCACGCTGCCGATCCCGAAGCCGGAGATCGATGCGATCGCGCCCGCGATCACAGCTGCAACCGCGGCGATGACGGCGAACGAGTCCACGCGCTTATCCTCCTACGCGGATGACGACACCGCGCGGGACCGATCTTCTTCACGACCCGCGCTACAACAAGTCGACCGCATTCACCGAGGAAGAGCGCGAGAAGCTGGGGCTACTTGGGCTTCTTCCCGAGGGCATCGACGATCTCGACACGCAGCTTCGACGAGCGCTGGCGCAGCTCGACGGCAAGACGACGGATCTCGAGCGCTACATCTATCTCTCGCAACTGCAGGACACCGACGAGACGCTCTTCTACCGCGTCCTGATGTCGGACCCGGCGCGCTTCATGCCGATCGTGTACACGCCGACCGTCGGCGAGGCCTGCCAGAAGTTCGGCCACCTCTTTCGTCGACCGCGCGGCCTCTACCTCTCGATCAAACGGAAGGGACGCCTACGCGAGATCCTGCGTAACTGGCCGGAGCGCGACGTGCGCTGCATCGTCGTCACGAGCGGCGAGCGCATCCTCGGCCTCGGCGACCTCGGCGCGAATGGCATGGGAATCCCGATCGGAAAGCTCGCCCTCTACACGGCTGCCGGCGGCGTCCCTCCGCAGTACACGCTGCCGGTGTTGATCGACGTCGGCACGAACAACGAGACGCTGCTCGCGGATCCCCTGTACCTCGGCCTCAAGCAGACGCGCATCTCCGACGACGAGGTCGATGCGTTCGTGGACGAGTTCGTCGCGGCGGTTGAGGGCGTGTTCCCGGGCGCGCTCATTCAGTTCGAAGACTGGGCGGGCGAAGATGCGATCCGTCTGCTCGAGCGCTACCGAGAGCGCGTGTGCTGCTTCAACGACGACGTGCAGGGCACCGCGGCGGTCGCCCTTGCCGGAATCCTCGGCGCGCTTCGCATCACCGGTACGCCGCTCGCGGTGCAGCGCTTCCTTTTCCTAGGCGCGGGGTCGGCCGCGGTCGGCACCGCGGACCTTCTGTTGAAGGCGATGCGCGACGAGGGCGTCACCGGCGACGACCTGCTGTCACGCGTGGCGCTCTTCGACCGTAAGGGCCTCGTCACTGCGGATCGCGCGACGCTTCACGACTACCAGCGACCGTTCGCGCAGCGCCACGCGCCAATCACCGATTTCGTCGCCGCGATCGAAACGCTGCGACCGACGGGCATCATCGGGCTCTCCACGGTCGGCGGCGCATTCGATCAGCGCGTGGTCGAGGCGATGGCTCGAGTGAACGATCGGCCGATGATCTTTGCGTACTCGAACCCGACCTCGCGCTCGGAGTGCACCGCGGAGCAGGCGTACACGTGGTCGGCCGGGCGCGCTGTGTTCGCGGGCGGCAGCCCGTTCCCGCCGGTGAGCCTCGGGGGGCGCACGTTCGTGCCGGGCCAGGGGAACAACGTGTATGTCTTTCCCGCCGTCGGCATGGCGGTGTATGCAACAGGCGCGCGGCGAGTGACCGACGAAATGTTCATCGCCGCCGCGAGTGGCGTCGCCGAGCAGGTCACCCCCAGCGACATCGCGGTCGGGCTCGTGTACCCGCCGGTGTCGGGAATACTCGAGACCGAGCTGCGGGTAGCGGCGCGCGTTGCCGAGGTGATCTTCGACCGCGGACTCGCGCGTGTCGAGCGGCCTGCCGACATCCTCGCTTTCATTCGCGCGCAGGCGTACGTGCCGCGCTACCGGAGCCTCGTCTAGCCCTAGAGTTTCTCGGCGTGCTCGTCGCTGGCCGCGAGGTCAAGGTCACCAATCTCGAGAAGGTCTTCTTTCCCAAGATGGGCCTGACCAAGGGCGACCTCATCCAGTACTACGTCGACGTTTCCGAAGCGGTCCTGCACCACGTCGCGCGGCGTCCGATGCAGATGAAGCGACACCCGAACGGCGTCGAGGGCGACTTCTTCTATCAAAAGCGCGTGCCCGTGCCGCACCCGGAGTGGCTCGAGACCGTGCACATCAACTATCCATCGGGAAATGAGGCGGACTTTCCGGTGGTCACCGACGCCGCCGGCCTTGCGTGGATCGCCAATCTCGGCTGCATCGAGCTGCACACCTGGCACTCCCGCGTCCCCGAGGTGAACAAGCCCGACTACCTGCTCATCGACCTCGATCCATCCGAAGGCAACCCCTGGGCGCACGTCCGCGAGATCGCCATGGCCGGGAAGCGCGTCATGGACGACCTCGGTCTGTCCTGCTATCCGAAGACGAGCGGCGTCACCGGTCTGCACATCCTCGTTCCGATCATTCCCGAGCTCGAGTTCCCGTTGGTACGCGAGATCGCGCGCGCCATCGCTAAGGCCATCGTGGCGCTCGTCCCGGAGATCGCGACCGTGCAATGGAAGGTCGAAGGCCGGCCCGGCGTGTTCGTCGACTACGGACAGAACGCGTTCGATCGCACGATCGCGTCGGCCTATTCCATCCGCCCAGTGCCCGACGCGCGCGCGTCGGCGCCGCTCCGGTGGGACGAGGTGCCGGATGTCGAGCCCGGCGACTTCACGATGGTCACCATGCGCGACCGGATCGCCAAGGTCGGCGATCTCACCGCGGGCATGTGGGACAAAGCGGTGAGCCTCGATCCGCTCTTCGACACGCTGAAGGTGAAACGGACGCTCCCCAAGCGCAGCCCCAGATCCGGTCCACCGCGCGATTGGCGCGCCGAGTACGACGCGAAGAAAGCCGGTGGATCAGGCCGGAATCGCGGAACGCAGCGCGGCCCGAGTCACCGCTGACTTACGTCTTCGTGCATGGCAGTGGTGTCACGCCGGGGACCGCAGCGAACCGCTCATGTTGCGGACGGCAGTCCCACGGATACGCGTAGAGCGTGTACTCGAGCTCCGCGTTGCCGACGGAGATCCGCACCTTCCAGCAACCCGGCGTCGGAAGTCGCAGCGTCGCGTAGGACAGGGCCTGTCCGGCGACGTTGATTACGGGCTGGGCATTCACCACGAGAGCTGGCGCCGATGTGTCTTCCTTGTTCGCCGCCGCCTCCAGCCGAGGCGTCCCCTGACCCCCAACCAGCTGGATGGAGTTGTCACCCTGGTAGTAGAGGTTGGACGGGGTGCCGACGGACAGCGTGGCACCCCGTACGAAGTAGCCCTGGAAACGGTCGGTCTGCCGAAAAACGGAACCTGCCGCGGCGCAGTCGGCCGGCAGCGGCCACGGTGCCTCCAACCGCGGCACGACAAGTGAGTCCACGGCCTCGCCGGTCTTCGCGTCGAAACAACACACGCGAAACGCGTTGATCTGAGAGCCGCTGATTGGGCCGTATACGACTCCGTACACCGGCGCCTCGCGATCGCTCGGCCAGGTCAGGATCACGCGCACCAAGTAGCTCGACAGGCGCTGACGGTAGGCGAAGCCGCCGTTCTGCTCCGCCTCCCTCAGAGGCGCGTCGTACGAAATGAGGTTCGCGGGAAGAGCCTTGAGGGTCGTGAAGTCGATCTCGTCCTCACTCTCGTATTTGCGCACTTCGACCGCGAGCCGGTCGGCGTTCATGAAGCTGATCCGGAGGACCTCGCCACTGTCGTTTCGGTAGTAGTACGTCAGCCGCTCCGGCCGGTCGTCGCGCGTGCCCGAGGAGAAGCGGGCCACTCCGGCGACGAACTCGCTGCCTGGCCAGGTGCTCTCAGCGGTCATCGCGGCGAGCGAGCGTCCTTCTTCCATGGTCATCGCACCTAGACGGACGTTGACACCGATGAATCCAACGGCGCTGAAGCACAGCGCGCCAACAAGTACCTTCGTGAGCACCCCGAATGTCCCGGGTAGGACTCGCCGTGAGCTGAACGGATCGCTAGCCGCACGCAGGCCGTCCGCGAGGAGAGCGAAGGTCGCCGAGGCGAGCACGACAAAGAGGGCCGGAATGAGGGTTGGGAGCTCTGCTGTGATCGCGTAGAACTGGATCCCGCCGAGCATCTGCCCCCACTCGGGTGCCCGTCCCTTGAATGGCCCCACCGGCCCGAAGTCGCCGACCAGGAATGTCGCGCCCGCGAGAAAGAGGCCAATCAGACCGAGCTCGGCGAGGAGAAGCAACACGGCGCCGGTCTCGAGCGCCGCCACAGTTAGAAGCTGCGGGCCGATCGTCGCGACCAGATGACTGGTGATGAGCCGCCGGCCTGGCACCCCGATCGACCGTGCGGCCTCCATGAATGGCTGCGCTTTCGCGCGGACCACCTCCGCGCGGAGGTACTCGCTGATCTCGGGCCATCCAACGAGCGCGAGTGACGCGATGAACCCGGCGACACCGAGGGGCCGCGTGACGAGCACGAGCATGATGGCGAGAAGTAGCTGCGGCACAGCCGTGATGCCGGTCGCGACGATGCGCACGACACGCGCGAATACTCCGCCGTACCAGCCAATCGTGACGC
>DATCPK010000050.1:0-17691 GCA_036570125.1 Candidatus Limnocylindria bacterium
CATTTACATCGTCGGTGGCGCGCAAGGAGATCGCCTCGTCAGTCCGACGTACGTCTACGACACCGCGACGGATCGGTGGACCACGGCCGCTCCGCTGCCCACGCCGCGCGATCATCTCGCTGCGGCCGCTCTCGACGATCGCGTCTGCGCGGTCGGCGGCCGCAAGCTCTCGCTGCTTCAGAACCTCGCGACGTTCGAGTGCTACGACCCGGCGGTCGACGCATGGCAGGCGATGCCCGACGCACCGACCGCGCGGGGAGGCGTGGGTGCGGCGACGATCGGCTCACGTCTGTTCGTCGCGGGCGGCGAGCAACCGCTCGGGACGTTCAACGAGGTCGACGTTTTCGATTCGGCGACGGGGAAATGGACCGGCGGCCCTGACCTGGGGACATCGCGGCACGGCCTCGGCGTCATCTCAGTCGGCAACACGCTGTATGTGATGAGCGGCGGTCCGACGCCCGGCGTGAGCCAGATCGCGGTATGTGAAGCGCTCGACGTTCGCTAGCGACGACCGAGCGGCACCAGTCTGGCGCCGCTCGGTCGGACTTATCTGAAGGCCTCGGCTACTCGCTCCCGTCGATGGGCTGCAGGTTGTGCTTGACGACGTACGTCGCGATGTCACGTCCCAGACGGCCCCCCGCCTCCTGGTCGAACCGGAAGTGGATCCCGCCGTAGACGCGCGCGTCGTCGACATCGTTGGCGATCTGTTTGAAGGTCGTGTAGTGAAGGACGATCCCGGCGTCGACGGGATTCGGACTTGAGACAGTGATGGTGTGGCCGCCCGCGCCGTACATGCGCCTCAGCACCTCTGCGCCGCTGCCCGTTCCGCTTGCGTGGTTGGACGGGTAGCTCGGGAAGCATGGCGTCGTGATGTACGGGGCGAAGTTGGGATCGGCGTCCGTCTTGGGATTGCCGTCAGTGGCACCGGCCCGAATCGCGGTCTCCGGGCGCCAGAAGTTGTAGTGGTACTTGGTCGCGAACGACGCCACCAGGCTGTCGCTCGTGGCCATGTTGAGGAGGGCCAGAGCGCGTGCGTTCTCCGACAGCGAACGGCCCTGCGCGCCGGCCACCTGCCGTGCGGCGGAGTTCAACAGGTTGGTCGGTGAGGTGTCTCTGTAGATCCTGGCCACGTCGGAACGATCCTGCGGCCGCGCCGTGCTGTTCATACTGCCGAAGGTCATTACCTCGAGGTAGTCCTTCGTGTACCGCTCGCTCGTGAGCGATGGCGGCGGATCGAGGATGAAGTCGGCCGCGCTCGGGATCCCGAACGGCATCACGTTCTGCCAGTTGAGGAACTGCCCGCCGAGAGCAGGACAGCTCGGCGTCTTCTGCCACTCGCCCGGAGCCACCGGGCCGGGCGTCTTGAACGTGAGCGGCGACGATCCGTCGTTCATGCGAAGGGCGATCATCGCTGCTGCCGCGGCCTCGCCTGTCGCGATGCCGTCCGTCTTGGCCTGGCCATCGGGTATCGCCGCGAGCGAGTTGCTATACGCCGCGTCGAGGGTCGTGGCGCTTCCCCCGAAGTAGTTCTTGAGCGTCTTGTGCGCCGCGGCAACCGCTGCCGCTTCGGCCGACGCGCCTGCCGGCGCCGTGATCGTGCCGAGATACGGCTGGTATTGATGGGTGACCGCGTTCACGGCTTCGAATACCGCCAGCTGCACGATCGCCCCGAACCGCGCCTGGGCGAACGGGCTCACCGCGGGACTTTGCGCCAGCATCGTGTTGACCGCGATTCCATTCCATTCGAGAACCGCGTCGGAGCTTGCGGCCGCGCGGCTGGAGCCCACCAGCGAGCTGAACAAAACCGCGCAAACCATGGCCAACGCGCGAAGAGTCATGACACCACCGTGCATCTGGTCCTCCTTGAGTCGTAGCACCACGCTCGGGCTTTCTCGGCGGCGGCACATCCGGGAAACTACCGATATTCCGGAATCACCCTCCCCGGGGCGCTCGGCGCCACTATGGCCACGGAAACACTGAGCCCCGCCTACATACCGTCATGACGGTCTCGCATCTCGGCCGAGGACCCCGTCCTAAGCTGCGGAGGCGACCTCTTCGCGCACGACCGGGGCGACGCCGCTCGCGATCAGGTCGATGGCGCTCATCAGCTTCGCGTGAGGCAGAGAGGCGCCGTTCATCATGAACGTGAGGCGGGAGATGCCGCCGAGGGCTTCGCTATGCCGCAGGATCTTCGTGGCAACTTCCAGAGGAGTGCCGACCAGCAGGGCGCCGGTGGGGGTGATCTGCGCCTCGAACTGCGCTCGGGTGACGGGTCCCCATCCGCGCTCCTTGCCGATGGTGGTGAACGCGCGGGCGTATCCCGGAAAGAAGTCGTCGATGGCCTCCTGGCGTGTCGGCGCGACGTAGCCGAGGCTGTGGACGCCCACCTTTAGCTGATCGGGCGAGAACCCGGCTCGCCGCCCGGCCTCGCGATAGAGATCGACGAGCGGCCGGAACCGCCGCGTTTCGCCGCCGATGATCGCGACCATCAAAGGAAGTCCGAGGGCCCCGGCACGGACGAACGACCCCGGCGTCCCGCCCACACCGAGCCAGATGGGCAGGGGATTCTGCACGGGTCTCGGGTACACACCCTGGCCGGTCAACGCCGCACGGTGCTTGCCGGACCAGTTGACGTGTTCGTCCTCGCGGATCTTGAGCAAGAGATCGAGCTTCTCCGCGAACAACGAGTCGTAGTCATCGAGGTCGAGGCCGAAGAGGGGAAATGCTTCGATGAATGAGCCGCGGCCGACCACCATCTCGGCGCGGCCCTGCGAAATGAGGTCGAGCGTGGCGAATTGCTGGAACACGCGCACCGGATCGGCCGCGCTGAGCACCGTCACGGCGCTCGTCAGGCGAATGCGCCTAGTGCGCGCCGCGGCGGCCGCCAGGATCACCGCCGGTGCCGAGTCGAGGAACTCCTTGCGATGGTGCTCGCCGACGCCGAACACGTCGAGTCCGACCTGATCGGCACGTTCGATCTGGTCGAGCAGATCGCGCATGCGCTCCGACGGAGTGCCGACGGCACCCGTGTCGTCTAACGCCGCTGCGAAGCTGTCAACGCCTATTTCCATTCGGTCTAGGAACAAGCACCGCCGACGGATTGTTCCCACACCAGGAAGATAGTTGCATCAGCAACTATACCAAAATAACACTTGGAGAACGCTCAGTTGATGACCGAATCTGACCCCGGGCTGGACCGGTCGGGGGACAGCACGTTTGGCGCACTGGCGGACGACGCCCGCGTGTCGAGGACCGCGGCCGCCCTCGAGGCCAACGGGATGACCGTTCTTCGGGCCGCGGACGCGGTGGAAGCGAAACGGATCGTCCTGGGCCTCATCCCGGAGGGATCGCAGGTTCATTTGGGTGCCTCGCGAACGCTCGAGCAGTCGGGCATCGCCGACGAGATCGAGGAGTCCGGGCGGTACGAGCCCCTCCGCCCACGTGTCCGACGCATGGATCGCCAAACCCAGGCTGCGGAAATCCGACGCCTGATCTCGGCGCCCGACGTGATGCTCGGCAGCGTGCACGCGGTCACCGAGACCGGGTCGCTGGTCGCGGCCTCAGCCGGTGGCAGCCAGCTCGGCCCGTACGTCGCCGGCGCTGGGCGAGTGATCTTTGTCGTAGGAACGCAGAAGATCGTGTCCGATCTCGATGAGGCCCTACGTCGCATCGACGAGTACACCTTTCCGCTCGAGGATGCGCGTGCGCGGGCAGCCTATGGCAGGCACACCGGCGTGAACAAGGTCCTGATCATCAACCGCGAGCTCACGCCCGGCCGCATCACCGTGGTCTTCGTCGACGAGGCGCTCGGCTTTTAGGTCCGTTCGCGAACGCGCGGCTCGAGGTACATCACGGTTCGAAACGGCGCGACGCGGCGGACGCGGACTTCCGCTTCGACGATCGTTCGAGCGATGCCGGTCGCGGTCTCGGAGGGATCGACCACGATTCCTGCCGCGATGACCAGATCATCTGGTCCCACGTGGATCGTCCGAAGGTCGACCACGGCCTTCACCCCCTCGGTGCTCGCGATGGCCTGCCGGATCGCCTCGACCACCTCCACCGTCGCCGACTCGCCGATCAACAGGCTCTGCGTCTCGCGATTCACGAGCAGCCCGATCGACATGAGAAGTAGGCCGATGGCGATCGCCGCGACCGCGTCCCACACGCCTTCCCCGGTGACCGACGCGAGAGTGAGTCCCAAAAGCGCGATGCAAATACCGGCCAGCGCCCCAAGATCCTCGAGGAAGACGACGATGAGCTCTGGCGCCTTCGTGACCCGGAGTAGCTGCCACCAGCTGAGGTCGCCTTTCGCCAGCCCTGCCGTGCGGATCGTCGTTCGCAATGACAAACCTTCGAGCAGGGCAGCGAGTCCGAGGACCGCGAACGCCCATCGTGGATCGGCGAGGGGTTCGCCCGCCGCGAAGTGGCTGACGCCTTCGATCACGGCGAGCACTCCGCCGACCCAGAACACGGTCAGCGACACGAGGAAGGCGTAGACGTACCGGTATCGCGCGTGTCCGAACGGATGGCGCCGGTCCGCGGGTCGTCGCGAGCGTCGTGCGCCGACGAGGAGCAGGATCTCGTTGACCGAATCGGCGAGCGAGTGGAGCGACTCCGCGAGCATCGCCGACGAACCCGTGATCGCGGCCGCGCCGAGCTTGGCGACCGCGATCGCCACATTCGCTCCGAGGGCCGTGATCACCGCGACGCGCTGTTCGGAGGCCGCGCCGGAGGAGGCGCTCCTGTCGATCACCTCAGTCCGGTTCGAGCACTTCCGTCGCCGCGTGATACGTGCCGAGAGGCTGGATCCACTCGCAGCACGTCCTCATGAGCGCGAGCGCCTCTTTGGCCGGCCATGCCGACGGGTCGCCCTCGAAGTCGAGGTAGAAGACGTAGTCCCACGGCGCCGAGCGGCTCGGACGCGACTCGATCTTGCTCAGCTGGAGCCACGCCACCGCGAATGGCTGTAGCGAGCGCACCAGCGCGCCGGGCAGGTTCGCCGTCTTGTACACGAGGCTCGTCTTCGTGGGCCCCTTGCGGAGCACAGCCGGAATGCGGTCGGCGATCTCTTGGTCCGTCTCCGCGGCGACGGCGAAGAAGCGCGTGAAGTTATCGGTTGAGGTCTCTATCGAGTCCTCGAGCACGTCCAGTCCGTAGCGCTCCGCAGCCCGCCGGCTCGCGACCGCCCCGACGGCTGGATCCTTCAGCTCGGCTACTTCCGCCGCCGCGCCCGCGGTGTCGAATGCGACCTCCGGCTGGATCTTGTGACGCCGCAGAAAATCCTCGACCTGCGCGAGGGCCTGCGGGTGCGACCGCGCGACGCGAATGTCCTCGAGCCGCGAGCCGCGGACGCCGAGCAGGCAGTGGCGAACGCGAACGATGATCTCGGCGACGACCTTCGCACCGGTGTGCTGGCGCAGCAGGTCGTAGACGTCGGCCACCGAGCCGGCGTGCGTGTTCTCTACAGGCACGACCGCGGCATCGACCTCGTGAGCCTCGAGCGCCGCGAAGACCTCCGCGAACGTGCGGCGCGGCATCAGGGTCGCGCCCGGGAACAGCGCGGCTGCCGCTGCCTCCGAGAACGCGCCGGCGAGGCCCTGGTAGGCGATGCTGGTCAGCGATACACCGCCGTGCGCCATTCGGGATGCCGCTTGTCGTCCCCGTGAGCGATCCCGAAGTAGACGTCGCCGATCTTCTTCGCGACCGGTCCGATCGCGCCCTCGCCCACGGCCCGACCGTCGATCTTTACGCACGGCGCGACCTGCGCGCCGGTGCCGCAGAAGAAGACCTCTTCGGCGACATAGAGCTCGGTGCGGTCGATCTGCCGCTCCTGGACCATGATCCCGAGCTCGGCCGCGATCTCGAGGATGGTGTCGCGCGTGATGCCTTCGAGGATGTCGTCCGTCACCGGCGGAGTGATGAGCACGCCGTCGCGGACCATGAACAGGTTCGCGCCGCCTCCCTCGGAAACATGCCCGTCGGCGGTGAGGAAGATCGCCTCGTCCGCCTCGAAGTCGTGCGCCTCGTCGACCGCGAGTGCGGTGTTGATGTACGCGCCCGTGATCTTCCCACGCGCCGGGATCGCGTCGTCGGACGTGCGTCGCCAGCTCGCGGTCCGCGCGGCGAGCCCGCCGGTGGGCAGGTACGCGCCGAGCGGGAACGCGTACATGCCGAAGCCGTCGCGCAGTCCCTGGAGCGCGACCTTCACCGAGCGCGCCGCCTTGAACGCGAGCGGTCGCACGTACACGTCGCTCTTGAAGCCGTTCTTCCGGAGGAGCTCGAGCGTGATCTCGCAGAGCGTCGCAGGGTCGGCCGGCAGCGTGATGCGCACGATCCGCACCGAGCGCGCCATGCGCTCGAAGTGCTCGCGGAGCCGGAAGACGTAAAGCTGCTCCTCCGCCGGACTCCAGTAGGCGCGGATGCCTTCAAAGACGCCGGTCCCGTACTGGAGCGCGTGCGTCGCGATGGACACTTTCGCGTCGGCGAGGGGTGTGAATTTTCCATCGAGGTACGCCACACCTGTCTCGACGATCTCCTGTCCGACCGCCGCGACCTCGTTCAGCCGTTGCTGGACCGTGCTCGCCATTTCGGGCCTCCTCTAAAACAAAAGACCTCCCATTTCGGGAGGCCTTCACGCTGCTGTGATTCTCGCGCTAGCGGCGCGCGCCTCCGTGTCGAGCTCCCGCAAGGAGCTCGCTGAAAATGACGACGACGAGGAGCGAAGTCCGCACGAGAAGCGAAACGCTAGGCGCTGGCTCTGTGGCAGTCAAGGTCACACGCGACCGATCACCTCTTCGCGCTGCCATACGCGGCGCGCCAGCTCCAGCGCCAGCACATCCACGACGACGAGGCCGACGCCCAACGCGAGAAGCGGCCAGCCCTCTCCAAGCTGCGACGCGACGAATCCGAGACCGGCGAAGACCGCCGCGGAAAGCGCGATGACGACTCCGGCGATCTGCTGCGCCGCGCGGCTCGACTTGACCCGCGCCGCGACGATCATCGTGATGCTTCCCGTCGTGACCAAATAGAGGAGCGACAGGACTAGGAGCGCGTACAGCAGCTCCGGCGTCAGCGCGTGCGCGACCCGCGCGGAGCCGTAGCGGTATGTGGCGAGCGCGTAGCCCGCGGCGAGCGTGACCACGCACGCGACCATCACCGGCACCACCATTCCGACGAGCTTCCCGAGCACGATGTCGAAGTCGCGGATCGGCGCGGCGAGAAGGGGGACCAACGTCCCGTTCTCCTTCTCGGCCGAGAACGTCGCGGCGATGAGCGACACGCCGGACAGCGCCGGGAAGAACACGCTCTGCAGCGCGAGACCGATGAGCGTCACGTCGCCGGCGGGCCCGGGCGCGATCCCGCGATTCGAGAGGACGAAGAAGAGCGGGATCACGACGAAGATGCCGGTCCGCAGAAGCGATGTGCGATCGAGGAAGACCTCCCAGCGGATCTCGCGCCACGCGATCAGCCACCACTTCATCGGCGTGCCTCCGCGAGGATGCTCAGGTAGGCGTCCTCGAGCGAACGCTCCTCAGCCGCCAAAGTCACGACGCGCACGCCTGCGTCGATGAGCGCACGCAAGACGGCGGGATTGACGGAAGTTGGATTCTCCGCGTCGAAGCGCAGCGCAGAGAGACCGTCTCGTGCGCTTGCGGTCTCGGCCTCGATGCCGGCCCGCGCGAGGGCCTCGCGTGCCGCCGTCGGGTCGCCCGCGAACGACACCGTGTAGCTCGGCCGGCCCGCGGCGCGGATGTCCGACGTCGCGCCGGTCCGCAGAACCTTGCCCTTGTAGAGCACGACCACACGGTCCGCGATGCGCTGCGCTTCGTCGAGATCGTGCGTCGTCAGCAGGATCGCGCGGTGCCGCGCGCGGAGCGAGACGATGAACCCGCGCAGCGTCTGCGACATCTCGGGGTCGAGGGCGGTGGCCGGCTCGTCGAGGAGCAGGACGGGCGGATCGTGCACCAGCGCTCGCGCGATCGCCACTTTCTGCCGCATACCGCGCGAGAACGTCGCGAGCTTGCGGTTGAAGACGTCGTCCAGACCGAGGAGCTTCGCGAGCTCCGCGGCCCGTGCGTCCGGGTGCGCCACGTCGTACAGGCGCGCGAAGAAGCCGAGGTACGCCCGCAGCGGCATGCGCTCGTAGAGGGACGGCTGATCGGTAACGAAGCCGCATCGCGCGCGTACCGCGTTCGCGTTCTTTTGCACCGAGATCCCGTCGACCAGGACCTCGCCCTCGCTCGGCGCGAGGATCCCGCCGATGATCCGGCTCGCGGTCGTCTTGCCCGCGCCGTTGGGGCCGAGGAGCGCCACGATCTCACCCGGGTGGACCTGGAACGACACGTGGTCGAGGGCCATGGTCCCGTCGAAGCGGCGCGTGAGGTCCCGCACGTCGATCACTCACCCGAGCATACGGGCGTTATGAGCTAGCTTTTGTTCGAGGTGGATGTCGTTCTCTCGCTGCACGGGCGCGCGGCCACGGCCCTGGTCCTCTATTACACGGCCGTCGGTCTCTGGGGTCTCTTCCTTGGCATTCGTAACTCCGGCCCGACCCCGGGCTTCCGTGGCGCGGTCGCGATCGCGGTCATCGCGTCGATCGCGCAGGGTCTGCTCGGGTTCCTCGTGTTCTTTTTTCTGCGTCCTCCGCCCGAGATGCTCCACCTCCTCTACGGATTCGCGGTGGCGCTCGCCATGCCGCTCGCCGCCTCGGTCGTCCGCGACCGCGCTCCTCGCGGCCAGTCCATCGCGCTCGGGCTCGCGGCGCTCTTCACCGTGGGACTAGCGATCCGGGGCATCATCACCTCGTGACGACCGACGTCGCGCCCGCGATCGACGATCGGCCGGACACCTCGCCCGCCGCGCTGCAGGCGCTCCGCGGCGACTCTCTGTACTTCAACGTCGCTGGGTCGGGGCCGACGTTCCCGGTCTCGCAGCGGGCGGCGGAGCGGTTCCGCACGTGGCTCAACGAGGTGGGGATGTTCGGGCAGCTGGGCTACGCCGCGTACAACGGTGCGCTCGACGCGACTCGCGCGGACCTCGCCGCGGCTCTCGGCGATCCCGGGGGTGCCGCCCGTATCGCGCTCGCGCAATCGGCGACCGATGGCCTCAACACGCTCGTCGCCGGTCTGGCGATCCCACCGAAGTCGCTCATCGTCACGACGCTCGAGGAGCACGGAAGCGCGCTCTATCCGATGCGCCGCCGCGCCGAGCTGGGCGACGAGCTCCGCGAGATCGGCTGGCACGGCGATCCGGATCGCTTCCTGGACGAAGTGCGCGGCGCGATGCGGAGCGGCGCCCGGGCCCTCCTCATCTCGGCGGTGTCGTGCAAGACCGGCGACGTGCTGCCGGTCCGCGAGGCGTGTCGCCTCGCCGGCGATGCGGGCGCGATCTCGATCGTCGACGCGGCGCAGGCGCTCGGACAGGTGCGCGTCGACGTCGAGGACCTCGGCGCCGACGCGGTGGTCACGCTCGGCCACAAGTGGCTGCACGGGCCGCTTGCGACCGGTGGGTTCTGGGTGCGCGACCTCGCACTCTTCGGCCCGACGCGTCTCGGGTGGCGGTCGCGCCTCGAGCTTCCGACCGGAAGCCGCGACTACAACCCGAACGCGACCCGCTTCGAAACAGGCACCGTGGACGCCGCCGCATTTGTCGGTCTGCGCCAGACGCTCGTCGTGCATCGGCTACTCGGGTCATGGGTGTCCGAACGCGTGCGGTCTCTGCGCCGCCGTTTGCTCGAGCGCATCGCGGAGCTGCCATTCACGGTGCGATCGATGCCCGAGGCGCCTACCGGGATCGTCGTCGTCGAGCCGAAAGGCGGCGACGTTGCGACGCTGGTACAACGGATGTGGGACGAGGAGCGCATCGTGGTGAAGCTGATCGACGAGCCCGGCATTGCGCCCGCGATCCGGATCTCGTTCTGGGCGTTGCATAAGGAGAAGGACATCGACCGTCTCGCCGCCGCGTTCGCCCGCACGCTCTCGGTCGGAGTCCGCTGATGGCCGAGCTCACCGGGCATGTCGCGATCGTCACCGGTGCGGGCCGCGGCCTGGGACGCGCGGTCGCCGAGCGCCTCGCGGCGATGGGCGCCGCAGTCGTGCTCGCTTCACGGAACGCGCCCGAGCTCGACGAGGTCGCGAAGGTGATCAAGCGCGCGGGCGGCAAGTCGCTCGCGCAGACCGCCGACATCGCGGACGAGCGTCAGGTGCAGGAGCTCGTTCTCGCGACCGAGCGTTGGGTGGGACCCGCGACGATCCTCGTGAACAACGCCGGTATGGTCGACCCGATGGTCCCGCTCGCGCGCTCGAACGCGGCGCTGTGGCTGCGGAGCGTGGCGATCAACGTCGGCGGGACGTATCTCGCGACGCGCGCCGTGTTGCCGGGCATGCTCGACCGCGGATACGGCCGCATCGTGACCATCTCGTCGGGCGCGGCGTCGCGTCCGTCCGCGGGATGGACCGCCTACGCGGCCGGCAAGGCGGCGATCCTGCAGATGACGCGCAGCCTCGCGCTGGAGATCGACGGGACGGGTGTGACCGCGAACGCGTTCAATCCCGGATACATGGACACCGACATGCAGGAGCGCATCCGGCGCACGTCGACGTCGGACTTCCCCCGCAGCGACGAGTACCGCGCGGCGCAACGCGAAGGGAAGCTGAAGCACCCGAAGGAGCCCGCGCGCGCGGTCGCCTACCTCGCGCTGCCGTCAACGCAGCGGAACGGCGAAGCATTCGAGTGGTCGGACGAGGCGTTCCGCAAAGAGGCCGAGGCGAAGATCCCCTAGCGCTCCTGCGACTTCTCTCCGCGCGCCCCGACCGGCTTGAAGTTCTTCCGCTTATCGATCGCCGCGCGCAGCAGCTTCGCGGTGCCGTCGGGGTCGGTCTGCGCTCGGCGCTCGAGTTCCGATGCCGGCCGGCCGATGAGGCCGCACGTCGCGCAGTCCCCGCGGCCGTCGAGCCGCGCGTGGCAGTGCGAGCAATGCACCTCGAACGCGCCGTGCGGCTGAAAGAGACCCAGCGCCTGGGCCTCGGCCATGAGAAGCCTCGGATCCATCACCATCAGTACGCGAGGACCACCGATTTCTTCTCGAGGTAGCCGTCGAGGCCCTCGATGCCGTGCTCCTTGCCGAAGCCGGACTGCTTCGTTCCGCCGAACGGCAGCTGGTCGTAGGCGACCTGGATGTCGTTGATCCACGTGTATCCGGCCTCGAGCAGCTCGGCGGCCTTGCGGGCCTTCGCGAGGTCCTTCGTCCAGATCGACGAGCCGAGACCGTAGACGCTGGCGTTCGCTTTCGCGATCGCCTCGTCCAGGTCCTTGACGATGAAGATCGGAAGCGCCGGGCCGAACACTTCCTCGGTCGACATGCGCGAGTCCTCGGGCACGTCACGGAGGACCGTCGCCTCCATGTACCAGCCGTTCTCGAACTCCTTGCCCTCGGGACGCTTTCCGCCCGCGAGGACCTTCGCGCCGCGCTTCACCGCATCGGCTACTTGCGACTCCACCTCGGCGCGCTGCTTTTCCGTGTGCAGCGGCCCCATCTTCACGCCTTCCTTCATGCCATCGCCGACCGGCCACTCCTTGCGCGCGCGATCCGCGATCTTCGTCATGAACTCCTCGGCGATCTGCTCGAACAGGTAGACGCGTTTCACCGCGAGGCAGGCCTGGCCGGCGTTGAAGAACCGCCCGATGGCGGTCGCGGCGGTCGCGCGGCGGATGTCGGCGTCGTCGCACACGATCATCGGGTCGCTGCCGCCGAGCTCGAGGGTGACGCGCGTCACGTGGTCGGCGGCGAGCTTCATGATCCGTTTGCCGGTCTCGGTCTGTCCGGTGAACGCGATCTTGTTCACCTTCGGATGCGAGACGAGCGCGTCGCCGATCTCCGCGCCGGAGCCGTGGACCGTATTCAGAACGCCGGCGGGGATCCCGACCGAGTTGATGAGCTCGATCGTCCGCTGCGTCGCGAGCGGCGTCGTCGATGCAGGCTTGAGCACGACGGTGCAGCCGGCCGCGAGCGCGGGGCACACCTTGTTCGCCATGAGCGTGAGCGGAAAGTTCCACGGAGTGATCGCGACGACGACGCCCACCGGGCGACGCATCGTGAGGCCGAACTTGTTCTGGTCCTCGAGGGGCACGTAATCGCCGCGCAGCTTGTCGGCGAAGCCGGCGAAGAACTCGAGGTTCTCAGCAACGCGTGTCGCCTCGAGGATCGCGTGCGCGAGCGGCTTGCCCTGCTCGAGCGTGAGGAGCTTCGCGATCTCCGGGACCGCGGCCTTCACCTTCACCGCGGCGGCGTGCATGAACGCGGCGCGCTTCGTCCCCGAGAGGGACGCCCACGCGGGGAGCGCCTTCGCCGCGGCCTCGACCGCAGCGTCGACCTCCGACGCGGAGCCTTTCGGGATCGTGTCCACGACCTCGCCGTTCGCGGGATTTCTGACCTCGATCGTCTTTCCCGTTTGAGCGGCGACGGTCTGGCCGTCGATGAGCATCGTTGCCATGAAGAAGTCCTCCCGTGCGGTGGGCGGAACGCCCACGACGCGCTAGCGCGCGCGTCATTCGCCAGTCGGTCTAAAGTCTATGAACTTTCCGCGCGGGGGGTTTGATGGCCGTTCGTCTCGAGAAGCAGGACTCCATTGGGCACATCGTGCTTGATAGGCCGCCCGCTAATTCCTATGACAAGGCGTTCATGGACGAGCTCGACGCCGCGATCGACGACGCGGGCCGCGACGATGCCGTGAAGGCGATCCTTTTGCGCAGTGCCAGCGAGAAGTTCTTCTCCGCGGGCGCCGATGTGTCGGTGTTCGCGAAGAGCGATCTCGACGTACAGACCGCGTTCGTTGCCCGCGCGAACGAGGCGATGGGCAAGCTCGAGAGCACGCCCAAGGTGGTCGTCGCAGCGATCAACGGGCACTGCCTCGGCGGGGGCCTCGAGATGGCGCTCTGCTGCGACTTCCGCGTAGCCGCCGAGGGGTCGTACCGCATCGGGCTTCCCGAGGTGACGCTCGGCCTGCTGCCCGGGACCGGCGGAACGCAGCGGCTGCCGCGGCTCATCGGACGGCAGAAGGCCCTCGATCTCATGCTGCGCGGGACGACGCTGTCACCGCAGGATGCGCTCGCCGCGGGCATCGTGGACGAGGTCGTCCCCGCGGCGGAGCTCGTCGACAAAGCGGTCGAGCGCCTTCGCGCGTACGCGACCGGGCCGACGTTCGCGATAGGGCGGATCAAGAAGGCGGCCGTGCTCGGGTTCGGTATGCGTCTCGACGAGGGCCTGAAGCTCGAGCGCCAGCTTTTGATAGATCTCTTCAGGAGTGAGGACGCGAAGGAAGGCGTGACCGCCTTCGTGGAGAAGCGGAAACCGAACTACAAAGGGCGTTGACGAAGCTCGCCTCCTTTACGAAGGCGATCGACGCTTCTCCACTGCTGCCAGGGACGCGGCCGATCGAGCTCCGCTACCAGGACACCGGTGGGCGCGGTGCGCCGATCCTGTTGTTGCATGGCGGCTGGGGTTACGGTTTCTACCCGCACGACGACGCGGTCGCGAATCTCGATCGCCGGTTCGTGATCCCCGACCGCACCGGCTATGGCGGCTCGCCGCACATCGCCGAGCTGCCGCCGAAGTTCCACGTCGCGGCGGCGATCGAAACCGAGAAGCTGCTCGACGCCCTGGGGATCGGCCGCTCCGTGCTGTGGGGTCACAGCGACGGCGCGGTCATCGCGACGATCCTCGCGCAGCGTGACCCCAAGCGCTACGAGGGGCTGATCGTCGAGGCGATCCATCTCGATCGCCAGAAGCCGCGGTCGCGCGACTTCTTCCTTCAGATGGCCAACGACCCCGACGCGTTCGGCGAGCGTGTGACGCGAAAGCTCGCGGACGAGCACGGCGAGGACTACTGGCGAACCATGCTTGGCGCCGGCGGTCGCGCCTGGCTCGATATCGCGGCAACACCGAACGAAGACTTCTACGAGCACCGACTCCACGAGCTGAGCGTGCCCATGCTCGTCGTCCACGGCGCCGACGATCCGCGCACCGAACCCGGCGAGCTCGATCGCATCCATCGCGAAGTCCCGAGCGCTCGGATCGAGATGATCGAGGGCGGGGGACACAGCCCCCACAGCGCGCGCGCGACGGCCGGTCAGGTCACGGGGATCGTTCGCGACTTCCTCGGCTCGCTGCCGTAGGGTTTCTCGGTGTCCGAAGGCACGACCCGCGCGGTCCTCGCCGCCTTCGCTGGTAACCTCGCGATCGCGATCACCAAGGCGATCGCGGCATATGTGACGGGCTCAGGCGCGCTCGTCGCGGAGACCGCGCACTCGATCGCCGACTCCGTGAACCAGATCCTTCTCTACATCGGCATTCGCCGCAGCGTGCAGCCCCCGACGGAGAAGCACCCCCTCGGTCACGGCAAGGAGCGCTATTTCTGGGCGCTCATCGTCGCGCTGTTCCTCTTTTTCGGCGGCGGCCTCTTCTCGATGTTCGAGGCCTACGAGCGTTTCACGCATCCGCAGGAGCTCGGCACCGTGTGGGTCGGCTTCGTGGTGCTTGGTCTCTCGATGGTGTTCGAGACCTTCTCGCTCAGCGTCGCGGTGCGTGAGGTCCGGCACGCGGCTGCGGAGCAGCGAATACCGGCGCGTCGATTCCTGCAGCAGCTCCGCGACCCCGCTCTGCGCACCGTCCTCTACGAAGACAGCGCCGCACTCGCCGGGCTGGTCGCGGCGATCGTGGGACTCGGCCTCACGGTGCTCACTGGCGATCACCGCTTTGACGCGCTCGCCAGTGCGGTCATCGGCCTCATCCTTATCTATGTCGCGTACCAGCTCGCGTGGGGTGCCCGCGGGCTGATCGTCGGCGAGGCCCCTCCCGAGGAGGTGCTGGACCGGATCCGCGCCACGATCGCGAGCGAGGATGGCGTCGACAAAGTCATCGACCTCCGGGCGGTCCAGATGGGCACGAACCAGCTCCTCGTGCTCGCGCGGGTTTCCGTGCGCGACAACATCCGGGCCGGAGACGCCGAACACCTCCTCGTGCGTCTGCGCAAGCGGCTCCAAAGGGAGCATCCCGAAGTGATGGATTCCTATGTGGAGCTCAACCCGTCGTGAGGCCTCTGGCCGCGACATAATCCGTCCGGTGGGGGAACCGCGGCTCACGGAGCTGCCCGCGCGGTACAACGCCGCGGAGACGTTCATCGATTCGCATCGCGGTGTCCGCGAGTCGGCCATCGCCATCCGGTGTCAGGGCACCAGCGTCACCTATGGCGAGCTCGCCGCGAACGTCGACCGCTGCGGTAACGCGTTCCGCGAGCTCGGGATCGGCCTCGAGCAGCGCGTCCTCATCCTCTGCCTCGACTCGCCGGCCTTCGCATACACGTTCTTCGGTGCGATCAAGATCGGTGCGGTCCCGGTCCCGACCAACACGCTCCTCACGTCGCGCGATCTCGCGTACATCCTGAATGACAGCCGGGCCGTCGCGATCGTCGTCTCGGCACCTCTCCTTCCCAAGATCCTCGAGATCCGAAAAGATGTCCCGCGCCTCGAGCACGTCATCGTCGCCGGCGGCGCCGAGGCGGACGGCGTGCTCTCGCTCGAAAAGCTGCTCGCCGCAGCAAGCGATGAGCTCACGCCCGCTGACACGACGCCCGACGACGAGTGTTTCTGGCTCTACTCCTCGGGGACCACCGGTTTCCCCAAGGGCGCGGTGCATCTGCAGCACGACATGGTGTTCTGTGCCGACACCTACGGCGCGCTCGTCATACGAACGGCGGAGGCCGATCGGCATTTCACAGTCTCGCCGCTGTTCCACGCGTACGGCCTCGGGAACGGCGTGTTCTTTCCATTCGCCGTCGGTGCGTCGACCGTGTACAAGCCGGAACGCGCCACGCCCGACGTCGTGTACTCGCTCATCATGCAGGAGAAGCCGACGATCCTGTTCACCGCGCCGACGTTCTACGCGGCACTCCTCGCGTACCCGGAGCAGGACTTCAAGTACGACCTCTCGTCGCTGCGCATGTGCGTGAGCGCCGGCGAGGCGCTCCCGAAGACGCTGTTCGATCAATGGAAGAAACGCTTCGGCCTGGAGATCCTCGACGGCATCGGCGCGACCGAGATGCTGCACATCTTCATCTCGAATTACCCGGGCAAGGCGAAGGGCGGCACGAGCGGCACGCCGGTGCCCGGATACGAGGCGAAGATCGTCGACGATGACGGCGCCGAGCTCGGTCGGGGCCAGACCGGCAACCTCTGGGTCTCGGGCGATTCGTGCGCCGCGTACTACTGGAACAAGCACTCCAAGTCGAAAGCCGCGTTCAAAGGCGAGTGGTACGTCACCGGCGACAAGTACCACATCGATGAGGACGGCTATTACACGTACGAGGGCCGGAGCGACGACATGCTCAAGGTGTCCGGGCAGTGGGTCTCGCCGGCGGAGGTCGAGGCCGCGCTCATAGAGCATCCCGCGGTGCTCGAATGCGGCGTCGTCGGCGCGAAAGACAAGGACGATCTCGTCAAGCCCAAGGCCTTCGTGCTCCTGAAGAACGGCAGGCAACCTTCGGACGAGCTTGCCGAGGAGCTCAAGGCGTTCGTGAAGGGACGCATCACTCCTTATAAGTACCCGCGCTGGATCGAGTTCGTCCCGGAGCTGCCGAAGACGGTGACCGGCAAGATCCAGCGATATAAGTTGCGAGAGCAGGCGTGAGCGACAAGGACGCGATCGCGAAGATTCGCGCCTGGAGGCGCGAAGCCACCGATGACCCCGAGGGCTTCTGGGGCCGCGCCGCGGAGCAGCTGCCCTGGTTCAAGAAGTGGGAACGCGTGCTTGACTGGCAGGGGAAGGGGCCCCTGGGCGGCGAAGCCGACCCCACCTTCCGCTGGTATTCCGGCGGCCTCTCGAACCTCGCGTACAACTGCGTGGACCACCACGTCGCCGCAGGGCGCGGCGATCACGTCGCGCTCATCACCGAGAACGAGCGCGGAGAGCGGCGCACGCTCACGTACGCGGAGCTCCATCGCGAGACCAAGCGTGTGGGCGCGGCCCTGCGCGCAATGGGTATCGCGAAGGGCGACCGCATCGCCATCTACATGCCGACCTCGGCCGAGGCGATCGTCTTGATGCTCGGCGCGATCCGCATCGGCGTGGTCATCCTCGTCGTGTTCGCCGGATTCGGCGCGGGAGCTCTCGGCGAACGAATTCGCCTCGCCGGGGCCCGCGCGCTGTTCGCGACCGACGTCACCTACCGCAAGGGCAAGGACGTGCCGCTTCTCGGCATCGTCTCCCAGGCCATCGCGGACGCGCCGAGCGTCGAGCGCGTCGTCCTGCTTCGCCGCGCGGCCTCGACCGAACGGGTAAAGAACGAGATCCCCTGGCAGGACTTCCTCGCGGCGGGTGCGGGACACGATGCCTCGCACGTCGAGCTCGAGGCGAACGAGCCCGCGTTCATTCTCGCGACGAGCGGCACGACCGCGAAGCCGAAGCTCGCGGTGCACACCCACGGCGGCTATCAGGTCTACGTGTACTCGATGGCGAAGTGGATGTTCGGGCTCAGGCCCAGCGACATGTGGTGGTCGACAAGCGACATCGGTTGGGTCGTCGGCCACAGCTACATCGTGTTCGGCCCGCTGCTCGTCGGCTGCACGACCATCGCGTACGAAGGAGCGCTCGACCATCCGAACGCGGAGACCTTCTACGACCTCATCGAGCGCGACAAG
>DATCPK010000051.1:0-5377 GCA_036570125.1 Candidatus Limnocylindria bacterium
CGTCGAGCTCGCGGCCGTGCGTGAAGAACATGGCCGCGTAGGTCGAGAACGTACCGATCCCGACGACGTACTCGTCATCGATCTGGTAGCGGATGAGCTTCCACATCGCGCTCTTCGAGCGCGGCGGCTCACTCTGGTACGCGACTTCCTTCGCCTCTGGCGCCGCGGCCTTTACCGCCTGGCGCGCCGCCTGAACGAGCGGGCCGACCGCGGGCGGGATCTGTTTGAGATGGTCGGAGACCGTGATCACGTGGTCATTCTCGATCATCGGTCGCGAGCAAGCGGCCCACGACTTCCCAGCCCGTTTCTCGAATAGGTCGGAACTCCGGTAGCGGCGCGGGCTCAACGCACCAAGACGCGTGCGGTTGTCCTCATAACGTCCGGTTCGGAGCCTTTACCGGACGGCGACGCGCTACGAGACTTGATGAGGAGATGCGTGTCGCCTGCCTTGTCCTCACCATCGCGCTTGTCGGTTGCTCGACCGCCGCATCGTCTTCGCCGTCTCCGTCGATCCGATACACCCCGATCCCAACGGCGACGGTCGCGTCGACGACGCCCGCGGCCAGTGCGGCGCCCACCGCAACACCGGCGCCCAACTACAACGAGCTTCCGTCGGCCGCAAACGATCCGGCGACTCTCGCGACGCAGCTTGCGATGGTCGAGTCGGCGCTCCGCGATCCCAACGTGACCGGCGTCGAGCTCGCGTGGATGGGACATATGCAGCAGCTCGACTACAGCAGACTTCAGGACTACCCCGAGTGGAAGGACACCGTGCTCGCGGCACTCCCCGAGAAGACGCGCGCCGCTGTGAACGGCAGCCTCGACGCGGGCAAGCAGCTGCGCCTGCTGAGCGGACCGGTTCCGAAAAGCCTTCCGGAGTGGAAGATCGTCGCCCCGGCTTCGATCGAGGACCTCCTCGGCTTCTACAAGGAGGCGGAGGCCCAGTTCGGCGTGCCGTGGTACTACCTCGCCTCGATCCACCTCGTCGAGACGCGGATGGGCCGCATTCGCGGCCTGTCGAGCGCCGGCGCCCAGGGGCCGATGCAGTTCATACCTTCGACGTGGGCACGTTACGGAACTGGCGACATCAACAGCGACCACGATTCGATCCTGGCGGCCGCGCGCTATCTGAAGGCTGCGGGCGCTCCCGACGACATGTCGAAGGCGCTATTCGCCTACAACCACTCGGAGGCGTACGTGAACGCACTCACGCTCTATGCCGAAGTGATGAAGGCCGACGCCGCGGCCTACCGCGGATATCACGGCTGGCAGGTCTACTACCCCACGAACGACGGCCCGGTGTTTCTCCCCGTGGGGTGGGTCAAGGAGTAGCGCGACCCTTCGCCGGCGGCGGCCTTTTGCGCCCAGAGCCCGGAAGCGTCGCGCGGGCGCGTCGCAGCAACGGCCGGAGTGCCCTCTCGCTGTTCTCACCCGCGTAATCACTCACGATCGCTTCGAGCGATTCGCCCTTCGGATGCGCGGCCTGGTGCAGGTACCAGTGATGCTCCGTCGTCCAGAGGTAGAGGTCCGCTTCGGTGCGATTCGGAAAGTCGCGTAGCGCTCCGGTCTTGCGGATCGCCTCGATCGTCGGCTTGTAGACGCGGTCGTACCAGCTGGCGATCGCTTCCGGGTAGCCGATCTCCCGCTTCTCCTCGGTGCCGAGATACCAGCGGTGAGTCGAGATGTGCTCGAGGAGCTTGTCGTATTGCCCCGGAAGCGTCAGCTCGATGCGCGCGTCCGGACGAAGACGGAGGAGGTCGGTGGTCTCGTAGAACGCGAGCGCGTCGCGGTCGCGAATCCAGTCGAGCAGGTCCTCGACCGAGTCGACCGGTGCCGGTGCGGTCACTTCGATCACGTGCGCGTCGATGAACGCTTGGCCGCGCTCGCGAGCGACCGAGACTCGATGGTTTCCGTCCTTCACGAAGTAGACCTCGCCGATCCGGTACAGCTCGATCGGGGGCACCTCCGTCCCTTCGCGATGCGCGAGGTCGACGCTCTCCCAGCGGTCGCGCGTCCGCACCTGCCGAGGGAGGAACGCGCGGTCGAAATCGCGGTACCGTCCGACGCTTCCGACGATCTGGTCGATCTCCACCTCGCGCAGACCGCCGTCGCGCTGCGCGTGCGCGTGGATGCCTCGACGCATGTCCTCGAACGCGAGCAATGCGTTGTCGGAGCGCCGGAGCCAGCTCGCGATCGAACGGACGAAGGACTTTCGCCGCGCCCGCTCGTAGTCGCCGCGCACGAGGTCAGATTTCACGGGATGTCCACCGTGCGCGCGCCGTACGCGTTCATGACGGTCGTTCGTCCGAACTGGGTGGTCGTGGGCGTGCGCCGATCGTAGACATGCGTATGCCCGTGCAGGTGATAACGCGGCTGGAACCATTCAAGAAATGTGCGAACCGCACCGAATCCGCGGTGCGTTCGGTCGCTCTGGTCGTGGATCCCGCGAGGCGGCGCGTGGGTGACGAGGACGTCGAGGAAGCGACCGCGGCGCACGCGATTGACGACGAGCGCGGGAGCCATCTTCAGAATGGCGAGCCACACGTCGAACTCGGACGACTGGTACGGCCCCTCGCTGTAGCGCGGGGATCCCTCTAGGCCGGCGAGAAGAACGCCGTTGACCGTCACCACGCGACCATGCAGGTCGATGCCGTGCCACCAGACCGCGATGTCGCGATCGTCGCTGTTCTCCGGAGGCATGTCGTGATTCCCGTGCACTGCGCGCAGGGGCGCGCCGAGGCCGGTGGCAACGTAGTCGAGGTACTCGTAGTCGAGGTCCCCGCAGCCGATCACGAGATCGATCGTGCCTACCTTCGAGGCGAGCGACGCGGCGACGGCCTCGTCCTCGACGTCGCTCACCGCCAGAATCCGCATGACTTCAGTGTGACCCTCGCATAACCGATTTGGAGGAAACGATGACGAATGGGACAGGCCCTCTGACGCACGTACCGCGGCTGGTGCTTATGGAACAGGTCCACGCCCGCGTACACGGTACGGGCCCGATGGGTCGCTTCAACGCGGCGGTCGCGGTCAGGATCACGAAGATCGTCGGGACGATGTATTGCGCGTACGTCTTCACGCTCGTCGCGTTGGTGGCGTTGCCGGCGGCGATCCAGCAGGGGTCGGTGACGGTCCTCGTGAACTGGCTCTCGTCGAACTTCCTGCAGCTCGTCCTTCTGCCGATCATCATCGTCGGGCAGAACGTGATCTCGGCCGCGCAGGACGCGCGCGCCGAGGCCGACCACGAGACGTTGACAGCGCTCCATCAGATGTCGTTGCAGCAGATCAAGATCTTGGAAGGCCAGAACGAAATACTCGACCTGCTGAGGCAGAAAGCCGGCTGACGAACCTCAGCCTGCGCGCGGTAGCGGTAGGTGAGGCACGTCGGGCTCTTCGGCGGCGAGCTGGCGCCGTAGGACTTTTCCGATGAGCGTCTTCGGCAGCTCGGCGCGGAAGACGATGTCGACAGGGACTTTGAACGGCGCGAGGTTCGCGCGGCAGTGGTCCATGAGCTCCTGCGCCGTCGCCGTGGCGCCCGGTCGGAGCACGACGAACGCTTTCACGACCTCGCCCTTCGAGGGGTGCGGCACGCCAACGGCCGCAGCTTCGAGCACCGACGGGTGCGCGTACAGGACCTCGTCGACCTCGCGCGGGTAGACCTTGAAGCCGGAGACGATGATCATCTCCTTCTTTCGGTCGACGACGCTGAAGTAGCCATCCTCGTCCATCCGGACGATGTCGCCGGTGTAGAGCCAACCGTCGCGGAGCACAGCGGCGGTCTCTTCCGGCCGCTGCCAGTACCCATCCATGAGATTCGGTCCGCGCAGACAAAGCTCACCCGCCTCGCCCACGCCGACCTCGCGCGTGCCGGTCTCGATGTCGACGATCTTGCAATCCACATCCGGCATCGGGAGACCGACCGAGCCAGCCTTGCGCATCCCCTCGCGCGGGTTCGAGTGCGTGACGGGTGCGGCCTCGGTGAGCCCGTAGCCCTCGAGGACCTTTCCGCCGGTGAGCTCCTCGAACCGCTTCATGACCTCGACGGCGAGGGGCGCGGAGCCGGACATGAACCACTCGATGGATCGCAGGTCGTACTTGGCGAGGTCGCGCGACTCGTTGAGAAGGATGTAGATGCGCGGGGCGCCCGGAAAGAAGCGCGGCCGGTGTTTCTCGATCGCGAGGAAGATGTGCTTGAGATCCGGACGCGGGATGAGGACCATCGTCATCGCCCTCAGCGCGGCGAGGTTCATCACGACGGTCAGGCCATACACGTGGAAGAACGGCATGATCGCGAGGATCCGATCGCCGGGCGCGACGGACGCGTGCCACGCCTGGCACTGGTGAACGTTCGCGACCAGCGCTCGATGAGACAGCATCGCGCCCTTCGGGACGCCGGTCGTGCCGCCGGTGTACTGGAGGACGGCGAGATCCGCCGGGGCGACGTTCACCGGAACGCGCGCGCCGCGGTCGGCGAGCAGGTCACGTAGCCACATCGCGCGCGCGTCGCCGCGGAGATCGACGCGATGACCCTCTTTGCGCTCGCGCACCGCGGTGAACAGCACGCGCAGCGCGACAGGGAAATGCTCCTTCACGTTCGTGACGACGATCCGTTCCACGGCGGTGCCGATCGCGGCCTCGGCAACCTGCGGATACAGGCGCGAGAGAACGACGGCGACGCGCGCGCCGGAATCCGCGAGCTGGTTATGCAGCTCGCGAACCGTGTAGAGCGGATTCGTGGGAACGACGACTGCACCTGCTTTGAGGGTTCCGTAGAACGAGTAGACGAACTGCGGGCAGTTCGGGAGGACGAGAGCGACGCGGTCGCCCTTCTTCACGCCGAGCCGCTGGAGTCCCGCTGCGAAGCGGTCGGCCAGCTCGTCGAGATTGCGGTACGTCATCGCCGAGTCGATGCAGCGCCCTGCGACGGCACTCCCAAATACGGTCGCGACGACGTCCGGGTGCTCGTGGGCGGTGCGCTCGAGCAGGGCATGGAGTGGCAACCCGGGATAGGTCAGGTGCCTCGGGACCCCGGGGGTAGGGGCCCCCGATGGGGCAGGGGCCCCAGTCGATGCCGCTTCCCATTGGCCCGTCGACTGCATCATGCTCATAACGTCGAAACTCGCTTGACCGCTAGCCATGCAAGCGCAATGCCGCGTGTGTTGATACTCGGCGGCGCTCGGACACCGTTCGTGAGAGCGGGGACCGACTTCGCCGAGCTCGACGTGCTGGACCTCGCCCGCGCGGCAACGGCGGAAGCGCTCGCGCGCACCGAGCTCGATCCCGGTCAGATCGACGAGGTGATCTTCGGCAACGTCGCGCGGCCGGTCGCCTATCACAACCTCGCACGAGAGGTGGTGCTCTCGCTTTCGATGCCGAC
>DATCPK010000052.1:0-21306 GCA_036570125.1 Candidatus Limnocylindria bacterium
TCGGCGATCTCGAGGCCGGCACGCGCCCCGCAGAGAAGTGCGACGCCGCGCGCCTCCGACACGCGCATCGCCGTCTGCACGTTCTTGTTGAAGTACAGGCGCTCCACCGCGAGAACGAACGGTCTGTGTCTGCGGATGAGCTCGTCGAGCGCTTTGGAGATCGCGAGCAGCCGTTCCGCCGCGGTCGTGCTCGCCTGGACGTCCACGACCCCACATTCGAGAAGAAGCGCACGCTCCGGCGCGGCGACGAGGAACGCATATCCCATTCCGGTCGTCCCGGGATCGATCCCAAGGATCACCCGGCTAGGCGTGCTGCAGGACCTCTTCGGGAACGTCGAAGTTCGCGTGCACCTTGATCACGTCGTCCAGATCCTCGAGCGTCTCGACGAGTCCGAGAAGCTTTCGCGCGGCGTCGCCTTCGACGCGCACGGTGGTCGTCGGTCGCATCGAGAGCTCGGCCGCGCCGGTCTTGACGCCCGCCGACTCGAGTGCCTTCTTCACGCGCTCGAACGAGGTTGGCGTCGTATAGACGGTGGCGAGTCCGGGCTCGACCTCGACGTCCTCCGCGCCCGCGTCGATCGCCGCGAGCTGGATGGCGTCGGGGTCCTTTCCCTTGGTGTCGATCTCGATCACGCCCTTCTGCTCGAAGAGCCACTGCACCGAGCCGGACTCACCGAGCTTGCCGCCGCCCCGCGTGAACGCCGCGCGGATCTCTGACACTGTGCGGTTCCGGTTATCGGTCGCGGCCTCGATCATCACGGAGACGCCGCCGGGCGCGTAGCCCTCGTACACGACGCTTTCGAGGGCCGAGCCGTCGCCGCCACCCGTCGCGCGCTCGATGGCCCGCTGGATGTTGTCGCGGGGCATGTTCACGGTTCGGGCCCGATCCATGGCCAGTCGAAGCCGGAAGTTCGCGTCGGGATCGCCGCCGCCTTCCTTCGCCGCGATCATGATTTCCTTCGTCATTTTCGTGAAAATCATGCCGCGCTTGACGTCGGCGGCGCCCTTTTGACGCTTGATCTGGCTCCACTTTGAATGCCCTGACATCGGGCGAGATACTACCGTGGCATCACGCGCTGGGGAGAGTCTTGATGGCATCACCGGAGCCCACGAAGATCAGAAACGTGGCCGTCGTCGGCCACGGAGGATCGGGCAAGACGAGTCTCGTCGAGTCCCTTCTCCACGCGGTCGGGGCGACGAGTCGCCTCGGCAAGGTCGATGACGGCACGAGCATCCTGGACACCGACCCCGAAGAGCAGAAGCGCCACATCACCATCAACATGGCCCTCGCCTCCTTCACCCACGACGGCGTCAAGTTCAACCTCATCGACACGCCCGGCTTCGCCGACTTCGCCGGCGACCAGCACGCCGCCCTGCGCGTGGCCGACGCCGCGATCGTGTTCGTCGACGCCTCGGCCGGCGTACAGGTGGGCACTCAGACCGTCTGGTCGGAGCTCGATAAGACCGAAACACCCCGGATCGTCGTCGCCGGTCGACTCGATCGTGAGAACGCCGACTTCGACCGCGTGCTCGAGCAGCTTCGCGAGGCCTACGGCATCCGTGTGGTGCCGCTGCACGTTCCCGTGGGCGATCATCAGGACCTCAGAGCGACCATCGATCTCCTCCACGGCCAGATCCTCCAGGGACCGAAGGATCCCGTTGCCGATCTCCCGAAGGAGGACGCCGAGCGCGTCGGCACCTACAGGCAGCAGCTGGTCGAGGCCATCGTCGAGACCGACGAGGACCTGCTCACGCGTTACCTCGATGGGAAGGATCTCTCCTACGAAGAGCTCCGCGACGCGCTCCACAAGGCGGTTCGCGAGGGCCGCGTGATACCCGTCGCGG
The DNA here is from genome assembly GCA_036570125.1 of Candidatus Limnocylindria bacterium. Taxonomy (GTDB): domain Bacteria; phylum Chloroflexota; class Limnocylindria; order P2-11E; family P2-11E; genus 3-1-20CM-2-70-9. Next base: position 1,846 of record DATCPK010000052.1, read on the forward strand.
CGTCGTCGGCGCACAAGCACATCGGTCTTGCGGCGCTCCTGAACACGGTGCGCGAGATGCTCCCCTCGCCCGCCGAAGCTGGATCGCTCATCGGCAAGTCGCCCGCCGGCGACGAGATCGCGCGCAAGCCCGATTCATCCGACAAGCTTTCGGCCTTCGTGTTCAAGACGCTCGCCGACCCATTCGTAGGGAAGCTGAGCTACGTCCGGGTGTACTCGGGAACGCTCCACCACAACACGCAGATCTTCGACGCGACGAAGAAGGAGACCGAGCGAGTCGGTCAGATCTTCTTCCTTCGCGGCAAGGAGCAGGAAATCACCGACGCGGTCGGCGCGGGGGACATCTGCGCGATCCCGAAGCTGACCTTGACGACGACGAACGCAACGCTCTGCGATAAAGACGCGGTGATCCTCTACGAGCCCATCGATTTCCCGCCCCCGTCGTTCTCCGTGGCGATCGAGCCGTCGAGCAAGGCCGATCTCGACAAGCTCGCGACCGCGCTCCACAAGCTCACCGACGAAGATCCGACGCTGCACGTGCGCCGCGAGGACGCGACGCACGAGACGATCCTGTCCGCGATCGGCGAACCGGCGATCGAGGTCGCGGTGCACCATCTCAAGAACAAGTTCGGCGTCCAGGTCGACATGCGGACACCGCGTGTCCCATATCGAGAATCGATCCGGGGAAAGGCGCAGGCACAGGGCCGCTACAAGCGGCAGACCGGCGGGCACGGACAGTTCGGGGACGTGTACCTCGAGATCGAGCCTCAGGCCGCGGGCTCAGGCGTCGTGTACGCAACGCGCATCGTCGGCGGCTCCGTGCCGCGGAACTTCTGGCCGGCCGTCGAGAAAGGCGTCCGCGAGACCGCGCTTCGAGGTGTCATCGCCGGCTACCCGCTCTCAGACTTCAAGGCGACGCTCTTCGACGGGAGCTTCCACGCCGTCGACTCGAGCGAGATGAGCTTCAAGATCGCCGGATCGCTCGCGCTTCAGAACTGCGTCAAGGAAGCCCAGCCGTTCCTGCTCGAGCCGATCATGAACGTCGAGGTCCTCGTCCCCGAGGAGCAGATGGGCGACGTGCTCGCCGATCTCAACTCGCGGCGCGGCCGCGTGCTCGGCATGGAGGCGACCGGCGCGGGTCTACAGCGGATCAAGGCGCATGTTCCGATGGCCGAGACATTCCGCTACGCGACCGACCTCCGCTCGATGACCGGCGGACGAGGGACCTTCAGCGCCGAAATCCTCGGCTACGAGGAGTGCCCGTCACACATCGCGCAGAAGGTGATCGCCGCGCACGAGGAGCAGGCCGAGGAGCAGCCAGCCGCGGCGCATTAGAGATCGGGGCGGATCCTGCGACCCGCCCCGACATGTGCGTGTTACTCGCCCGGGACGCCCTGCGGGTTCCCGCAGAGGTTGCTGTTCGCAGCACCGGTCGCAGCGCCGTCGGCGCCGCCACGGAAGTCGTGCGGAGACTCTGGTCCCGCCTTGTCGCCGAACGCTCCGAAAGCGCCGTGGTTGTAGCAGATCGTGTTGTCACTGGAATGCTCGCAGCCGTTCGATGATGCGTCGCAGTAGGCCGCGTTCGCGGACCCGCTCGAGCCGAGCACCGCCGCCGCTGCGATGACGAGGGTCGCGATGATCTTTCCCACCTGTGCCCCTTTTCCGCCACGACCGGATTACGCGTAGTCATGGCGTGCTCGAGTCTAGTCAGGAGTCAATCGGACTTGACCGCGCCGAGCAAGTTAGCGGGGGTGACGGCCGATCCCGTTGGCCCAGCAGATCGCGACGAGCGTGAGCCCGCCGATCACGCCTGTCGGGAAATGGAACCAGGCGGCGTCGAACACGACACCAACGCCGAATAAGCGAAGGGCCTGCACCCATGGCGGCATGAATTGGCGGAGATACGCGCCCATCGGGCTCGAGCGGTACCGCTCGAGGTTCGCTTCGTTGACCAGCACCGCCGAGACGAGAAGCGGCGGAAGGAGAGCGATGATCAGGCCCGGCGCGAGGGCGTGCCGCCAGAAGAGATCGATGGCGACGAGAGCGGTCGCTGTGTCCGCGAACAGCTTGGCCGGATGGATCTGGTGATAGAGGACGCGCTCGCGGAGGGTCAGGGAGTGTTCGCCACCAGCCGTCCCGCGAAGAACGACAGCACCCATTCGACGAGCAAAGTACCGCGATTCCGTACGCCGAGAAGCTGCATCAGGTAGTTCACGCGCCACACCGTCCAAGCAGGCAGCCCGCCCATGACGAAGCCACCCAGCTTCGCGAACTCAGCGCCGGCCTGGGTGCGGCCGAGCGCTACGAGGTCGCCTTTCCGGTGGTAGACGAACGGCGCTGTCGGCTCGCCTCGAACGAGCGCCACCAGATTGCGCGCGGCCGTCGGCGCTTCGAGCACGGCGACCTGGGCGAGCTGCGGCAGGCCCTTTCCGTTGTTCTCGAAATAGGCCGCGTCGCCGAGCACCATGACGTCGTCGCGACCGCTGGCTCGGAAGCGGTCGTCGACGACGATGCGGCCGTCCTTGGACTTGGGCAGATCGATCGATGCGACGAGCGGATTCACCTTCACACCGCCCGACCACACGATCGTCCGCGCACGCAGCTGCGCGCCATCCTTGGTGTGCACGACCCCCGGTCCGATCTCGGACACGAGCGTGTTCAACAGCACCCGGACCCGCTGCTGCTCGAGCCGCTTTATCGCGATCGCCGAGAGGCGCGGGTCCATCGCCGGCAGAACCCGGTCCGCGCCCTCGATGAGATGGATCGCGACGTCGGCATAGAAGTCGATCGAGGGATAGATCTTGCGGAGCGTGTGGTCCATCAGATCGCGAAGCGAGCTCGCGAGCTCCACACCGACCGGGCCTGCGCCGGCGATGATGAAGGTCAGGGCCTCGCGTCGCCTCGCGATGTCCGTCTCGATCGCGGCGGTTTCGAAGATGTCGAGGACGTGACGCTTCAACGCCTCAGCGTCCGACAGCCATTTCACGGGCAAGGCATTCTCGCGGACGCCGGCGATGCCGAAGTCGTTCGTGACCGAGCCGACCGCGATGACGAGGTGGTCATACGACAGCTCGCCGTCGGCGGTGCCGACCCGGCGATGCTCGAGGTCGATGGCCGTCACCTCGCTCTGGACGAAGTGATAGCCCGCCGGGGCGGTCGCGTCCCGGAGTGGATAGGCGACCGCGTGAGGCGGGAGCTCGCCGGTGCACACCTGGTAGAGCAGCGGCGTGAAGAGGTGATAGTTCTGGCGATCCACGAGCGTGACCGCCGCTTCGCCTGGACGGAGCTTGCGCTCGAGCCGGCGGACCAGGTGCAGGCCGCCGAACCCGCCGCCCACCACGACGACCTGCTTGGTCGGGCTCAATTGGGCTTGCCCGACGCAGCCTCGACGCGCTCGAGCTCCGCGATATAGGCGCGCGTCAACGGATCCGCCGCGTCGATCGTGCTCGCGATGCGCAGCCGCTCGCGGGCCGCGTCGAGATCGCCGGCGCGTAGATGCGCGAAGCCCGCGTCCGCGATGTATGCCGCCTCGCCCGGACGCAGCGCGGCGGCGCGATCCAAAAGGCCGAGCGCGTCCGCCCTCGAGCCGGACGCAAGGAGCGCGACGCCGAGCTCGTGCATCACATCGGGCTGCTCCGGCGCGAGAGTCAACGCGCGTCGGAATGAGTCGGCCGCGGCGACGAAAGCCTCGGTCTGCCGCGCGACGAGGCCAAGACCGAAGTGCGCCTCCCATATCTCTCCGTCGAACTCGATGACGCGCTCGAACGCGGCCCGTACCTCGTCCAGTCGTGTCGCGTCGGCCGCGAGCCCGGAGCGACCGGCTCGCTCGAGCTCGGCCTCGAGATCGGGACGCTCAAGCCCGAGTCGGAGGCGGTGGGCCTGTGCGAGCGCATCCCGATCCGCGTCGGCGGTCGCCAGGACCTGCGCCAGCTCGCGCGCCGCGTCTTCGCGCTTCCCGGCGGCGATGAGGAGCCGCGCCAGGTGTGCGCGCGCCAGAGCGCGGCCGCTCGCGGCAGCGCGTTCGAAGTACGCGCGCGCCGCCGGCTGGTCGCCTTTCCCAAGTGCGAGGACTCCGAGGATCTCCTGCGCGCGGCCGAACTGGTCGCTGTCCACGGTGATGCGCCGCAGATGCGATGCGGCCTGACCCGGCGCCTGCTCGGCGACGTACAGCTCGGCGAGCTTGAGCACGTCGCTGTCGCGCAGTGGCCGCAGCGAGTGGGCGTGCTCCATCGCGACGATCGCGCGGTTCGTCTCACCGATCCGCCCGAGGAGCTCGGCGAGCAGGTAGTGGGCGCGCCACGAACCGCTCTTGATCTCGATCACGTCGTCGAGCGCGCGCGCGGCCCGCTCCTCGTCACCGCGTTCCACCGACTCCGCCGCGAGGATGAGCAGACGCTCCTCCGCGCGAGGCGACTCGGGATCAAGCTGGATCGCCGCAACGAAATCGTCGAATGCGCGCGCGCGGGCTGCATCGGCCGCGTTTGGATCCCCCGCCCGCAGCAGCGTGGCATCGGTCTCGGCCTCGAGGCCCGCGAGCAGCGCCTGATACGACGGTTCATTCGCGGCCTCGGGCTCGAGGCCAGGCGCCGGGATGCGGAGCGCTTCGGCGAGCCAGGCCGCCAGCGCCGGCTCGGCGCGATGGAGCTCATCCGCTGCCACCGCGAGGTCATGTTCGGCGGCGACGCTTCGGTTCTTGACGTCGACGAGCGTGACGGCGAACGCGCGGCCCTTGTCGTCTTCGCGATAGAGCCCGGTCAGCGCGTACGTGGTGCCGAGCGACTCGCCGTATCGCGCCGCGAGATCCACATCCGGCGTCGATCCGAATACGAGATAGCCGGCGTCGCTCTTGGTTTCAGGCATCGCGACAAGGAAGACCGGCCGGAGCTCGACGTTTGGATCGTCCGCGAATCGCTCGACGAGGCGCCGCGCGACCTGCCGGCCTATCCCGCCGGCCCTGGCGTCGCGACCCTTCGCGCCGAACGGGACCACGGCGACGACCGGGCGCGAGGTCGTCACCGGAACCGAACGCGCACGGCCTGGCGCTTGCCGATCTGGACCAGCGGCTCGCCCTTCACCGGCACCTTCGTGTCCTCGGTCGCCACAGCGCCGTCTACGCGCACGCCGTTCTGGGAGACGAGCTGCCTCGCCTCACGTTTGCTCTTCGCAAACGCTCCGACGATGAGATCCACGATGCCGACTTCCCGCTGCCCATCCACGGTCACGTCGACCGTCGGCACGTCATCCGGCGCCGCTCCTTCTTTGTGGACGCGATCGAACTCGCGCTCGGCCTCGTCCGCGGCGGCGGCGGAGTGCAGCTCGGTAGTGATGGTGCGGGCGAGCTTCCGTTTCGCCTCTCGCGGGTGCAGCTCCTTGCGGGAGAGCGCGTCGAGCGTGGCCCGCACCTCTTCGAGCGGAAGCTCCGTAGCCCATTCGAAGTAATGAGGCATCAGCTTGTCCTCGATCGACATCACCTTTCCGTAGACGACCGCGGGCGGATCGACGAGCCAGATGCTCTGTGCCGGCTTCGACTTGCTCATCTTCAGGCCGTCGAGGCCCTCGAGCAGCTCGACGATGAACACCGACTGCGCGCGCTGACCGACCATCTCCTGAAGCTCCCTGCCGGTCAGGATGTTGAAGAGCTGGTCCGTTCCACCGAACTCCACATCGGCCTCGATGGCCACCGAGTCGTAGGCCTGCAGGAGCGGGTAGAGAAGGTCCTTGATCGGGATCGCGGTCTTCTTCTCCATCCGCTTTCGGAATTCCTCGCGCGCCAGGATCTGCTGCGCGGTGAAGCGCGCGGTCAGCTGGATGACGTCCCGCAGGCCGAACTTTCCGAACCACTCGTCTTGCAGAGCTATCCGGGTGTTCTGGCGAGGGACGATGAGATGGAACTGATCGAGATACGTCTGGGCGTTCTCCATGACCTCGTCGCGCGACTTGAGAGGCCGGGTCTGATCGAGGTCGGTGGGATCGCCGATCTGCGTGGTCCAGTCGCCCACGATGAGCACGATCTCGTGGCCCCACTGCGACAGCTTTCTTAACTTCCGTAACGAGATGGCGTGACCGAGATGGAGATTCGCGTGCGTCGGGTCGAATCCCTGCTTGATACGCAACTGACGCTCGCCTGAGGCGAGCGCTGAGCGCAGATCGCCGAGCACGCTCACGTCACTCACGCCACGCGTGAGGAATTCATCGAGCTCGCGTTGTGATGGACGTGTCGGCACGAGCCAAGGATACGTTCGGCGGCGGGTACCATGAACGCATCGCCCGTTCTAAGACCACGCATGACCACGCGCTCCGGCGCGGCACATATCGCTCGATGCGGCGCCGGGGCGGCGGAGCGTTCAGCGGATGGCGCCTCGCATTGCCGTCGGGTCTCTTCGCGCTGATCATCGCGACCGGCGCTCTCCTTCTGATCGGCGCCGGCGCGGCGCTCGCGTTTTTCACCGGAGACCTGCCCTCACCACAAGACCTCGCGAAGGATCCGCTCGCCCAGTCGACCAAGGTCTACGACCGCACCGGCACGCAGCTGCTCTACCAGTTCTCCGAGGAGAACCGCGAGGTCGTGAGCTACGACGAGATCCCGCAGGTTCTCATCGATGCGACCGTCGCCGCGGAGGACAAGAGCTTCTGGACCAACCCCGGCGTCGACGTTGTCGGCATCGTCCGCGCCGCCTTCTCTGACGTGACCGGCGGTGGCAGCGGGCAGGGTGGTGCGTCGACCATCACGCAGCAGCTGGTGAAGCGACGGATCGTCGGCGACGAGATCTCTCTGAAGCGAAAGATCCGCGAGGCCATCCTCGCGGTCGAGGTCACGAACACCTATTCGAAGCAGCAGATCCTCGAGCTCTATTTCAACCAGATCTATTACGGGAACCAGGCGTACGGCGTGAAGGCCGCCGCGCAAACGTACTTCGGGAAGTCAGACCTCTCGACGCTCACGCTTGCGGAGGCCGCGCTGCTCGCCGGTCTGCCGCAGTCGCCTTCGATCCTCGACCCGACGCAGGCGGAGAACGCCGACCGGGCCCAGGAGCGTCGTCTCTACGTCCTCAACCAGATGATCGACACCGGCGCCATCAAGCAGGACGCAGCCGACGCCGCCAGCGCCGAGCCCATCAAGGTCGTGGAGGCGCCGGTCGCGACGATCAAGGCGCCGCACTTCGTCTTCCAGGTACGCAACCAGTTGACCCAAATACTCGGCGGCGACGAGGCCGCGGTCTCACGCGGCGGCTACCGCGTCACGACGACGCTCGACATGACCAAACAGGAGATCGGTGAGCGGCAGGTCCGCGAGTGGGTCGACCAGCTGCACAGCCGCAACGTGTGGAACGCTGCCCTTGTCTCGATCGATCCCCGCACCGGGGAGGTCCTCACGTACGTCGGTTCGGTCGACTACAACAACCGCGACGACCCACGGGTGCAGGGCCAGTTCGACGTGGCCGGCATCGGCCTCCGCCAGCCGGGATCGTCATTCAAGGTGTTCAACTACGTCACCGCGCTCAAGAAGGGCGCGACCGCCGCAACCGTGGTCCTCGATGCGCGCACCGATTTCGGGGGCAAGGCCGACCCGACCCGGATGAGCCCCGCGGCGTGCGGTTATTGCCCTGAGAACGCCGATCTCCAGTACCACGGCCCGGTCACCATGCGGCAGGCCGTCCGCGAGTCGCGGAACGTGCCGGCCGTGAAATTCCTCGCGGAGTACTCCGGCATCGAGGACACCATCCAGACCGCGTCCGACATGGGCATCACGACGCCCATCGATCCCACGACCATCGGTCTCTCGCTCACGCTCGGCGCCAAGGAGGTGCACCTCGTCGACATGACGAGCGCCTATGGCGTGCTCGCGAACATGGGCCTGCGAGTCGTACCGACGTACATCCTCAAGGTCGAGGACTCACACGGCAAGGTGATCTGGGAGCACAAGGACTATGAGCAGAAGCGCGCGCTCGATGCCGGGATCGCCTGGATCATGACCGACATCCTCAAGGACACGACCAACCCCGCGAAGGACTTCATCTTCGGCTCGTGGACGAACATCGGCCGCGTCGCCGCGCTGAAGACCGGCACCACCGACAACCTGAAAGACGTGTACTCGGTCGGTTACGTCCCGACCCTGGTGACGGGTGTGTGGATGGGGAACTCGAACGGGGAGAAGATGAGCACGGTCGACTTCGCGAGTGCTACCGGCCCTGGCCAGCTTTGGCGCGACTACATGAAGGAAGCCCTCGCGGATACTCCGGCGACGGACTGGCCGCGACCCGCCAACGTCGTGAGCGGCACGGTCGTCACCGCGCCCGGCGCGCTCGGCGGATATGGTTCCGGCCTCGCGCCGTCGGCGCTCTCGCCGTTCTCGTCCACGGAGTGGTTCATCAAGGGCACCGAGCCGGCGAAAGCCGACGACTGGTTCGTGGCGGGCTGCGCGCAGCCCGACGGGACCGCGAAGGTCTCGATGAGCATCAAGGACACGCGCGGCGCTGCCTTCCAGAAATACACCGATCAGTGGGTGCGCGACGCGATGGCCGGCAAACATACGTACGGGCGCTATACGTGGAACCTCGTGGGGCCGGACCCCTGCCCGACTCCGTCAGCGTCGCCGACGCCCACCCTCACGCCCGTGCCGACCCGCACGCCCGGTCCGACGCCGACGATCACCTTCCCGATTGGGACGCTGCCGCCCTTCCCGACACCCAAGAAGACTCCGTAGCCGGCGTGGCCGAAGGGCCCCGCGTCAGCGCGATCGTCGCGTGCGTCGATGACGCCGGACGCGTTCTCATCGTCAAACAAACGGCCGGTCCGTTCGCGGGCGCCTGGCTTCTGCCCGGCGGCAATGTCGAACGAAACGAGGGTCTCGAGGACGCCGCGCGGCGCGAGCTACACGAGGAGACCGGCTATCGCGCGGCGGACCTGCGCCCGGTCGCCCTCTACGAGGTGCTGAGCACGCCCGCCGGGAGCTTCCATTTCCTCGTCCACCTCTTCCGCGGCGGGCCCGTCAGCGGAACGCCGCAGGCTGAAACAGGCAGCGAGCTGCGTTGGGTCGCGCCGGGTGACATCGACGCGCATCCGAATCTGGCGGTCGCCCTCGCCGACCTCGGGCTCATCGAGCGCGATCGAGCGGCCCTCGCCCGGGATCTTGCGGCCATCGGGGTCGAGATGCGGCGCGTGTCCTAGCGCGCGGGACTACGCGTAGCGGATGCGCGGGTCGAGGACCGCGTACATCACGTCCGCGATCAGGTTGAAGACAACGACCAGTACCGCGAACAGGAAGACGATCGCCGCGACGACCGGCGTGTCGCTCGTGCCGATCGATCGGACGAGAAGCTCGCCGATCCCAGGCACCCGGAAGATCTGCTCTGTGACGATCGCTCCGGCGAAGACCGCCGGGACCCCGAGGGCGACCAGCGTGACCACCGGGATCAGGCTGTTGCGCAGGACGTGCCTCAGGATGACGAGGCGCTCGCTGATGCCTTTGCTGCGCGCCGTCCTGACGTACTCGAGCGGGAGATGCTCGAGCATCTCCGCACGGATGAACCGCGCAAGACCCGCGGTGTTGAAAAGCGTGAGCACGGCGATCGGCATGATCGACTGCTTCAGCTGCTCCACGAATGAGGCGAAGTCGTGGACCTTCACGGTCGAGTCGTAGATGAACGGGAACCAGCGAAGGTTGATGCTGAAGATGATGATCAGCAGGAGGCCGGTGAAGAACGTCGGTACCGAGAAGCCGATGAAGGCGAAGGTCGTCGCCACGTGATCGAAGAGCGAGTACCGCTTCACCGCGGAGATCATCCCGATCGGCAGGGCGAGCAGGAGTCCCAGTACGTACGCGACGCCGACGACGGCGAGCGTGTTCGGCAGCCGTTCGACGAGCAGACCCGCGACCGGCGAGTGGCTTCCGAACGAGTATCCGAAGTCCCCGCGGAGCAGCGCGGTCAGCCACTTCACGTAGCGGATGTGCCAGGGCTGGTTGAGCCCGAGCGACTCGCGGATCCTCTCGCGGACCTCGGGCGGCACGTTCGGATTCGCAGCGAACTGGCCCAACGGGTCGCCGGGCGCGAGGGCCAGGATCGCGTACACGACGAAGCTGATGACGAGCAGCGTCGGGATCGCGATCAGCAGCCGCCGCAGCACATATCGGCCCACCTGGCTCCGATACCGCCGAGGCCGTGCCTGAGTTCAGGCGGCTTGGCTAGAGCGTGACGATCGTGGCGCCGTCGCCGCCTTCCGAGGGCCCGGCCGGCTCGTGGGAGCGCACCAGGGGATGGCCGGTGAGCGCGGCGCGGATCGCAGTCCGCAGCGCGCCCGTCCCTTTTCCGTGGACGATCCGCAGGCGACCGATCCCCGCCACGGCCGCGTCGTTCAGATAGCGGTCCAGCACCTCGAGCGCCTCCTCGGCTCGCGCGCCGCGGATGTCGAGCTGCAGCGGAACGCTCGACGCGGATCCGCGGATCACGGGGCGATCCGAGCGGATCGGCGCATCGCTCGGCTCCGCCGCGGGCCGGAGCTGCGTCGCCGGCACGCGAAGTCGAAGCGAGCCAGCGGCAACGTCAGCCATGCCGCGGTCGTCGATGGCGAGGAGCGTCCCCGGCTCGGCGACGCCCTCGACGTGGACGGGCGAGCCGACCGCGATCCTGATCGTGACCGGCGCCGCCTGAGGCGTGGTGGCGGCGGCCCGCGCGGTCTCGGCCTCGGCCAGCGCGGCGCGGGCGTCGTCGACGAGGTTCCGCTTCGCGTTACGGTCGCGCGCATCCTCCGCCTGGCGGAGCGCGCGCCTCGCCTGCAGCAGGAGCTCGTCGGCTTCGGCACGCGCGCGGCGCAGGGCACGCTGCGCCTCGTCGCGCACGCGCTCGGCCTCGCGTTGCGCGCCGGCGGTCGCGTCGGCCGCGTCGGCGGCCGAGATGCGCGCCTCCTCCAGCGCGGAGCTGAGCTCGGTGCGCTGCCGTTCGGCCTCGAGTAGGGTCCGCTCGAGCGAGCGATGGAGCTCGGACAGGTGCGCGTCCGCGCGAATGAGAACGCTCCTGTCCAGACCGAGCCGTTCGGCGATGGCAAAGGCGTTGGACGCACCGGGGAGTCCGATGTGGAGGCGAAACGTCGGACGAAGCGTGTTCGGGTCGAACTCCATGCTCGCGTTGCGGACGCCCGGCGTGTTCAGCGCGAACGCTTTGAGCTCCGGGTAGTGCGTGGTCGCGGCGACGAGCACGCCGCGCTCGAGCAGCGTTTCGAGGACAGCCATCGCGAGCGCCGCGCCCTCGTCCGGATCCGTTCCGGCGCCGACCTCGTCGAGGAGCGCGAGGTCCCCGCGCTCGGCTTCGGCGAGCGTCGCGACGACGTTGCGCAGGTGGGACGAGAAGGTCGAGAGCGATTGCGCGATCGATTGCTCGTCGCCGATGTCGGCGAAGATGCGGCGGACGACGGGCACCCGGCCTCGGTCCGCCGGAATCGCAAGTCCGCACGCCGCCATCGCGGTCAACAATCCGATCGTCTTGAGGGTGACGGTCTTGCCGCCGGTGTTCGGGCCGGTCACGACGAGGACGCGGAACTCGTCACCGAGCTGAACATCGACGCCGACGACGGTCCCCTGCTCCACGAGGAGCGGATGGCGAGCGTCGACGAGATCGAGAATGCCTTCGGCGTTGAGCTCGGGACGGGTCGCCTGCAGCGCGTCCGCGTAGAGACCCTTCGCGATGATGAGGTCGAGCGCCGCGAGCGCGGTCGTCATCGCATCCAGGTCCTCAGTGTCCTTCTCGATCCGCCGCGAGAGCTCGTCGAGGATCCGTTCGACCTCGAGCCGCTCGGCGAGGTCGGCCTCGCGAAGCGCGTTGTTCGCTTCCATGATCTCGAGCGGCTCGATGAACACGGTCTGTCCACTGGCGGATTGGTCGTGGACGATTCCTTTTACCGCGGCGCGGTGCTCGGCCTTCACCGGCACCACATAGCGGCCGCCGCGCTGCGTGACGATCGGATCCTGTAGCAGTCGGAGGAGATCCGGCGAACGGACGAGTCCGTCCAGTCGCTGCTGCAGGCGAGCCTGGGCGGCTCGAAGGTTGGCGCGGAGCGAGCCGAGGCGGGCGCTGGCGCGATCCAGGACCTCGCCGGTCCCGCCGATCGCGTTCTCGATCGCGGCGGCGACGTCGGTCGGCGGTCGCGCGAAGCGAGCGCGCGCGGCGAGCGGCGGGTACGGGCGGATGTCGGCGAAGAGGTGCTCGGCCGCGCGCACCGTGTCGGCCACCGAGATGAGCTGGACCGGATCGAGCGTGCCGCCCAGCGTGGCGCGCCGCAACGCGTCACGGATATCGCGCGCGCCGCGCAAGCCACTCGAAGGACTCTTGCGGAGCAGGTCGCGCGCGGCCGCGGTCTCGTCCTGGAGGCGCTCGGCCTCGCCGAGATTCGTCGTCGGGAAGAGGGCCTCGGCGAGCTCGCGGCCGGGCGCGAACGCGGTCCGTTCCGCGACGAGTCGCCGCACGGCGGGCAGCTCGAGACGGGCGAGCGCGCCTTCGTTCAAGGTCGCGAGACTCCGCTCGACCCGCGGACGTACAGGCGCCACGGCTTGTCCGTGGTCGCGTGTTCGTTCAGGCCGACGCGTGCGGACCGCACGACGCGCGACGCGGCGACTCTCGGCGCATCGCGCACCGTGAGGATCGAGCGGACGAGGTCGAGGTTCGTGTGCTCCGTGGTCAGCCCGAAAGCGCGCGCGAGCTTGCCGGGACCCGCGAGGCTGCGCGGGTCGAGGTCTTCAAAGCCGGCGAGCGGCTCGGCACCGCGCAGCAGCACAGCGCCGGCGACGCCGTCGCTCTCCGTCACGACGTTGAGGCAGTGGTACATGCCATACACGAAGTACACGTAGCTCCTTCCGGGAGGCCCAAACATCGGCGCGGTCCGCGGCGTGAGGCCGCGATACGCGTGCGATGCCGGGTCGCGACCGCCAAGGTACGCCTCCACCTCGACGATACGGGCGGTTTTGGTCGAGGCAGCCGTCTCGAGCGCTAGGACCTTACCGAGGAGATCGCGCGCCACTCTGAGCGTGGGCCGCGCGTAGAAATCGCGCGGAAGGCGCTTGCCGGCGCGCGCCCTCCCTGGGTCAGCTTCCTCTGCGAGGATCGAGGGCGTCCCGGAGGCCGTCACCGATGTAGTTGACGGAGAGCACGGTGAGGAAGATCAAGAGACCCGGGAAGAGGGCGAGGTGCGGCGCGAGGTCCAGGTAGTTCTGGGCGTCGAAGAGGAGCCGTCCCCAGGTCGGCACGTCGGATGGAAAGCCCAGACCCAGGAACGAGAGCGTCGACTCAAGGATGATCGCGCCGCCGACTCCGAGCGTGGCGGCGACGAGCACCGAGCTGAGCACGTTCGGAAGGATGTGCTTCGTGATGATGCGGTAGTCCGTCGAGCCAACGGCCCGCGCCGCCTCCACGAACTCCTTGTTCTTGAGCGAAAGGAAATTCGCGCGGACGAGTCGCGCGACCGGCATCCACGTGAGCAGCGCGATGACCGACACGATCATGAGGAAGATCCCGATCTCAGGTCCGAATAGCTTTCGCAGCGTGTCGCGGAACAAGAAGATGATGATGAGGAGCAAGGGCAGGATCGGGAGCGACAGGAAGAGGTCGGTCAGGCGCATGAGCGGGTTGTCGAGCCTCTTGAAGTAGCCGGCGAGAGCACCGAACGCCGTCCCCAGAGTGATTGCGAGGATCACGGCGGTGATACCGACGGCGATCGACACGCGGCCGCCCCAGAGCACCCGGGCGAGCATGTCGCGGCCGAGCGGGTCGGTGCCGAACGGGTGCGCAAGGGAAGGGCCCTCGATCGCGCGCGAGAAGTCGATGCCGTTGATCGGGACCGTGTAGATGAACGGGCCGAGCGTTGTGCCGAGAATGAGAATGCCGAGCGTCACCATCCCCGCCATCGCGAGCGTATGGCGCCGGAACTGGTACCACGCGTCCTTCCAGAGCGATCGCGGCGGACGGAGCATGTCCGCCGTCGCGATCGCGGGAATCTTTCGGACGTCGGCGGTGGTCGCCATCAGGCGTACCTGATTCTCGGATCGAGCACCGCGTACATCACGTCGGCGATCAGGTTGAAGAGAACGACCAGGACCGCGAAGAGGAACACGATCGCCGCGACGACCGGCGTGTCGCTGTCGTTGATCGAGCGAATGAGGAGCTCACCGATGCCGGGGACCCGGAAGATCTGCTCCGTGACGATCGCACCTGCGAAAACCGCGGGCACGCCGAGGGCCACGAGGGTCACAACGGGGATGAGGCTGTTGCGGAGAACGTGACGCACGACGACGAGACGCTCGGCGATGCCTTTGCCGCGCGCGGTCCGCACGTAATCGAGCGGAAGATGCTCGAGCATCTCGGCGCGGATATAGCGCGCCAGTGTGGCGGTATCGAATAGCGCGAGGACGATGATCGGCATGATCGACTGCTTCATCTGATCGATGAAGGATCCGAAGTCCTTCACCTTCAACGTCGAGTCATAGATGAACGGGAACCAGTGCAGGTTGATGCTGAAAAGGATGATCAACAGCAGACCGGTGAAGAACGTCGGTACAGAGAAGCCGATGAACGCGAACGTGGTCGCGAGGTGGTCAAAGATCGAGTAGCGCTTCACCGCGGAGATCATCCCGATCGGGACGGCGAGGGCGATACCAAGGATGTACGCGACGCCGACGACAGCGAGAGTGTTCGGGAGCCGCTCGATGAGCAGGTTGATCACCGGCAGGTGGCTCATGAACGAGTAGCCGAAGTCGCCCTTGAGCAGAGCAAGGAGCCACTTCACATAGCGGACCTGCCAGGGCTGATTCAGCCCGAGCGATTCGCGGATCCTCTCGCGGACCTCCGGCGGCACGTTCGGGTTGTTCGCAAACTGGCTGAGAGGGTCGCCGGGGGCCAGCGCCAGGATCGCGTACACGACAAAGCTGATGATGAGCAGCGTCGGGATCGCGATCAGTAGCCGCCGAATTATGTATCGCCCCACGCTACCGGCTCCTCACCCCATCGAGGCTGGTGTGGGTAGTGCGGTGGAGGTCATCCACCGCACTACCGTACACCGTTGCTAGTCGTCGCTTACGGCGTCTTGTACCAGTCCGCGATGTTCCACATCTCCGAGTCCCACGGGTTCAGGTTCGTGCCCTGAAGGGTCTTGCTCTTTCCGGAGGCGACCTGGAAGCGGTTCACCAGCGGGATGACCACGACGTCCTTGATGAGAATGTCGTTGGCCTGAATACCCAGCTGGTTCAGCTTCGCCTGGTCGGTCGTCGTCCGCATCTGGTCGATGATCGCGTCGTACGCCGGGTTCGTGTAGCGCATGTAGTTGTTCTGGTTCCAGTTGTTGGATTTCTGTGCGATCTGCTTGGTCGTGAAGCCGGCCATGAAGCCCGTGATGTCGGGCGTCGTGCCGTTCGTGAACATGGTCACGTCGTAGTACATCCGGTTCGCGCCGTCGGCTGCGTTCGAGAAGAACACGCCGGCGGAGATCGACCGCAGCTCGACCGAGAAGCCGACGGCCTCCCAGTTTTTCTTGAGGATGTCCTGTGTGGCCTGTCGCAAGGCGTTGACCGTGGTGGAGAAGACGATCTTCAGCTTGACGCCACCTTTGGCACGAACGCCGTCGGATCCCTTCACCCAGCCGTTGTCGTCAAGCAGCTTGTTGGCCGCGGCCTGGTCGAACTTGCACACGCTCATGCTTGCCGTGTTTTTCGACTCCCAGTCCGGGTTCCCCAGGAGCTCGTTGCACGTGGCGGTGCCGGTCAGACCATTGCCGTAGAGCTGTTCTCCGACGGTCGCGCGGTCTGTCGCCATCGCGAGAGCCTGCCGGACGATCAGGCCGTCGGGTCCATTGAAGAACGGGTGCTTCGTCGACGGCTCCGAGCGGTTGTCGCCGAGAGCCGGGTCCGGGTTGGCGAAGTTGATGTTGACCCGCTCGACGTTCGAGCTGGCCTTGCCGAGGTAGTCGCCCTTGGTGCTTCCCTGAATGAGGGCCTTGAGCACGGGGGCTTCAACCTGGAGGTTCCATCCGTAGTCGAAGTCGCCGGTCTGGAAGACCGCGCGAGCAGCGGACAAAGCGTCGCCGCCGCCCTTCATCTGGACGGTCTTGAAGAACGGCTTCTTCGGGTCGCGGAAGTTCGTGTTGATCTCATAGGTCACGACGTCGCCGGACTTGAACTCGGTGAGCTTGTACGGCCCGGTGCCGATCGGCTTGAGGTTCTCCGGGCACTCGCTCGCCTTCGCGCCGAGGCACTTCTCGAACTGTGCCTTCTGCATGATCTCGTTGCCGCCACCCGTTCCGAACTGGTAGGGGTTCGCGGTCGGAGCGGAATACGTGACGGTGACAACGCTCGGGCTCGTCGCGACGACCGACTTCACGCCTGACATGAAGTCAGAGTTCGGGTCCGCGGTGTCCACGTCGGCCATGTACTTCGAGGTGAACACGACGTCATCGGCCGTGACGGCCGTGCCGTCGGACCACTTGATCCCGTCCACGAGGTTCCACGTGACGGTCGTGAAGTCCGCGGAGACTCCCTTGTTCGCGACGGTCGGGACCTCCTTGGCGATTCCGTTCGCGACAGGCTTCCCGTCGACGCCCCATGAGGCGAGCGGCTCTTGAATCAGACGTGCCGCGTCGTAGTCCTTCGTTCCGGTCGCTTGATGCGTGTTGAGGATCGTCGGAGCCTGCCAGTACAGGATCTTGAGCTCCCCACCCTGGCCGCGAGAGAACGAGCCGGCCGTGCTCGCGGATGCCCCTGGCGTGGGGCTGGTTCCGCTTGTTGGTGTCTGGGTGCACGCCGCGAGTGCGATCGATGCGGTGACAGCGAGGGCAAGCCCTCTGCGTAGGTAACGTTTCTCCACTAGTTCACACACCTCCCTGGCGCTAGGCGCCGAGTCTATCTGGGTACCACCGCCCCTGCGAGCCGGTTCAGTCGGGCTGCGGGCGCTCCGGGACCGGAATTAGTCGCGAATCGTCGCTCCCGTGGTGTGCTGAAGTCGTCCGACCACCCTCTTAATGAGGCGCTCGACGTCGGCTTCACCGAGCGTCCCTGACGCGGATCGGAAGGTCAGGCGCACGGCGAATGACTTCTTCCCCGCCCCGGCCTGCTGGCCGCGATAGAGGTCGAGGAGCGCGACCGATTCGAGGTCTTTGCCGGCCGCCGCCGTGATCTCACGCTCCACATCGCCGTACGGCGTCGCCTCATCGACGACGACCGCTAAGTCGCGCAACGCCGCCGGGAAGCGCGGCGGCGCCGCGACCCGTGTCGGCCGCGCCGACGCCTGCCAGATGGCCAGGTCGATCTCCGCGATGAACGTCTCCGCTGGCAGCTCCCACGTCTCTGCGACGCGCGGGTCGAGCTGGCCGACGACCAGAAACGTCCTTTCGCCGCGCGCGAGCGCGATGCTGCGCCCGGGATGGAGACCTGGTGTTTCCCGATGGTCTCCCGGGAGACGGACGTCGAGCAGATCCTCGAGACCGGCGACGATCGCCTGCAGGTCGCGCACATCGAAGGGACGCTCGGGCGTGAGCCAGGTCTCGCCGTCCTTCACCGGTTGCGCTTTTCCGCCGAGGAGGATCTCGATGGTCCAGCGCTCCTCGGGAAGCTCCGCTCCCCTGGGCAAATAGACAGGTGCGATCTCGAAGATCGCGACCGACGAGCGATGGCGCAGGTTCCGCCGCGCAGTGTCGAGCAGGCTCGCGCGCAGGGTCGGCCGCGCAACGGATTGCGACACGGTGGTCGGGTTGATCACGCGCAACGGATCGGGCGCGACAGGCCCGCCATCGGCGGTCAGCTGCTTCAGCCACGCGGGATCGATCAGCGAGTACGACAAGATCTCCTGAAGACCAAATCCCGCGAGTCCATCGCGCGCACGCTCGCGGAATTCCTCGAGCGGATGCCGCTCTGCGAGCGGCAGCGGACCGTCGGGGATGCGCGTCGGTAGACGCTCGTAGCCCGCGATGCGGCCGACCTCCTCGACGATGTCCTCGGCGATCGCGATGTCGGTCCGCACGATGGGCGGTGTCGCGACGAGCGTGTCGCCGTCAGCGGCTGCGGTGAACTGAAGGCGCCGGAGGATGTCGAGCGTCTCTGCCGGATCGATGTCGATCCCCATCACGCGCGGGACGTCCGAGAAGCGCATGCGCACGTTCACCCTGGGCCGAGGGTTCGGGTAGCGATCCACGATGCCCTCGACCTTGGCTCCGGCGTGCTCGCGAAGGAGCCGGCACGCCCGCGCGAGCGCTATCGGAACGAGCTCGGGCGACAGCTCCCACGAGAACCGCCGCGCCGCGGCGCTACCGGACGAGCCGTGGAGACCGAGCTTCGTGGACGTACGACCGATGCCGCGCGGCTCGAACGACGCGCACTCGAGCGCGACCGCGGTCGTGTCTTCGCGAATTTCGGAGTCTTCGCCGCCGAGGATTCCGGCGACGCCAAGCGCGCGCTCGGCGTCGGCGATCACGAGTGTTCCCTCGGGGAGCACGCGGTCCACGCCATCGAGCGTGCGGAGAGACTCTCGGCGCCGCGCCTGACGCGCGACGAGCACTCCACCGCGGAGCTTGCTGTGGTCGTACGCGTGAAGTGGCTGGCCGAGCTCGAGCATCACGTAGTTCGTGATGTCGACGACGTTGTCGATCGGGCGCATGCCCGCGGCGACGAGACGCCTCTGGATCCACTCCGGAGATGGACCGATCCGCACGCCGCCCAGAACCGCGGCCGCGAAGCGCGGGCACGCCTGGTCGTCCTCGATGCGCACGTCGAGCCCTTTTGGCGCGGTTTGCGCGAGCCGCTCGACGGGTGGCTCGCGAAGGCTCGTGCCGAGGATTGCCGCGACCTCGCGCGCGATGCCGACCACTCCGAGGCAGTCGGGCCGGTTGGGCTGAAGCTCGAGCGCGAGGATGGTCTCTCCGAGGACCTCCCGGAGGAGCGCCCCGACCGGCAGCTTCTCGTCGAGGATGTAGATCCCCTCGTGCTCGTCACCGAGACCGAGCTCCTTGCGCGAGAGCACCATGCCTTCGCTCTTGATCCCGCGCATCGGCTTGCCGCGGAGAACGCTGCGCTCGCCGGTGTGGCCGTCGATGACCGCCGCGCCTTCGTCCGCGTACGGAACGATCGCGCCTTCGGTCAGGTTCATCGCGCCGGTCACGACGGTCTTCGGAGTTCCAGTGCCGTAGTCGACCGTCGCGAGCAGCAGCTTGTCCGCGTTCGGATGCTTGGCGAGCTTCTCGACGCGCGCGACGCGGATCTTGTCGTCCCACCACGGACGCTCGATGCCTTTGACCTCAGTGCTCGACATGTGAAGCTTGAGTGCCAGCTCATCGATCGGCACATCGATATCGACGTACTCGCGCAGCCACGACACCGGAACTTTTATCAGCACTTCGCGCCTCGCTGCGAGCGGGCAGCTCCGAAACCCTCTTTACGCGGCGGCGGACCCCCCGGCCTCCGGCCGGTGCCCCACCGGTCGCTCCGCGCCCAGGGGCC
>DATCPK010000053.1:0-2928 GCA_036570125.1 Candidatus Limnocylindria bacterium
GCGTCGCCTCGTGTCTTCGAAACCGCGTGGGAAGTCCGTCTCGTACGGCTCGAGGCGGATCTCGGAGCTCGACCCCAGGATCCGCCGCACCTCCCCGGCGAGGTCCAGGATCGTGACCTCCCGCGAGCTGCCGATGTTGAAGACGCCGCCAATCGCATCGGGGCGCGTGGCCGCGCGGACGGTCCCGTCGACGGTGTCGCTCACGTAGGTGAAGCAACGAGTCTCCTTTCTATCGCCGTGGACGGTGAGCGGCAGCCCGTTCAGCGCCTGCCACGCGAACCGAGCGATGACGCTTCCATAGCCGCTCTGATGGATGCGCGGCCCGTACGAGTTGAAGTAGCGAACGATCGACACGGCCAGACCGCGGTCGTGATACGCGAAGGCCAGATGCTCGTCCAGCGCCTTGGCCGTCGCGTACGACCATCGATGCACCGACGTCGGCCCGAGGATGCGGTCGCCGGTCTCGCGGAACGGAATCTCGTCGCTGCGTCCGTAGACCTCGGAGGTCGACGCGAGCAGCACGCGCGAGCCGTGCCGCGCGGCGGACGACAGCACGTGCTCGGTCCCGTTCACGTTCGTGAGAATGCTGTGCAGAGGGTCCTCGACGATCTTGCGCACGCCGACCGCCGCGGCGAGGTGAAAGACGAGCGAACTTTCTGTGACAAGCTTGTCGACAAGCGGTTCGTCGAGGATGCTCCCGCGAACGAATCGTAGTTTTGGGTCGCGCATGCGTTCGCCGAGATTTCGTTCCGACCCGGTGGTGAGGTCGTCCAGCACGATGACCTGTCGGCCCTCGTCCAGAAGGCGGTCCACCAGATGCGAGCCGATGAATCCCGCGCCGCCGGTGACGAGGACGTTCGAGGTCAAGACCGGCCTAGACGCTCGGCGATGACCGCGGAAGCTGAGAGACCGGCATGGCGAACTCGCGCCATTCCGCGCCAAACCGAGCGCAGCTCTCCTTCAGCGACTGAAGGCGCCCGGGCTCGCTCTCTGGCAGATCGTTCGCGTACAGCACGAGGTCGATGCGATGACGCTGAAGCACCGCCTCGAGGTCGCTGACGGTGCCGAGTACCGGAACACCAGCGACGCGTCGATAGCGCTTTCCCGGATCGTCGTCGAGGAAGCCGACCGCGTGATACGGCGTTCCTCGCGTGCGCGAGATGAGTCGGAGCGCCAGCGCGCCCGTGTCCGTTGCGCCGATGATCAGCACGCGTCGCGCGTCGACGCCGGGCCGGACCGCGAACCAGTAGCGGAGCCACACGAGCGACGCCCGCGAGCCGACGAGGAACGCGCTCGCGAGCAGCCAGTTGAGCGGCAGACCCGAACGCGGGAAGCCCTGTACCGCGGCAACGCCGAGGATCAACCCAGCTGCGGCGATGTTCGCGATCGCGAGCGCCTTCAGCACGTTGAGCACGTCCGCGACCGTGATGTAGCGCCAGAGCGTGCGGTACGCGCCGAACAACACGAGCGAACCCAGCTGAAGCGCGACGACGAGCGGGACAGTCTGAACGAACAGGTAGAGCCATGCGTTCGGATCGAATCCTTCGAAGCGGAGGGCGAACGCGAGGTAATAGGCGACGCTGAAAAGGACGACATCGAACACGATCTCGGCGCCGAACCGCGCGTAGGTGACGAGCTCGCGCGCGATGGGACCACGCTCGCGCTTTCCCGCTCGCGCCCCGTAGACCTCCACGTCATACAGAAAGACGCCGAAGAGCACGAGACTTATCAAACCGATGGCGAAAAGGGGGAATACCAGACCGGAGACTTCTTCGGCCAGGAGCGCGCTGACCGCGAGGACGACGGCGACCACGTACAGAAGTAGGACGACGCCCCGATCGGACAGCCCGAGTGCCGCGAGTCGGTGCGAGGTGTGATCGCGACCACCCTGGCTGATCGGTCGGCCCACGAGGCGCCGCGAGGTCGTCACGAGCGCCGTGTCGAAGATCGGCAGCGCGAGCACGGCCAGTGGTGCGAGCACGGCGAGACTCACGTTCGCCGCGCCGCTCGCGGTGTGGAGCAGCGCTGCGGCAGCCAGGAGGTACCCGAGGACGAGGCTGCCGGAGTCGCCCATGAAGATGCGGGCCGGTGGGAAGTTGTGTACGAGGAATCCGAGCGCCGCCCCTCCCGCGGCGCCGGCCACGATCCCAGCGGTCGGGTTTTCGGGCACCGCGCTAACGCCAAGCGCGATACCGGCGATCGCCACGATGCCCCCGGCGAGACCGTCCATGTTGTCGATGAGATTCACAGCATTCATGAGTCCGACGACCCACAACACAGTCACGAGGTATGCGAGCGGCGCGATGTAGATGATCTCGACGCGCACCCCGCCGAAGAAGAGGATCGACGCGATGACCGCCTGACCGGCCAGCTTTGTCGAAGGCGCAATGCGCCGAAAGTCGTCGATGAGGCCGAGCGCAAAGGCCGCCAACAGACCGACCACGATGGTCGCGCCGACTCGAGAGGCCGGAACGAGCGTCACGATCACGAGGACCGCTGCGAGCGTGATCGCAGCGCCGCCGAGGACCGGTGTTGGCGAGCGGTGCCAGCGGTCGGCCCGCGGCGCCACGACCATGCCGATCCGGCGGGCCAGCCGGCCGAACGCCGGGGTCGCGACGCCAGCGAGCAGTGCCGCGGCGAAAGCGACGAGCGCGAATGAAAGGACGCTCAACCTGGCCAGTCTCCCCTTCTCACCGATCGCGAGCCGGAGTAACCGGCAGGCAAGGCGATTCTAGGTTGGCCTGTCGCGCTCTCCTAGACCATCGACTCGTAGAGCCGAGTCATGTCGGAGACGAGGCGCGCGGCGTCGTACGCAGGATGTACGGCCCGGCGCGCGGCCGCGCCGAGCTCGGCGCGACGCGCGGGAGCCGAGAGCAGGGCGGTCAGCTCGCGAGCAAAGGCGACATCGTCGCGAGACGGGACGAGGAC
>DATCPK010000054.1:0-5697 GCA_036570125.1 Candidatus Limnocylindria bacterium
GTCGACGCAACTGATAGCGTGACCCGCGAGATATGACCTCCGGAACGACCGCTCGGGAGCGCGACAAAGAGCTCTCGCTCGTTCAGCACCTCGGCGAGCTGCGAGACCGCCTGGTGGTCACGGCGATCGCGCTCGTCGCGACGACGGCGATCGCGTTCTACTTCGGGACACAGCTCATCCGCATCCTGATCATCCCAATCGATTGCACGTTCATCCCGATCTACACGTGTCACACGCCTCCGACGACCCTCATCTCGCTGAGTCCGACGGAGAACTTCGCGACCTACTTCCGTGTCGCGCTGTTCGCTGGCATGGCGCTCGCGATGCCGGTGATCCTCTACGAGATATACGCGTATGTGGATCCGGCGCTCCTGCCGAAGGAGCGTCGGTTCATCCGCTTCATGGGGCTACCGGTCATCGGCCTCTTCATCGCGGGGATGCTCTTCTGTTATTTCGTCCTCTTGCCGAACGCGATCAAGTTCCTCATCAACTTCGGCGACGAGGTCATCAAGAACCAGCTCCGAGCGGCCGACTACATCTCATTCGTGACGATCTTCATTCTCGGCATGGGCCTCATCTTCGAGGTGCCCGTCGCGATCTTTGCGCTCGTGAAGATCCACGTCATCACGCGGCAGTGGCTCGCGAAGCAGCGCCGGTATGCGGTCCTCGTCGCATTCGTCATTGCCGCGGTCATCACGCCGACCCCGGATCCGTTCAATCAGACCCTCGTCGCTATCCCGATGTATCTCCTATTCGAGGCGGGCCTGTTCGTCGCACGCTTCGCCTGAGCTCTTCGAGGCGTGCCTTGAGCTTGGCCTCGGCGCCGAGGTCGGTCGGCACGTAGTACCGCCGACCCGCGAGCGACTCGGGTAGGTACGTCTCGTCGGGCGCCACGTGGCCCTCGAAGTCGTGCGCGTACTTGTAGCCCCGGCCGTATCCCTCCTCCTTCATGAGACGAGTCGGCGCGTTCCGAAGGTGCAGCGGGACCGGATCGACGCGCGTCTCGGCGAGATCGTGTTGCAGCTCTCCGAGCCCGCGCTTGAGCGAGTCCGACTTCGGCGCGAGCGCGAGGTAGACCGTGGCCTCGGCGAGCGGGTAGTACGCCTCCGGCATGCCGATGAGATGCGTGGCCTGCTGCGCCGCGCTCGCTATGACGAGGGCCTGCGGATCGGCGAGACTCACGTCCTCACCGGCAAGGATGACGATGCGGCGCGCGATGAACATCGGATCCTCCCCCGCGTCGATCATCCGCATGAGCCAGTACAGCGCGGCGTCGGGGTCCGAGCCGCGGACGCTCTTGATGAACGCCGAGATGGTGTCGTAGTGCTGGTCGCCCGCGCGGTCGTAGAGGAGCGAGCGCCGCTGCAATGCTTCCTTGACCTCGTCCAGCCCGACCGGTCGTTTCCCGTCGGGGCCGGGCACGGCTGAATCCGCCGCGAGCTCGAGAGCGTTGAGCGCAACGCGTGCGTCGCCGTTGCTCACCGCGACGAGGCCGTCTTCGGCCTCCTGCGTGAGCGCGACGGAACCGCCGAGACCGCGCTCGTCCTCGAGCGCACGGCGGACGATGAGCCGGACGTCGTCTTCGGTGAGCGGCTTCAACGTGAAGACGCGCGAACGCGAGAGGAGCGCGGAGTTCACCTCAAACGACGGGTTCTCGGTCGTGGCCCCGAGCAGGGTGACGTCGCCGTTCTCGACGTACGGCAGCACGACGTCCTGCTGCGCCTTGTTGAAGCGGTGGATCTCGTCGATGAAGAGGACCGTCCCCTGATTCGTGAGGCCGCGGAGCTTCCGCGACTCTTCGATGATCTTTCGGATCTCGGCGACTCCTGACGCGACGGCGGAGATCGCGATGAAGCGCGACTTGGTGCGGCGCGCGCCGATCGCGGCGAGTGTCGTCTTCCCGGTACCCGGCGGGCCCCAGAGGATCATCGATGGGAGCTGGCCTGCATCCATCGCCTTGCGCAGGACGCGGCCTTTGCCCACGAGGTGATCCTGGCCGACAAATTCATCGAGGTCTTGCGGTCGCATCCGCGCCGCGAGTGGTTGCGCTTGGGGCATTCGGCGATTGTCCCACCGCGACCGAATTGCCGCTTCGGAAGTCATAAACAGTCGCTTATGCTACCGATCAAGTGGAACGCGGCGCCGTTCTCAGCCAATCCAGTCTGCGCGAGCTGCGGGGGTATTACCGCGCGCTCGGAGACGTGAACCGTCTGCGGATCGTGCAGATCCTCGTGACCGAGGGAGAGCAACCGGTCTCCGAGCTCGCGCGGCGCCTTCGCATCAGCCAGCCGCTCATGTCCTGGCACCTACGAAGACTGCGGCGCGCGGGGATCGTCCGAATGGAACGGATGGGCCGCGAGGTGCGCTGCTCGTTCGACCGTGAGAAGTTCGCGGAGCTCAATGCCCGCGGCTTCCGTCTCCTCATGAACCGCGCAGAGGCGCAGGCATGAGCCACGGAGTCGTTCCGGATCGCGTTGCCGAGGGCGCACGCGCGGGGATCGGTCCGCTTGCGCGAGCGCTCGCCGGCGTGGGCATCTCCGCGAACGCGGTCACCATCACGGGCGGCGTGCTCAGCGTGATCGGCGCGGGGCTGCTGGCGGCGGGCATCCCGCTCGCCGCCCTGCTCGTGCTGCTGATCGGGACGGTCGCCGACACGCTGGACGGGCAGATCGCGAAGGCGTCGGGCGGCGGGACGCGCCTCGGGGCGTTCCTCGATTCGACGGTCGATCGCGTGGCCGACGGCGCGCTGTTCGTCGGCGCGGCCGCATCGGGTGCGAACCTGGGCCAGCCGCTGCTCCTGTGGTCATCGCTCGTCGCGCTCGTGGCGTCGTTCCTGGTCCCGTACGTCCGCGCGAAAGCGGAATCGCTCGGCGTCAGCGCGAGCGTCGGCCCAGCGCCACGCGAGGCGCGCATCGTCATCTTCCTGATCGGACTCGCGGCGTGGGCGCTCTTCGCACTGCAGGCGCTGTTCGTCGCGGCAGTCTTCGCCCTTGCAGTGCTGTCTTCGATCACGTTCGTCCTGCGGGTGGTCCACGTGGGCCGCCAACTTTCGACCAAAGAAAGGTAGATATCCAAAGCTATGGCGACTTTGACCAAGAAAAAGAAATCGACGGCGCGACGCAGCACCACCAGGAAGAGGATCCGCGTCGCGATCATCGGTGTCGGGAACTGCGCGAGCTCGCTCGTGCAGGGCGTCCATTACTACCGCAACGCGAAGCCGGGCGACCGGATCCCGGGGATCATGCACGTCGATCTCGGCGGATATCAGATCCGTGATGTCGACTTCGTCGCCGCGATCGACGTCGACCGCAACAAGGTCGGTAAGGACCTGGCCGACGCGATCTACCAGGCGCCGAACAACACCTACCGCTTCGCAGATGTTCCGCGCACCGGCGTGAAGGTCTCGCGCGGGATGACCCACGACGGGATCGGCAAATACCTCTCCCAGATCGTGAAGAAGGCGCCGGGCGCCACCGACGACATCGTCGGGATCCTCCGCGATCGCAAGGTCGACGTCGTCGTGAGCTACCTCCCCGTCGGAAGCGAAGAGGCCACGAAGTGGTACGTCGAGCAGACGCTCGAAGCCGGCTGCGCGTTCATCAACTGCATCCCGGTGTTCATCGCTCGCGAGCCGTACTGGCAGAAGCGCTTCGCGCAGAAGAACCTCCCCATCATCGGCGACGACATCAAGTCGCAGGTCGGGGCGACGATCACCCATCGCGTGCTCACGCGGCTCTTCATGGACCGGGGCGTGCGCCTCGATCGGACGTATCAGCTGAACTTCGGAGGCAACACCGACTTCCTGAACATGCTGGAGCGCGAGCGACTCGAGTCGAAGAAGATCAGCAAGACGAACGCGGTGACGAGCATGCTCGACTACCCGCTCGACGAGAAGGATGTCCATGTCGGGCCGTCCGACTACGTCCCGTGGCTCCTCGACCGCAAGTGGTGCTACATCCGGATGGAAGGGACCACGTTCGGCGACGTCCCCCTGAACGCGGAGCTCAAGCTCGAGGTCTGGGACTCGCCGAACAGCGCCGGCGTGGTCATCGACGCAATACGCTGCTGCAAGCTCG
The DNA here is from genome assembly GCA_036570125.1 of Candidatus Limnocylindria bacterium. Lineage (GTDB taxonomy): Bacteria > Chloroflexota > Limnocylindria > P2-11E > P2-11E > 3-1-20CM-2-70-9. Next base: position 4,077 of record DATCPK010000054.1, read on the forward strand.
CTCTCGATCGAGGCCTCGGAGGCACGATCGTCGCGCCGTCGGCGTACTTCATGAAGTCGCCGCCGCGCCAGATCCCCGACGACCGAGCGCGCGAAGGCGTGGAGGAATACATCAAGGGACGTTCCGGCCAGCAGACCCTCGGCGGGGCGAGCTAGGTGCTCGAGCGTCTCCTTCACGGATCGGCGTTCTGGGGCTGGCGACTCGGAGCCACGCTGGCTCAGCGCCTCCCGTCGTGGATCACGTATGCGGCCGCGGTGGTCGGCGGTGAGCTGGCCTATCTCTTCTGGGTCGGACGCCGGCGGATCGCGAAGGCGAACTTCGCCATCGTCCTCTCTCTGCCCTCCGGCGATCGCGAGGTCGCGCGCGTGGCGCGCCGGTCGTTCCGGAACTTCGCTAAGTACCTCGTCGAGATCATGCGATTCCCGAGTCTCGAGACCGCGGACTTCGCACGCCTGGTGACGATCGATCCGCGATCGTGGTCGTACTTCCGCGCCGCACACGATCACGGGCGTGGACTGATCTTCGTCTCGATGCATTTCGGCAACTTCGAGATCGGCGGGGCGCGCATCGCGGACGAGATGCCGCTGAACGTGATCGCCGACGAGCTCGAGAACCAGCGGCTGATGGACCTGCTCGTGGCGAATCGCGCGCACAAGAACGTGAGGCTCCTGCCTCCAGTGGGAGCGGTGCGACAAGTGCTCCAGGCCCTACGCAGAAACGAGATGGTCGGACTGATGATGGACCTCGGACCTCGCGCGAAAGAGCTCGACAACGTCGAGGTCATGTTCTTCGGCGAGCCCACGGCGTTTCCGACCATCGCCGCCAACCTCGCCCGCGTGTCCGGTGCGCCGATCGTCGTCGCCGCCGTGACTCGCGAGCGCGACAACACCTTCCGCGGCGTCGCTCTGCCGCCGATCTTCGTCGAGCGGACGAAGCAGGCCGCTCACGACATCGAGCACACGACTCAGGCGATCGTGCACGGGCTCGAGCAGCTCGTCCGCCTCGATCCCGACCAGTGGTACATCTTCCGCCCCATGTGGACCCGGCCCGAAGGCACCGTCTAGCGCATGGGCGCTGCGCGAGCGCTCGCACGAGCGGCGGAGTGGGGGCTGCCGAGAGTGCCGCCGGCCTGGCAGGGCCCCATCTCGGAGATCGTCGGCACGATCGCGTATGCGATAGCCCCTCGCGCCCGGGAAGCGGTCCGCGCGAACCTCGCGATCATCGCCCCGGAGCGATCTCTGTCAGCGCGACGCGTGTTCGTGAACCAGGTCCGCCAGTACCTCGAGGTGTTCCAGATCCCGCGGCTCGACCGGGCGCGTTTCGACGCGATCGTCCGGGTCGATGGCTGGGATAACTTCCTGTGCGCGCAGCGCTTGGGCAAAGGGGTGATCTTCGGCAGCGCGCACCTCGGTCCGGTCGCGCTGGTCGGGCAGATCCTCGGGCAGCGCGGCTACACGCTCACGCTTCCCGCAGAGAAGACCGACTCCGAGTTCATGCACGCGGTGAATCGAGCGCGGCAGGCGCAGGGCCTCGTGCTCGTGCCGGTCGATTCGGCGCTCGGCATCCATCGCGTCATCCGCGACGGCGGTGTGCTCGGGATCCTCGCGGACCGTGCGGTCAC
>DATCPK010000055.1:0-2505 GCA_036570125.1 Candidatus Limnocylindria bacterium
CACGTCGCTCGCCGGAACCGCGCGGACGCAGATCGCCGCGATCAATGCGCAGATCGCGGTGCCCGCAACGCCGGGGACGTACAAGCTCCGGTACGACATCGTGCAGGAAGGCGTCGCGTGGTTCTCGAGCCAGGGCATGCAGACGCCGGTGAAGACCGTGACGGTCGTCGTGCCTCCGCTCAGCGCGTCCTACTCGGCCCCCGCGACCGTGAACGGCGCGGCGAACTCGATGGTCACCGTGCCCGTAACCATCACGAACGCCGGCTCGATGACCTGGCAGCCGGGCGCGTTCAACGCGTCGTACCACATGTACGTCCAGAGCGGCGCCGTCTACGTCTGGGATGGCGTGCGCACCGCGCTTCCCGCAGCGGTCGCATCGGGCCAGGCCGTCACGCTGAACGTGATCGTGAAGATGCCGGCAGGCCCGGGGACCTACCTCTTGCGATTCGACGTCGTGCAGGAAGGCGTTGCGTGGTTCTCGGGACAGGGAGTCCCGATGGGGAGCGCTACTCTCCAAGTTCAGTGAGGCGGCTCCTCGCACTCGCGGTCATCGTCGTCATATCCGCCTGTGGAGCGCGCACCGCACCCGCCAGCACACCCGAATGGCAGACGATCGGCGAGCTCTCGCAGCCCCGCGCCTATGCGAGCGCCGTCGCGCTCGCGAACGGGAAGATCCTCGTCGTCGGGGGATTCGATCGCTTCGCGCCGGACATCATGAACGAGCAGAGCGAGCTCATCGATCCCGCAAGCGGGAAGGTCACGCTGCTTCCGCAGCCTCTTCTCGGACGCGTCCATCAGAGCATCACGTCCGCATGGGAGGACCTCGTCGTCGTCGCCGGCGGGGTCGAGTGGCACGAGACGTATTGGTCACCCGTCGATCGCGTCGACGTCTTCCGGCCGTCGCAGCGGGGATGGGTGCTCGGCTCGCCGCTACGTCACCCGCGTTCTGATCACGCCGCGACCGCGCTTCAGGACGGACGCGTTCTCGTGACCGGCGGGAACGCGGACACGAAGCTCCTCGCGTCGACGGAGATCTACAACCCGCGGACCGACACGTGGACCGAAGCCGCGCCGATGCCGCGCGCACGCACGCAACACAGCGCCGTCACGCTCTTCGACGGCCGCGTCCTCATCACCGGCGGCATCGACGCCGACGGTGCGCCGACGAACACGACGTTCATCTACGACCCGGGCACCGACTCGTGGGCCGATGGCCCGCTCATGACGATCGCGCGCCTTCAGCAGGTCGCCGTCGCGCTTCCTAGCGGCGACGTGCTCTTCGCAGGTGGCGACGGCGTCGCCTCCGGAACGAGCGAGGTCTACCGATTCGCCAAGCGGGAGTTCGAAGAGTCGGGAACCCTCGTTACGCCGCGGCTCGTCGCGCAAGGCGTGGCGCTTCCCGACGGTCGCGTCGTTTTGTCGGGTGGATTGCCGCTACGAATGCACGAGTTCTCACCGCTCTCGAACGTCGAGATCTGGGATCCGAAGACCGGACTGTGGACCGCGCTTCCATCCGCGCCGACCGGCCGAGCGTGGGGAAGCATCGTCATCGTCAGTGGGGTCGTGTACCAGCTCTCGGGCACAGGTGAAGGAGAAACGGCTTACCGCACGATCGAACGTCTGGCATTCAATTGAGAGGTGACATTGTTCGAAAACGTGTCGTATGACTCTATAGTTCACCTACCAAGCAGCGTTATCCCCCACGACCGCGCGCCGCGATCGCGGCGCTTCCCTGAGGAGGGATCCGAATGAACTCCACGATTTTGCGACGCGCTGTCACGTCGACGCTCGTTGTCCTTTCACTGCTTCTGGCCCTCTTGGTCCCGGCGACGCCGGCGGCGGCCATGACCGGGACGATCACCGGAAAGGTCGTCGACTCGGTCACGCTCCAGCCGATCCAGGGCATCGACGTCTTCCTGGGTATCCCGGGCGCATTCGTCTGGGCCCATACCGCCGCGGATGGAACTTTCTCCATCGATCTCACGCCCGTTAGCTACAACCCCTCGACCCCATGGGAGGTCTACTTCGCGAAGTCCGGCTACTCGGTCACGAAGACGAACAAGTTCTTCATGACAAGCTCGGGCTACGTGTTCGGGTCGGACCCCACGAATGTCCCGAACCCCTTCCCGATGGTGAAGCAGCTGGTCGGGCCGCGATCGAGCTGCACAGATGCGGGCACTGGCAACCCGAACCCGCCGGCGCTCACCTCGACTGTCTACCTGCCGAACATCACGCGAACTCTCGGCGGTCCGGACGGCTTCTATACACCGTTCATCATCCAGAACACAGGCACCGCGAGCACCGAGCTCGAGGTGTCCTTCTACAAGTTCACCGACGGCAGCTGTGTCGAGCGGTATCTCGTGTTCGGCATGGCGCCGGGCACGTCGCACAGCAACGACCCGAGAGACACGGTGAAAAACCCCACGCTCCCTGACAACGCGCAGTTCTCCGTCGTCGTGCAGAGCTTTGGCTCGAAGATCGTCGGCGTCGTGAACGAGCAACAGC
>DATCPK010000056.1:0-5909 GCA_036570125.1 Candidatus Limnocylindria bacterium
GCCGCCGCTCGTGAAGACGATCTCGCTCGGGTCGGCGTTGATCGCGGCCGCGACCTCATCGCGGGCGCGGTCGACGGCCGCGCGGGCGGCCCGTCCCTCGGCGTAGATGCTGGAGGGATTGCCGTGCGTTTCGCGGAGCACACGGGTCATCGCCTCGGCGACCTCGGGGTCGACGGGCGTGGTCGCAGCGTGGTCGAGATAGACGCGGTCCATTGGTGAAAGTGTAGGTCGCCCCTAGACTCGAAAACGATGCGGATCCCGCTGCAGATCGCGGTCGTAGCCCTCATCGCGGCGTGCGGGAGCAATGTCGAGTCTGGCGGAGGCGCGCCGACACCCGGTCCCGTCGCCGCGTCGCCGGTCTACATGAAGGCGTGCCCAAGCGGCGCGAGACCGCAGACGGAACTCGATTTCGGCGGCCTGCCACCGCTTGTCCCAACATCGACCTCGCTGCAATGCCTGCTGAACGTTGTCGCCGGAGGATCGACCTACGACGGCGGCTACAACTTCGTGATCCAACTGACCGATGGACGCGTTCTCCAGATCTACGAGCGCCGCGGGTCGCTTCCGGTGAAAGACGGCGCCTCGCAATCGCTAAGAGGCGGCGAGCGAGATGTAAACGGAGCGAAGTGGCAGTGGGCGACGCTCACGAACGGTTCCACCGTTCTCGACTGGACCAGCGGCGGGATCTTCGCGGAGCTCTCCCTTAGAGGAGACGAGTCTCAGGTGGACACGCTCGTCGAAATTGCGCGGAGCCTTCGGCCCGCCGAAGCTCTTCCTCGTCCGGCAGCCCGCGATATCTGCGCTGCGCTCCCGGCAAGCTCAAGTCAATTTGCGGTTGCCGGCGCCTTCGCGAGCTCGGCGGCGTCCATCGTGAAGTGGGAGGAGACAGCCCCAGCGCCGGTCGGCATGCGAGTGGTCTCGGCGTGGCGCGATCATCCGGCCGCCGAGCCGGTCACCGTCTGCTATCTCGATGGAGACTTCGGGCCCGCCAAGGGACCGGCACCACTCCCCGGCAGTGTGGCCACGCCCGTCCCGAACTGGAATCGCGTCGTCTACCTCGTGGGAGTCGACCGGCGTCCAAGCCCTGTGGTCTTCGGATGGCAGGACCGGATCACGATCCGCGATCCTGGCCCCTAGGGTCGCTTCGGCGCTTCGGGTTTCGCGACCACGCGGAGCCCTAGTTCCTCCAGAAGCTTCGGATCGACGGCTGCGGGCGCGTCGAGCAGCGGGTCGTACCCGGTCTGCGTTTTGGGGAAGGCCTGTACCTCGCGGATGTTCTCGGTTCCGGCGAGCGTCATGACGAGCCGGTCGATCCCCGGGGCGATGCCGCCGTGCGGCGGCGCTCCGTAATCGAGCGCGTCGAGCAGTGCGCCAAAGCGCTCCTGCGCTTCCGCTTTCGAGACGCCCATCTGCGCGAAGATCCGTTCCTGCGCGGCGCGCGTGTGGTTTCGCACACTCCCCCCGCCCAGCTCGCGGCCGTCGACGACGAGGTCGTATTGCATGCTTCTCGCCTTCTCCGGCTCCGTGTCGAGGAGCTCGAGATCGTGGGGCGTGAGCGGACCGCAGAACGGGTTGTGAGCGAAGGTCCAACCGCCCTCGGGCGTGCGCTGCACGAGCGGGAACTCGTGGACCCAGACCGCGTAGTGCGCGCTCTTGTCGGCGAGACCGAGCGCCTGACCGAGATGCTCGCGGAGCACCCCCAGGGATTCGCTCGCCACCTCGTACGTGTCCGCGACGGCCAGCACGAGGTCACCATCTTTCGCGCCGGTCACGCGGCGGATGCCCGTGAGCTCGTCCGGCGATAGGAACTTTGCGACCTGCGACTCGATCGTCTCGCCGGCGACCGTGAACTGCGCGAGCCCCTTTGCTCCTTTGCGCTTGGCGATCGCGGTCAGGTCGTCGATCTCCTTGCGCGTCGCCTTCGCCTTCCCGGGCACAACGATCGCGCGCACGACGCCCTTCTGGTCGACGGTCTCGCGAAACACCTTGAAGCCACTCGATCGGAAGACGTCCGTGAGATCGATGAGCTCCATCCCGAAGCGAAGATCGGGCCGGTCGATGCCGAAGCGGCGCATCGCCTCATCGAAAGTGAGACGTGGCCACGGCACTTGCTTCAACGGCCTCCGGCCGTATTTCTGGAAGATCGACGTGTAGAGCTCCTCGCCGAGCGCCATCACGTCCTCTTTGTCGACGAAGCTCATCTCGAGGTCGAGCTGGGTGTGCTCGAGCGTGCGGTCGGCGCGTGGGTCCTCGTCGCGGAAGTTCCGCGCGATCTGGAAATAGCGGTCGATCCCGCCGACCATGAGGATCTGCTTCAGCTGCTGCGGCGATTGCGGCAGCGCCCAGAACTTCCCCGGGTAATACCGCGACGGCACGACCAGGTCGCGCGCGCCGGTCGGGTCCGAACGGATGAGATACGTGGTCTCGATCTCCCAGAACCCGCGCTCGACCATGAAGTTGCGGATGAAGTCGACGACCTCATGGCGAAGACGCATCAGCTCACGAGAGCGCTCGCGCCGCAGATCTACATAGCGGTACTTCCAGCGGAGGTTCTCGTCGACCTCCGTCTCTTCATTCACATAGAACGGAGGAGTCTTCGATTCGTTCAGCACTTCGATCTCGCTCGCCGCGACCTCGACCTCGCCGGTGGGCAGCTTGGGGTTCTTCGTTCCCTCGGGCCGCGGCCGCACTGTCCCGCGCACGCGGAGCACCCATTCGTTGCGCGCCCTGCCGAGCGCCTTGTGCGCCGCGGGGTTCTCCTTCGCGTGCGCGACGACTTGCGTGATGCCGTAGCGGTCGCGCAGGTCAATAAAGGTGAGCTCGCCGTGATCGCGGCGCGTGTGCACCCATCCCGCGAGTGTCACTTCCTTGCCGGCGAGCGAAGCCCGCGCCTCGCCGCAGGTATGCGTCCTCAACATCGAACTAATCCCGATCGTCCGTGAGATATGGCCCCTCGCCCGCAGCGCCCGGCTCGTGATCATCGGGGTTTGGCGGACCTTCGTAGAGCGGCGGCGTCTGGTGCTTCGGAACGTGCCGACCCACCTCGGTCACGACGGCCGCGAGCCGCGTGACGCGCTGCGCTTTGGCGACGAGGTCGCGAACGATGACATTCCCGCCGCGCGCCTCCGGCGTGCCGCGGATGACTGCGACCTTCGCGCCGTGCTTCACGGCGCTCTCGAGCTGCTTATCGAGAGGGCGGTCGGTGTAGTCGATCGCCACGTTGAATCCGGCCTGCCGCAGGGGATCGGCGATCTGCAGGCGATCCGCGCCGTCGCCTTTCTCGGCCGACAGGACATAGACATCGGGGGTCGTGTCGTATCCCATCGGCACTCCTTCTTTCTTCAACGCAGCATGCAACACGTCGACGCCTCCCGCGATGCCCACACCCGGCACCTGCGGGCCACCGAGCTTCTCGACGAGGTCGTTGTACCGACCGCCGGCGGCGACGGCGATGTCACCGCTCTTCGTGAACTCGGGATCGGTCAGGATGCATTCCATCACCGTGCGCGTGTAGTAATCGAGACCGCGTACGAGCGTCTGGTTCACCTTGTATTCGTGACCGAGCCGGTCGAGCGACGTCGTGACCTGCTCGAAGTGCTCGCGATCTTCGGCGCACAGGAGCTCGTGGAGCGGCGGCGCCGCGGCGACGAGGGCACGGTCCTTCGGATCCTTCGAGTCGAGAATTCGAAGCGGGTTCGTCTCGAGCCGCTTCCGCGATTCCTCTGACAGCGCGTCTCGGTTCGACGCGAAGTACGCAGCGAGTGTCTCCGCGATCTTCGGCCGACACTTCGCATCACCGACCGTGTTGATCTCGAGCCGGTAGCTTCGGAGGCCGATCTCCCCGAAAAGACGCGCGGTGAAGTCGATGATCTCGACGTCCGCCGCGGGCTCCTCTGGCCCGAAGCATTCCAGGCCCCACTGCCAGAACTGCCGATAGCGAAGAAGCTGCGGACGCTGCCCGCGGAACATCGGGTCGGAGTAGAAGAACCGCACCGGCCGCGGCGCCCGGTGCAGTCCGTGCTCGAGGAACGCGCGCGTCACGGCAGCGGTCCCCTCGGGACGCAGCGCGAGTCCGCCCTGGCCATGCAGCGAAACGTCGTACATCTCGTGTCCGACGATGTCGCTGGCCTCGCCGACCCCTTTCACGAAGACGCTGCGATCTTCGACGACCGGCGTGACGATCCGGGGGTAGCCGTAGCGCAATGCGCGCGCTTCGATCACAGCCTGCAACGCATCGAAGGCGGCCGCTTCTTCGGGGAGCAGGTCCCGCATTCCGCGCGGGGCCTGAAAACTCGGCATGGGAGGACACACGATAGACCGATAGAGTGGTGAGCGATGAATCGTCGCACGCTACTGCGCACCACGGCCGCGACCCTCGTCGTGACCGCGTGCGGATCGCCGGCGGCGACGCCTGGAGGTACGGCCACGAAGTCACCAAGTCCGAGTCCCACTCCGAGCTCCGCACCCGCGAGCAAGGCGACCGTCGAGCTCGCCAAGGGCGGCACGTTCACGTTCACGCTCCGGCCCGACAAAGCGCCGCAGACCGTCGCGCGCTTCGCAGACAAGTCGCGAACCGGCTTCTACAACGACAAGATCTTCCACCGCGTCGAGGACTGGGTCGTCCAGGGTGGCGATCCGCTCGGCACCGGCACAGGCGGCGAGAAGGTCCCGTCCGAATACAACGATCTCTCGTTCAAGCTCGGCTCCGTCGGTATCGCGCGCGGGCAGGACCCCGCGATCAACAACGGGAGCCAATGGTTTGTCGTGAAAAAAGACTCGACCTTCCTCGATAAGCAGTACACGAATTTCGGGATCGTCACATCGGGAATCGCGGTCGCGAACGGCATCCAGATCGGCGACAAGATCAAGACCATCAAGATCGAGTGACCGCGGGTGATCCGCGCGGTGAGCCTGGCGTTCGCACTTGTGCTTCTTCTGCCCGCGTGCGCGCCGACTGCCGACTCGTTCTCAATCCATCGATTCGGCGTGTCCGCCGACAACGCGTTCCCGCCGCTCGATCGGACGGTGACTGACGCGGCGGTCGCATCGCACCTCTACGAAGAAGTTCGAGCTCTTCGCCCACAGGCGACGGAGGGCACTGTCTTCTGCGGGCTCGATTTCGGAGTTCGACACGAACTCTCCTTCTTCGCGCACGGCGATCGCATTCTTCATGGCGTAATGCAGATGGGCTGTCACGTGTTCGACCTCGGCGCCGGCGACGTGCGCACGTTCGACGATCGGTTCGAGGCGGACCTGCTCAGCGCGCTGGGCCTATATACGCGGGGCAACGACCTTTGGCCAACGCCGATCCCGCGACCTTGACGCTGACAACGCGTGGCTCTCTGGCGCTCGTTCTTTCATTCGTCACCTTTGTGGCCATCGCGCTGCCACTCGATCGATCGAGCACGTCCACGCAGCAATTCACGCTCTCGCTTCTCGCGTGGGTCTTCCTCGCGATCGCGCTCGTTCTCCAACCGCCGGCGATCCGCATCCAGGTCGTTGCTCTGGTGGTGGTGGCGACGATCCTCGAGTGCATCGGTTCGCTGATCTGGGGTGCGTACACCTACCGGCTCGAGAACTTGCCGCTGTACGTGCCCGCCGGTCATGGACTCTTCTATCTCTCGGCCCTGCGCGCGGCCTCGTTGCCACTCCTGCAGCGTCACGCGCGAGCGATCGTCATCGCGATCACGGCGGGCTCGACGGCGTGGATGCTCTACGGGCTCCTCGGTCGTCCGCTGCCCGATCTTCTCGGGTTCGTCACGTGGGCGATCTTCATCCGCTTCATCGTGCGCGGGCGCTACCCGCTTCTCTACGCGGTCAGCTTCGTGATGACCACGGCGCTCGAGCTGTATGGGACCGGGCTTGGGATCTGGACATGGTCACCGGTCCTGCCGGTGCTCATGCTTCCC
>DATCPK010000057.1:0-18792 GCA_036570125.1 Candidatus Limnocylindria bacterium
GCCTTCGCGCTGAACGTCATCCTCGCCGCCGTCCCGCTCGTGCGTCGCGTGCGGATCCGCGCAGCCCCGCTCATCGCCCTTGCGACGGGATCAACACTCGTCCTCGTGCTCGTCCTCGCTCACGAGGCGCTCATCGTTGGGCGCGTCGTCGGCGTCAGTGAGAACAGCGCTCTCACCTTTTATCTCGGGCACTGCGACATCCGACGCGTCACCACGGGAGTTCCCAAAACGCTCACGTACCAATTCCAAACGCCGGTGGCCACTCAGCTCGACCGGGGAAAGAACGTGAGCTTCCCCGACCATCAGATCTGGGACCAGGAGTTCTTCTACGCCCAGGGCCTGAGCTGCATCGCCGCGGATGGCCTCGGCCACGCTCGGGTGATCCTCCGAAACATCTACGACATGGGTCTTTCGACGATCCCTTGGCCGCCGTCGAACGACGAGGGCCTCAAGCAAGTGGCGTCGTTCACAAATGTCGCTTACGTGCTCCTCTTGCCGTTCATCGTTTTTGGAAGCATCCGCAAGATCCGGAGACAGTGGCCACTCGGGGGCGGCCGCGCAGAGTTGATGCTTCTCGGTCAGCTCTCGCTCGCACTCGTTACGGCCATCGTGTACTTCGGCGATCCGCGTTTCCGCACGCCGTTCGATGTCTTTGGTCTCGCGCTCGCGGCGTCGCTCGTCGCGGACCGTATCGCGCCGGCGTCGCTAAGGCAGAGCGTTCCGGCGGACCCAGGCGTCGGCGCTGATGATGCCGTCGAGCAACACGCCGAACGCGTTCTCGGCGGGACTGAGCCCGCGCGTGAGGTCGATCCGTACGACACGCGATCCGCCGAAGCCGATGGCGAAGCGTCGGTCGGCACTCACGACGGCCCGCCGGAGAAGGCTCGAGGGGGCGAGGCTCGTCGAGCGTGGTCCGACGAGGAACTGGGTCTGATCGGCTCCGCTGTGCATGAGGTATCGCCCGTCGGGCCAGAGGCCGTCGAGCCGGAGGCTGCCGAGCACCTCGATCCGCCCTTCCCGTCGGGCATCCCCACCGTCGGGACGGACGCTCCAGACGCTCGGGTTCGTCACGGAGAGGCCGCTCGCGATGATGTTCGGGCCGACCGAGCCCGCGAGGAAGAAGACCCGAGTCCCGTCGAAGAACGGTGAGGCCGCCGGCATATCGACGAGCTTGCGGAGCGGTTGTCCCGCCTCGCGAACCGCACCGAGCACTCCGGTATCCGACTCGATGAGCACCTCGTCCTCGCTCAGCCAGTCGCCGAAGAACGCGTTGCCGAATACGCCCGCGGCCACGAGCTCGCGACGATCGAGCGAACCCATCCAGAGGTCGGTCTTTCCGTCGGTGGATCGTTGAAGCGTCGCCGCGACTCGCCGGCCAGAAGGAGACCAGCGCTGATCGATGAGGCGGAATCCGGCGTTGCGCACCTGGGCGGGGATCAGGATGTCGGTGCGCGTGCCGTCGAGCTTGATGACCCCGATCCCGAGATCTGTCACGTACGCGACCGCGTTTGCGTCTCCGGTCCAGCGGGTACCGAACGGCCTTGAGGTGTTCGCCGCGAGCGTTGTGAGCGATCGCGCCTGCGATCCATCCAGATTGGACGCCCAGAGGACGAACGCCCCGGACGGGCTCTGCCGCCAGTAGGCGAGGCGGCCACTCGAGGAAAGCGGCTGCAGCGCGGCCGTTCCAGCGCTCGCTCCCGGTGCGGAGTCGGCATCGACGGTCGCGTAGACCAGCGCGATAGAGCCCACCGCTATCACGATGGCGGCCGCGACGTACGGCAAGAGCGATCTGAGGTGCCGCACTTCCTCAATAATCGCTGAGTGCCGGATCCACTTGCTGCCGCCAAGACCTTCATGGCAGCGCTAGAGGCGAACGACGCCGAGAAGGCGGCCGCGGTCTGCGCGGAGGACGTCGCCATCCAGCTGCCGGGCGGCGATCGTCAGCTCGAGGGGCGCGAGGGCGCGAAGCAGCTCATCCGCATGGCCCCGCCGTTCGTGCGCGTCGTGCGCGAAGAGGCGGTGATGGGAACGACGGTCATCCTCCGCGGCCTGACGCGATCGCCCGGCCACTTCGCCAACTACACGACCTGGACGTTCGAGACTGACGGCGCGCTCATCACCCACGTCACGTTCACGTGGAAGCCGGCGAACTAGATCTCGATCGGCGCAGGGCGCCGCGGGTCCTGTCTCGGGGTCGGGGTTGCGCGTTTCGCCTACCGGTCCGCTCCGATCGCGTTTGCCCGAAACAATTTCTGACGCGTCCGGTTAGCGGCTCACGCACAACCCGCTCCCCCGCGCCACCCGCGGCGCGGCTGCGCCAGCCGGCTCACAGTTCGACATATCTGAACGAGCGCGGGATTTTCGCCAATCCAAAGTCCGCGACAGGTCGTGGTTTGCGATAGCGGCGCGGCTTGCTTACAGGAAGGACCCATCCCTTCGCTGTCTTGCGCTCGGCGGCTCCGAGCTCGCACTCGCCGACGACGGAACCGGTGCCGACAACAGCGAGGTAGGCGCGCGCCGGCAGCTTCTTCGGTGGAAAGCGGCGATGGTCGCGGTCGCGCTCGCCTGATAAGAGCGCCTCGGCATTCTCGGCGGTGGTCGCAAGGACGATGGCAGAGGACATGGCTTCCTCCTAGAAGCGTGTTCCTCTTACTAGCGGACCGGCCTTGCGCGGTACTTCTTGTCGATCGCAGCCATGTCCCCCGGCTTGATGCCCTCGAAGAAGGTGAACGTCTCCTGGAGGAACGTGGTCTCCGAGTTTGCGCGCTTGCGATCGTCATCGGTGTCCTCCGCGGCAACCGCCTGGACCTGCCACGCGAAGCCGAGCACATTCCGGAAGACCACCAAGGCGCGCTCGAGATGAAAGGGCGACGTCACGAGGTAGATCGGCCGCGGCTCGATCTTCGCCAGATAGCGCGCCGCGACCTCCACGGCGTTGCCAATCGTGTCCCTGGAGCGTTCCTCGAGGAAGAGGCGTTCCCGCGAAACGCCCGCCGCTTCGATGAGATCCGCCATGACGGCGGCTTCACTCTTGGCGGGCGCGGAACCTTCGCCGTGGCTGCCCGACGTGATGATCGCGAGGTCCGCCCGCTTTTGGGCGAGATGGGCAGCGGCGCGTGCGCGCGCGGTCGTGGAGGCGGATGGCTCACCGTTCGTGGACATGCCCCCACCTAGCACGACGGCGACCTCGGGGAATCCCGCGAGGTCGCCGTCGTCAGTCGTCACGCGTGGATCAGATCTTGTGAAGCGTGCCGTCCATGATCATCAGCGTGGTGAACGCGTCCGTGCTCCACGGGTTCTTGTAGACCGGGTCGCCGTCGGCCTTCCAACCCGTAACGCGCTTCTTGTCGTTGACCGGGTTGTTGCCGTAGCGCTCCCATAGCGGAACGACCGGCAATAGGTCGTTGAAAGCAAGAGCCGCCTCGGTGACCGGTGCCTTCTGGGCGTTGGTGTCGAAACCGTCGCCCATCTTGTTGATGAGCGCGTCGAAGTCGGTGTTGCCCTGCTTCAGCGGGTACTTCATACCGCCGCCGGCGGCCGTCGTGTTGTACGTCCGCAGATTGACGATGAACGAGCCCTGGGGGTGCGGGTTACCGAGGCCCCAGCCGTTGATCGCGATCTGGAAGTTGCCGTTGTTCATGTCGGGGAGATGCTGGCTGCGGATCGCCCCGCGCGGGACGATCTTGATGCCGAATGTGTTGAGTGACTTCTGCGCATGATCTGCGGCGCTGGACCAGTCCGCGAAGTCGCTGGGGAAGTAGAGCTCGAACTCCAGTTTCTTTCCATCCTTCGCGTAGATGCCGTCGGACCCCTTGGCGTATCCGGCGGCGGTCATGAGCCCGGCCGCCTTCGTGACGTCGAACGCGTATGCATTCAGCTTGGCCTGATCGGCCGACGAGATCCAGAGCGGCACGAGGTTGTCCGAGAAACCGGTCATGAACTTCTGCGCCTTCGCTGAGTCGCCGTATGTCACCTTCGCGCTCTCGTCCTTGTTGATAGCCATCGCGACCGCCTGACGGAGGCGCTTGTCCTGGAATGCCGCGGCCTTCTCCCAGTGGAAGAAGATGCCCGGCCCGGTGTAGCCGGGACCGCGGATGACCCGGATTCCGGCGTCCACGAATGCTTTGTCGGTCGCCAGCGGGAAGCCGTGCGTCGCGTAGTCGACGTCGCCGGCGAGGACCAGTGGCGTGACCTGCGCGGTCTCGCCCTGGTAGATGATCACCTTGTCGAAGTTCACGCTGTTGCCGAAGAGGCCATTCGGATTGCGGTTCATCGTGAGCTGCGCCTCGGTCACCGAGTTCTTGTCGATCATGTAGGGACCGACTGAGATCGGATCCGGGCGCAGGTTTTCCTTCTCCGCGCGGAGGGCGACGATCTCCGGAGAGGCGGTGGTCTTGCCCGCTGCGTAGAGGTCCGCAGCCTTCTTCGCGATCGCGCCGTAGACAGAGTCTGGACGGATCGAGACTCGCAGGATGTTGCGCTCGCCGAGGCTTGAAGGCGTCTTGTAGGTGAACTTCACCCCGAGGTCGCCGTCGGCCTCGACCTTATCGATGTAATTCCAGATCGTGAAGCTATCCATGCGGCCCGCGGTGAAAGTGGTGACCACGTCCTTTGAGGTGAACGCCGAGCCGTCTGACCACTTGATGTTCGGACGCAGCTTCACCGAGAAGACGTTGCCGCTCAGCGAGCTCGACTCGGCCAGCATGTAGTTCCACTTCGCGTCGTTCCACATCCACGTGGCGAGCGGTGGCATGAACAGGTCGACGTAGATCGCGCCCTGCAGGATGATCCCGGCAGCCGCGAAGTAGTTGTAGTGGCCCTTCGGCGGTAGGTCATACGGCCACGCGCCGTGGAACTCGCCGCCTTTGACCGAAGCCGCGCCGCTGCCCGATGGACTTGGCGAGGTCGCACCAGGCGTGCATGCGGCCGCCACGACTCCAAGGCTGGTAAGGGTCGCGTCACGCAGAAAGCGCCGGCGTGTGACGGAATAGCTAATCGCGCTCTTTTTCATTTGCCCCTCCCGGGTTCCTCACTGTGCACATTGGACCTCATACCGCTTACCGTGTCGACAGGTCGAGGGTTCGGTGGCCGGGAACCGGACAGGCGCGCGAGTACCGCGACCAGCGTTACGAAGATCAGTCCGACCACCGCGGCCATGACCGTGACGACGAATTCCGCCGAGTTTGCTGGCTGAAACGGGAGCATCGCCAGGGCGACGATGAGAATGAGGATGGCAACGCGGAATGCCGCCTGGAGGCCGATCGGGTCCATCTACCGCACTCCCAAGAGCTCGGCGGCGGGCTGTCGCTCCCGCAACGCGACGTGGCACGCGACCGACCGTCCGCCCGGCAGGTTGCCTAATTGCGGCACCACCACGTCGCACAGCCCAGGTTCCATCAGGGGGCAGCGCGGATGGAAGGCACAGCCAGGCGGGAGGCTGAGGAGGCTCGGCACCTCAGCACCCTTGAGCGAAACCCGCTTCTTCGTGCGAGTGATCGTCGGGTCGGCCTCGGGGATCGCGGCGATCAGCGCGGTCGAGTAGGGATGTGCCGGGTCGCTCACGAGCGGCTCCGTGTTCGCGAGCTCGACGACCCGCCCGAGATACATCACGGCGATGCGGCCCTTTCGCGCGAAGTAGCGCGCGACCGCGAGGTCGTGCGTGATGAGAACGGTGGTGACATGGAACTCGGTCGAGAGGTTGTGCAGCAGGTCGAGGAGGCTGATGCGGATGGAGACGTCGACCATCGACACGGCCTCGTCGGCGACGATGATGCGTGGATCGACCGTGAGCGCGCGCGCGATCGACACACGCTGGCGCTGCCCGCCGGAGAGCTGATGCGGATATTTGAGAAGGAAGTCGGCCGGCGGTGTGAGACCGACGCGCTCGAGCAGCGAGATCATCGCGGCGCGCGCGGCTCGTCCGTGGGCTTTCTTGTGCTTCGCAAGCGGCGGCGCGAGCGTCTGCGCGACCGTCCGAGTCGGATTCAGCGACGCATACGGGTCCTGGTGGACGAGCTGGACCGATCGACGGAAGCGCGCGAGGTCCTGGCCCTTCTTCTCCCAAACATCGGCGCCTTCGAAGAGGAGACGGCCGCTCGATGGCCGCAGAAGGCCGGCGAGCATCCGGCCCGTGGTCGTCTTCCCGCACCCGCTCTCGCCGACGATGCAGATCGTCTCGCTCTCTTCGAGCTGAAGCGAGACGTCGTCCACGGCGGTGATCGTCCCCGCCGGCGTCGTGTACGTGCGTGAGACGCGATCGAGCTCGATGAGCGGAGGCGTCATGCCAGTTTCTCCGCGACGGGCGCCTCCGCGTCGGAGCCGAGCGCCGCGGCGACCGCCTCCCAGCGGATGCACGCGGCCTCGTGGTCGGGGGTGTCGACCTTCAGCAGGGGCGGGTCTTGCTCGAGGCACTGCTCGACGTGGAACGGACAGCGCGGGTAGTACGAACAACCGCGCGGTAGGCGGATGAGGTCGGGCGGCGATCCCGGAATGGACACCACGCTGCCGAGCGCACCCGAGACGCGGGGCACCGCTCGCATCAGGCCGACCGAGTACGGGTGCCGCGGCCGGTAAAACAGGTCTTCGACGCTGGCGCGCTCGACGACCCGCCCCGCGTACATCGTGAGCATGCGATCTGCGAGCTCCGCCGCGATCGAGAGGTCGTGCGAGATGAAGATCGTGGAAAAGCCAAGCCTGGCGCGAAGGTCGCGGAGGAGATCGATGATCGCGCGCTGCGTGAGGATGTCGAGCGCCGTCGTTGGCTCGTCGAGGATGACGATGCGCGGGTCGAGCAGGAGTGCCATGGCGATGAGGACGCGCTGGCGCATGCCCCCCGAAAGCTCGTGGGGGTACGCGGTCAGCACGCGCTTCGGATCGAGGTGCACAAGGTCCAGCAGTTCTTTGGTGCGGTCGTGGACCTTGTGCTTGTCGCCCATCCCGTGCGCGCGCCCGGTATCGAGGAACTGCTCCCAGATCGTGATGACGGGATTGAACGCGGAGAGCGCCGCCTGGAACACCATCGCGCAATCGGCCCAACGGAAGCGACGAAGGCGCTCGGCGTCCAGCGAGAGGACGTCGAAAGCGCGCTTGCCATCGTCATAGAGGATCTCGCCTTTGGTGACGCGCGCGCTGCGCGGCGATAGACGGATCAGGCCGACCGCCAGCGTGGTCTTCCCTGAGCCCGACTCGCCGATGACGGCGATCGTCTCACCCTGTTCGAGGTCGAAGGTCACGTCGCGCACCGCTTGCACCGGCCCGCGCCGGGTTCGGTACTCGATCGAAAGGTCGCGGACTGAGAGGACGGGCACGATCAGTTTCGAAGACGCGGGTTGAAGACGTCTTCGAGCCCAGAGGCGAGCCACACGAGCGAAAGCTGGAAGAGTGCGATCGCCATGATCGGGCCCATCAGATAGAAGAAGCTGTCCCTGAAGAACAGCGCACCCTGGTTGTAGGCGAAGTAGAGCATGATCGCCCAGTTCCTTCCGGAGAGCGGGACGAGGCCGAGGAACATGATCGCTGCCTGCGCGTAGATCGCGAGCGTCATGGCGATGATGAAGTGGATGACGATGTAGCTGCGCATGTTCGGGAGCATCTCGCGGAAGATGATGTGCAGCAGGCCGAGATCGAGGGAGCGCGCCGCCTCTACGAAATCCCGTTCCTTCAGCGAGAGGACCTGGGCGCGAATCTGACGTAAGAGCGCGGGCCACTGCAGGAGCGCCAGGATCACCGCAAGCGCGAAGAAGGACGACGGCCGGAAGATCGCGGCGATCACGATCAGCAGGATCAGCTGCGGGATCGTGAGCGCGACATCCGTGATCGCGAGGATGATCTGGTCGAGCCGTCCTCCGACCGTCGCGGCGATGGATCCAAACGTGATGGCGATCAGCGTCGAGAAGAGCGCCGCGAGGATGGCGGTGGTGATGATGTCGCCTCCGCCGTACACGATCTGGTTCACCACATCACGGCCTTGGAAGTCCGTTCCGAGCGGATGCGTCCACGACGGCTTCGCGTAGATCGACGTCACGTCGACCGCGTCCTGGAGAGGCACGATGAACGGCGCCACGTACGCCAGGAACAGGAAGAAGAGGACTCCGATGAGCCCGAGAAGCCCGACGGGCTTGCGGGACATCATTCGAAGGAACTCGACCACGCCCGCGAGCCGCGCGGGCACGCGAGTTGTGTCGCGGCGATCGATGAGACCCGTGGCTGCGGTCACTTCCCCGTCGCTCCACCGGCACGGCCGATGCGCGGGTCGAGCCTGCTGTAGAGAAGGTCCGCGACCAGGTTCGCGATGATCACGCAGACCGTTGTCATGAGGATGATCCCCTGCATGAGCGGGTAGTCGCGCTGGTTCACCGACGCCACCAGTCGTAGGCCGACGCCCTGGTAGACGAAGATCTGCTCGATGATCACCGCGCCGCCCACGACCGCGCCCGCGGCGATCGCGAATTGCGAGACGAGCGGCAGCACGGCGTTGCGGCCGACGTACGCCGTGGTGATGCGCCCATCGGTCAGGCCTCGGGCGCGAGCGACGGTGACGTGATCTTCCTCGAGCGCGGCGAGGGTCGCGGAGCGCATCGACAGGATCCACAAGCCGATGTGCGTGAGGAAGAACACCGTGATCGGCAGCGACGCGTGGAAGAGGATGTCGCCGATGAACTCCGGCGAGAAGCCCGGCGTGATGCCGGGCGAGAATGCGCCGCGCATCTGCGTGATCGGTATCCAGCGGAGCTGGATGCCGAAGATGAGAACGATCAGCAGGGCGATGAGGTAGCCCGGGATCGAGCTGATGATCGACCCACCGGTCGACACCGCGTGGTCGAGGAGGCTATTGCGCCGGTAGGCGGCGACCAGCCCGAGCGCGATGCCGACGACGAACGAGAGAAGGAGCCCGGTCCCGACAGCGAACAGTGTCCACGGCAGGACCGAGAGGATGATCGACATCACCGTCGTGCCGCGCGACAGGAACGAGTTGCCAAGATCGAGGTGCGCCAGGTTTCCGAGGTATTGGAAGTACTGCTCTTGGATCGGCGCGTTCAAGTTGATGTCGAAGAGCCCGGACGCTTGAGCCGCGGCCTCCGCGTAGGAGATCTGGCTCTGTTGCATGAGCTCGTCGATCTTGATCTCGACCGGGCTTCCCGGCATGAGCCGGATGAGGACGAATGTGATCGTGCTGGTGACGAAGATCGTCAGGATGGCCTTGAGGATCGCCTGCGTGATCGGTCGACCCAACATTCCGCCGAGATTCCCACGCACGCGCGAGAGCGGAGAGCGCTGAAGGGTCCGGACCTGCAGCTCCCCCTGGGCAGGCGTGATGGTCGCCATACCGAGAGATTACCCCGCGGGCGACCGAGCTAGCCCAATCGTTGCAGAAGGTCGGGGAGGGAGAGCTCGGCGCACGAGGACACCCGGCAGTCGGCGCGCGCGAGGTTTCCTCCGGCGGTGAGCTCGTTCGGCACCGCGACCACCCAGAGTCCGGCGTCCTTCGCCGCGGTGATCCCGTTCGGCGAGTCCTCGAGGGCGACCGCCTCGTGGGCGGCGACGCCGAGCAGCTCTACCGCGCGTAGGTAGAGGTCCGGCGCGGGTTTCGCGCGCGGCGCGTCCTCTCGGCAGACGATGACGTCCCAGCCTTCGCCAAGACCGACGCGGTCCAGATGCGCGTGGACGTAATCGCGGGGCGAGCTCGACGCGATCCCGATGCGCAGACCGAGTCGCCGGCCTTCGCTCACGTAGTCGCGTATTCCGGCCATGACATCGAGCTCCGCCATGAGCTCGTTCTTGCGCTCCTCGCGGCGTTTGCGCACTGCGTCACGATCGAACGGCGGGCCGACGAGCGATTCGAGGTGGGTGAGCGCGTCAAACCAGCCCGCCTCACGCCCGATGTATTCGAGCCATCGATCGCGCGGCAGCTCGTGGCCATGCTCGCGATATATCTCCGTCCAGGACTGGTACGCGGGTGTTTCGGTCTCGAGGATCAGGCCGTCGAAATCGAATACGAGCGCTTTGATTCGAGCGGTCAGCGGCGGAGAAGCCTCGAGAGCAGCCGGAGGATCTCGATGTAGAGCCATACGAGCGTCACGAGGAGGGCGAAGGCTGCATACCACTCCATATATTTGGGCGCGCGCGCCGCAACTCCGCGATCGACCAGGTCGAAGTCGAGCAGCAGATTGAACGCGGCGATCCCGATGACGAGGACGTTCACCCCGATCCCGAGCGCGCCGGAGCCGGCCATCGCCTCATTCAGGTAGCTCACCTGAATGCCGACTAGGTTCAGGACGAGCGCCGCGAGGTACACGAGCGCCACCGCGCCGGTCGCGGCGAAGACCGCGATCCGCAGCTTGTCGGTCACGCGGATGAGATGCGAGCGGTAGATGAGCAGGAACGCGATGAAGATCCCCACGGTGAGCGAGACCGCGGGTATCACGATCCCGGGATAGGTCGCCTCGAGGACGATCGAGATACCGCCGATGAACAGGCCCTCGGCGAACGCGTAGAGGGGCGCGCTGATCGGAGCCCACGTCTTTCGCAGCACCGTGGCGATGGCCAGGATGAACCCGGCGATCGCGCCGACCAGCATGTAGCCCGGCCCCGCGATAACGCTTGCGAACGCGCCCACCATGAGGACGAGAACGAGCGCGAACGATCGGTTGACGGTCCCGTCGAGCGTCATTGCGTCGCCGGTGGTGGCGAGGCCATCGAATGTCTTGTCGCCGAACACCGGATTGCTCGATCGCTCCGGCATGACGACGAGATTCTTCATTTTGCCTGGGTCCCCTTCCCTTGCGTCCTCTTCGATTGTCGGACGGACGACCGTCAAGTCAATGCGCGGTCGCGAACTCCGAGTAGAGCCGCGTGGTCGCGCGCAGTGCGCGCCAGTAGTTGTCCAAGAAGATGTGCTCGTTCGGGGCGTGCGCGCCCGCGCCGGGGTGACCCATACCAAGAGTTACGTTCGCCATCCGTCGCGCATTGCAGACGACCCACATCGGCGACGTCCCGCCGCTCGACGGGACGAGGACCGCAGGCTTCCCGAAAGCCTCTTCGGCGACGGCCGCGACGGCGCGCACGAGCGGCGCATCGGCCGGGCCGCGATACGGATGCTCGCCCTCTTCGGCGCTGAACTCGACGTCGGTGAACCCGCGCCGATCGAGGTGCGCGCGGAGGAGCGCCGCGATCTTCTCGGGGTCCTGGTCGGGCACGAGACGAAAGTCGATCTTTCCGGTCGCCTCGGCCGGAATGACCGTCTTGGAGCCGGGCCCGTTGTACCCGGACTCGATCCCGCAGACATTGCAGGTCGGCTCGAACACCGATGCGCGTTTGGCTTCTCCGTTATCGCGCCCGAAGGCGAACGCGTCGATGCCGACGACCTCGCGAGTGGCCTTGGCGTCGAACGGCATGCGCTCCAGCATCGCGCGGTCGGCATCGGTTGGCTTGCGGACGTCGTCGTAGAAGCCGTCGATCTGAATTCGTCCCTTCGCGTCCATCAGCGACGCGAACGCGTGCGCGAGCCGCCACGCGGCGTTGGGGTAATGGGTCGCCCCGCCGGAGTGCGCGTCGCGCGTCATCGTGCGCACGCGGAAGTGGCAATACAGGATGCCCTTGCCGCCGAGCGAGAGGATCGGGCGCCCCTCGCTGTCGAGCGCGCCGCCCTCCTTGAGCGCGCCATCGGCGTCGGTGAGCCCGGGCTCCAGCGCGAGGAGCCTCGCGAGATTGGGGCTGCCGGACTCCTCTTCACCTTCGATCAGGAACCGGACGCGTATCGGAAGCTCGCCGAAGACCGCCCGATGCGCTTCGATCGCCTGTATCCGAAGAAGGAGGTGGCCCTTGTTGTCGTCCACGCCGCGCGCGTACATCGCGCCGTCGCGAATCGTCGGCTGGTACGGCGGCGTCTTCCATAGATCGAGCGGCACCGCCGGCTGAACGTCGTAATGCTGGACGCCGACGAGTGTCCGTTTTCCGGAGCCGGTGTCGCCGACGACGAGCGCGGGCGCGCCGTCGGTCCGCAGCTCGCGCGCATCGGCGAAGCCGGCGCTGCGCAAACGGTCTCGGCACCATCGTGCGGCGGCATCGAGGGCCGCGCGATCCGACGCTTCGCAGGCGATCGCGCACAGCTCGCGGAGCTCTTCGGTGAAACGATCGCGCTGGGCGCCGATGTAGCGGTCGAGGGCATCGCCGGACACGCGATCGAGTATGGCGTCCGTCAGCCGACGAAGCCCCAGCGCACCCAGTACACAAAGAGCGCGACCTGGATCACCGAACTGATCGCGAGGATCCCGATGGCTATTCCCCGCCGCTGGCGGAGCATCTGCGCACCGATCATGAAACAGGGGAAGATCACCAGCGAGTAGCGCGCTGCGCTCATGAGTGGGCTCACGTTGTCGGTGTCTCGCAGCCAGAGGAGCGCGATCGACGCGAGCGCGTAGAGACCGTACTCCGGCGGGAGACGCCGAAAGCCGTAGACCGCAAGGATCGTCAGGCCGATGACCGACATCAGGTTCAGGACCTCGATCGGATCGCCGGTTCGAGCGATGTGAGCGAGAGCGTCGCCGATGGTCTGCCACGGAAGCGCCAACCGCGCGCCCCACGCCTGTTGGAGATCGAACGGAGAACCGGTCTCGCCGACAAAGACCCGGGGATATGCGAGCGCCAGGAAGACGCCGACCGCCGGAAGGACCCACGCCGGAGCGTTGCGCGGCGTGAGCGTCCCGGCGCGGAGATCGCGCCACGCCAGATATCCCAGAGGGAGAAGGAGAAGCCCGCCCTGCAGGCGCGTGAAACCTGCGGCCGCGCCGGCGATCCCGGCAAGCCAGGGATGTCGCGCCCGCGCGAACCAGAACGACGCGAGGGTCGTCGCGAGGAACAGGGCCTCGGTGTACGGCGCGAGCAGGAAGAACCCGACCGGAGACAGCGCTACGAGAAGCACCGCCACGATCGCAGACCGCCGGCCGATCTCGACGCGCGCGATGCGATAGAGAAGGACGAACGCCGCGATGCACGCGAGGCTGGTGACGGCGAGCTCGCCGAGCACGACATTCCCGAGGAACGGAATCGAAGCGACGCGGCTGAGCAGAGGGAAGAGCGGGAAGAACGCCGCGGTGCTGTTGCCCGCGTGATAGCCCTCGGTCGCGATCTCCTGGTACCAGAGCGCATCCCACCGCTGCCAGATCGAAAAGAGGAGCGTCCACGGTCGCCCGTCGAGCACCTCGAGCGTCGTCCACGCGGCGACATCACGGAGAAGTGGGCGCGGATCGAGGAGCACCGTGAGAAGGCCAGCGAGGCCGAACGCGATTCGCAGCATGGCCACAAGCCACAGCGAAGCGCGAACATCGCGAGAGATCAGCACGGGTCGCGGCATCATGCGCAAGATGCGAGCCGAGACCCCAGACGCGTGGCGGCGCGCGGTGTACGCGGTCGTGCGACGCATTCCGCCCGGGCGGGTCGCGACGTACGGCCTGGTCGGCATGGTCGCCGGACGCCCCCTTGCCGCGCGCGCGGTGGGAAACGCGCTCCGGCACTGCGACGACCCGACGGTCCCCGCTCATCGCGTCGTGCGCTCGGACGGACGTCCGGCTTTCCCGGGACATGCCCGCCGGCTGCGTCGAGAAGGAGTGCGCTTCCGAGGGCCGCGCGTCGACATGGCCAGGTACCTGTGGGCGCCGCGGTTACCCGGTGGGCCACACGAGCGATAGCATCGGAGCACGCGAATCGCTACAGGGGAGCACCAATGACGACCGTGAAAGCCGCGCTTGTTCAGTGCGCATGGACAGGCGACAAGGACTCGATGATCGAGCGGCACGCCAAATACATCGCCGACGCGGCCAAGCAGGGCGCGCAAGTCCTGTGCATGCAGGAGCTCTTTTACGGTCCCTACTTCTGCCAGGTGCAGGACACCAAGCACTACTCGTACACGGAAAAGATCCCGGACGGTCCGACGACGAAGCTCATGCAGGAGCTCGCGAAGAAGCACTCGATGGTGCTCATCGTCCCGATGTATGAAGAGGACCAGGTCGGCGTGTACTACAACACCGCCGCGGTCATCGACGCCGACGGGAAGTACCTCGGCAAGTATCGGAAGACGCACATCCCGCACGTGAACGGGTTCTGGGAGAAGTTCTACTTCCGCCCGGGCAACATGGGTTACCCGGTGTTCGACACCGCGGTCGGCAAGGTCGGCGTTTACATCTGCTACGACCGGCACTTCCCCGAGGGCGCGCGAATGCTGGGTCTCCACGGCGCGGAGCTCGTCTTCATCCCGTCCGCGACGTCCCGCGGTCTCTCGATGCATCTCTGGTTCATCGAGCAGACGGCTCACGCGATCGCGAACGGCTACTGGGTCGGGACCATCAATCGGGTGGGGCAGGAGAAGGAGTTCGGTCCGAACGAGTACTACGGCTCGAGCTACTTCGCCGATCCTCGCGGCAAGATCATCGCGCAGGCGTCGGATAAAGAGGAGCAGCTGCTCGTCGCGGACCTCAACATGGATCTGGTCCGCGAGGTCCGCAATACCTGGCAGTTCTACCGCGATCGCCGACCCGACATGTACGACGACATGGTGAAACCGTGAAGGTGGCGTCTACTCAGCCGGCGCTGAACTACATCGGCGGTGAGTGGGAGGAGTCGACCTCGCGAGAGCGCGTCCGCGACGTGAATCCGGCGCGCAGCAGCGAGTCGCTCGGCGACGCGACCGTCT
Source organism: Candidatus Limnocylindria bacterium (assembly GCA_036570125.1). GTDB lineage: Bacteria > Chloroflexota > Limnocylindria > P2-11E > P2-11E > 3-1-20CM-2-70-9. The sequence continues at coordinate 14,687 of DATCPK010000057.1, forward strand.
CGAGGCCGGAGGACGTCGTTCGCGCGATCGACGCTGCCGCCGCTGCGTATCAGGAGTGGCGCCGGACGCCCGCGCCGCAACGGGGCGACATGGTGCGAAAGGCCGCCGACCTCATGGAGCTCCGCCGAGTGGATCTCGCTCGCCTGCTCACGCAGGAGGAGGGAAAGACTCTTTCGGAATCGCTCGCCGAGGTCGATCGCGCGGTCGCCAATGTGCGCTTCGCATCAGGTCAGGGAACGCGACTCAATGGCGAGACGATCCCATCGACACAGCGCGGCACGTTCATCTACACGGTGCGCGACCCTCTTGGCGTCGTCGCCTGCATCACACCGTGGAACTTCCCCGTCGCCATCCCCGCATGGAAGATCGCGCCTGCCCTCGTCGCAGGGAATGCTGTCGTCTTCAAGCCCGCGACGCTGACGCCGCTGTGTGCGGCGCATGTCGTCCAGTGCTTCGTCGACGCCGGCGTCCCAAAGGGCGTCCTGAACATGGTGCTCGGGCCAGGCGATGCGCTCTCTCGCGCGATCGTCGATGACGAGCGCGTGAAGGCCATCTCCTTCACCGGCTCGAACGCTGTCGGACGACGCCTCTATGCGCAGGCCGCGCAGCGTCTCTGCAAGGTTCAGCTCGAGATGGGGGGCAAGAACGCGGTCATCGTCATGGATGACGCCGATCTCGAGAAGGCGGCCGAGAGCGTGGCCGGCGGCGCGTTCGGCGCGACAGGACAACGTTGCACCGCGACGAGCCGCGCGGTCGTGATGCGCTCGCGCCTCGTCGACTTCACCGAGCTTTTGGCGGCGAAGGCGGACACCTGGCGCGCAGGCGATGGGCTGAACGATGGCGTGCGGCTGGGGCCGATCGTCGACGACACGCAGCTCCGCAAAGTGCGCGAGCGGATCGAGGCGGGAAAGCGTGAGGGGGCGCGCGTGGTGCGCGATGGCAGCGCGCCGTCGAAGCCCGAACTGAAGGCCGGTTACTTCGTCGAGCCGACGATCTTCGCCGATGTCGACTCGAACATGAGCGTCGCGCAGGAGGAGATCTTCGGCCCCGTCGTGAGCATCATTCCGGCGAATGACTTCGAGAGCGCTCTCGCCGTCGCGAACTCCGTCGGCTATGGCCTGTCGACCTCCATCTATACGCGCGACTTGAGCACCGCCTTCCGCTACGCCGAAGAGTCGGAGGCCGGGATGCTCCACGTGAATATCCCGACCGTCGGCGGTGAAGCGCAGGTTCCTTTCGGTGGTGTCAAGGACTCGGGCTTTGGCGACCGCGAGTGCGGGACCGCGGCGTTCGACTTCTTCACCGAGCAGCGGGTGGTCTACGTCGGCTATTAGCGGAACGGTCATCGAGGTCGAGGGCCAGGACGCGGCCGCGGCGGGGCACGAGCGGCGCGCAGCGATGGTGCTCTTGTTCACGCTCTGCCTCGCTGTCGGCAGCGCCGTCATCGGCCGAGACGGTCCGCTCGCGACCGCGCCGATCGATCAGGCACATGTGCTCGCGCTGCCGCCACGCACCGCCGATGCGCAGCTCTTCACGATGCCTGACCGTCTCGCGAACGAACCCCTGTCGAACTTGGACTTCATAGCGGTCCCTGTTCGCGGTACGCAGGGACTGGGGGCCCGGGTGGGGAGTCCGGGTGGCGTCTGGTTGGTGACCTGGACCGAAGGGGGCACCGCCTACTGGCTGAGCTCGGACCATCGCGATCTCACGGACCTGGTGCGTTTGGCGAGCTCTCTCCGCTAGCTTCGGGCATGCGATCGGCGGAGCCCTGCCCCGAGTGCGGCGCGCCGGTCGGCGGGCGCGATGCATGCCAGAAGTTGTTCGACGATCTCGGTCTTCGCGCGTTCGGGGACTCGCGCTACGCGTCGATGCGCCGTCTTGCCGTCGACTGCTACGCGTGTCAGCACGACAAATACATCCTGTCCGGCCGTTCGCTCGCCGCGCATCTCACAGGCCTGGCTGTCGCCATCGAGCATGGCGGCGCCGAGCAGGTGAACGACCGTGTCCAGGCCTGGCTCTCGCGCACGCGCCACGTCGCGAAGCCTTCGGTCCCACGTTCACGCGGAAAGGTCACGATCGCCGACGTCTCGGACGCAGCGCCGGACGAATACCCGGCGGCGGTGCGGCGCTGGGCCGCCTCGGTCTGGGACGCGTGGCGCGAGCATCAGGCGCTCGCGCGCGAATGGATCGCCTCTAGCGGACGGCGCTAGGCGCGCGCCGCTCCGGTCTTGTCGGCGAGGGCCTTGCGCGCCTCCGCGATCGGCAGCTGCCAGAGCGTGCTCTGCCACGCGTATGTGAAACCGAGCTTCGTGTTGATCGCGAGCATGTTGGCATTGACGTTCGCGTTGCCGGTCCTGATGAAACGCGAATCGGCCCGCTCGGCGAGGATGCGCTCGAGCATCACCGCCTTCAGCCACAGGCCGATGTTGTGGCCGCGGTGGGCCGCGACGACGGCGGTGCCCTCCTGCTGGATCGCGTGCGGATCGAGTCCGTTGAACTCGATCTCCGTGAATCCGACGCCCTCGCCGGTCTTTTCGTCGATCGCGAGGAGCAGCCACCACGTCATCCCGGCCTGTTTGAAGAAGCTCTCGCGCTGCCGGATCTGCTCCTCGGTCAGCTTCCAGTCGTTGAACGCGATGTCCCCACGGGGCATGTCGTTGATGCCTTCCGAAGCCTGGATGAACGCCTTTACGAATTTCTCGGGCACCGTCTCGTCGATGCGTTCGAGGCGATAGCCCTTCGGAGCGGCCCGGGACCACTCGCGGACCTTCGCTCGATCGACGCGGCCGAGGTCGAGCTGGTTGATCTTCATCGGAAGACCGGGCTTCGCGCCGATCGCACTCGCGAACCCCTCTCCGGAAGGCACGCGGTCGTTCGTTTCCGAAATCACGACGAGGTCGTCACCCGGGCCATCGACCGAGCCGACGACGTGGGCGAACAGCGCGCGGCCGAGACCGCGCCGCCGGTGTTCAGGTTTGACCGCGATCTCGGACCACCGGATGTGCGCGTTCTCGGTGTCTTTCAGATTCCGGACCGCGACGCCATAACCGGCGAGCCCGCCTGAGCGTTCCCGCGCGACAAAGATCGCGCGCCATTGTCCCGGCGGCCTCGCGCGCAACCACTGCGCGATGACCGCGAGGGGCGTCGGCGGATCCTCCGGTCGCTGCTCGAGCGCGAGGTCCTGCCGGAACTGCGCGATCTCCTGGACCTCCGTGTCCGTCGCGGTCTTCAGATCCGCAGGCCCGATGGTGTAGCCGCTCGGGATATTCACCGCGCGGAGCCTAGCGGCTCGGGTCGTGCCGACTATCGCTGCTGATACGTTCGGCTAGCATCCGCGCGCCAAACGAGGGGAGTGCGACGTGGGAAAGACGCTCATCACCAACGGGACGATCGTGACGGCCGCCGACACGTACAAGGCCGACCTGCTCATCGACGGCGAGAAGGTCGCGATGATCGGCAAAGGCTTGAAAGCGGCCGGCGCGAAGCGCATCGACGCGACGGGGAAGTACGTGATCCCCGGCGGCATCGACGTCCACACGCACATGGAGCTCCCGTTCGGAGGCACGTTCGCCTCGGACGACTTCTACACGGGCACCGTCGCCGCGGCGTTCGGCGGCACGACCTCGATCGTCGATTTCGCGGTGCAGGGGATGGGCGAGCCGCTCGAAAAGGCGCGCGACGCGTGGTTGAAGAAAGCTCGGGGCAAGGCGACGATCGACTACGGCCTTCACATCATCGTCCGCGATGTGACCGACAAGGTCCTCAAAGAGATGGACGTGATGGTCACAGAGGGCATCTCCTCCTTCAAGCTGTTCATGGCGTATCCGGGCGTCTTCCAGGTCGACGACGGCTCGATCTTCAAAGCCATCTCGCGCACGGCCGAGAACGGCGGGCTCATCTGCATGCACGCCGAGAACGGTGGGGTGATCGACGTGCTCGTGAAGCGCGCGCTCGCCGCGAAGCACACCGAGCCGAAGTGGCACGCGCTCACGCGGCCGCCGGAGGCCGAAGGGGAGGCCACGAATCGGGCCTTCCGCCTCGCGGAGATGGCCGGGGGTATTCCCCTGTACATCGTCCACCTGTCGTCGTCGCAGGCGCTCGAGCAG
>DATCPK010000058.1:0-3127 GCA_036570125.1 Candidatus Limnocylindria bacterium
GGCAACAACGAGGAGCGCGGCGCGGCCCACGTCGCTATCAGCGCACCGGATCGCGCGGCGGTGGATGCGTTCTACGAGGCCGCAATCGGAGCCGGAGCCAAGGACAACGGCCCTCCGGGTGTGCGTGCACACCTCCACGAGAACTACTACGCAGCGTTCGTGCACGACGCGGACGGGAACAACATCGAGGCCGTCTGCCACAAGCCGGCTTAGGAGGCGCGTCTAGGCCAGCAGCTCCGTTCGTTCGTAGGCCGCGGCGAGGTGCCGGTCCGCAGTCACCAGCACCCCGTCCGCGGCCTCGGCGAGCGCGACGTAGAACGCATCGTGTGCGCTGAGGTATGCCTAGATTGGCCATGTTCATATGCTTGACATACGAGTTAACGATCCATACGATTCGGTTATGGTGAAGCGCACATCGCTCAACCTCGAGCTTGAGCTCGTCGCCCAGGCACGCAAGGTGCTCGGGACGAACGGAACCACAGACACGATCCATCGTGCGCTCGAGGACGTTGTCCGCCGCGAGCGACTTCGCGCTCTCGCGGAAGAGCGTTTCGAGGACCTCACGCCCGAAGCGCTCGACCAGCTCCGCGCCACGCGTACCTGGTAGTGGAGCTCGCCGACACGAGCGCTTGGACGAACCGCCAGAAGCGCATCCCAGTGTCAGCAGACTTCGAAGCCCGTCTCGTCGCAGGTGAGATCGCAACCTGCTCGATGGTGAAGCTCGAGCTGCTTTGGGAGTCGCAGAACGCCCAAGGTTTCGCGGAGCGTCGCGAGCGCCTCGAGGCGCTCGACGAGTTACCGATCGACGAGCCCGCGTGGCGACGCGCGTTGGACGTGTTCGAGCAGCTCGCGACCCACGGACCGCTCCATCATCGTCAGGTGAAACTCCCGGATCTGCTCGTCGCGGCGGCGGCCGAGCTCCACGGCGTCGCGGTCTGTCACTACGATCGCGACTTCGAGCTCATCGCCGAGGTCACCGGCCAGCCGATGCGCGCAATCGCGCCCATCGGTTCGCTCTAACCGGCGAGGTGGTAGGAATCGGACGCTATGCCCGCAGAGCGACGAAGCCTGCGGCGGCGAAATCTGCGTCGAACGTCAGCGCTTCCCGGATCCGAAGCTTGCGCATCAGAGCGAAGCTCGTCGCGTCGACGAACGAGTACTCCCGCTCGTCGCGTTGAGCCAGCCAGCGCAGACCCTCCTCCTCGAGCTCGCGAGCGACGAACTCAACCCGAACGCGTCCGGACGCCGCCAGACGGTCGACGAATCCGACGGCGACGCGATGACCCGCGCGCTTACGCAGAAACGTCCATGTCTCCCCGCGCACGTGGTTCGACGTCACGAGCGACGCGCCTGCGAACTGTTTCGTCAGTCGTTGCGCGTCGCCGTGCCGCCCATCTCTCGGCAGGGCGAGGCCGACCCAGAACGACGTGTCGACGAAGATCACGGCTTGGCGGCGGGTCCGTAGAGGAATTCGTCGATGTCTCCGACGGGTTCGGCGTCGCCGGCGATCCCGACGATTTCCCAAAGAGGGTCCTCCTCGAGAGGTGGCAACGGCCGCAGGCGTTCACGGACGTACCGCCGGATCAGCGCAGCCTTCGAAGTGCCTTCATCGGCCGCCTGGCGGCCGAGAGCGCTGTCCAACTCCTCCTCGATCATGATTTGGAGCCGTTTCACCGTCATATCTTACATCACTCTTGCAGAGTGACGTAACTCGCGCCAGTGGCCGAATCAGCCAGCTCGACGAGCCGGCAAAGCGCGCTGACCAGCCGCATCTGCTCGACGGTTCGGCAGCGGATCTCGAGCAAGCGCGGACTCGCCACCAGCACCGCCAGGCACCGCGCACGCGAGATCGCGACGTTCAGGCGGTTCCGCGAGAACAGGAATTCGAGGTTGCGTGGCACGTCGTCGCCGCTCGACGTCGCCGGCCATACAGCGCGGCAATGTGTCGGAGGCGCCGATCATCCCGATCGAGTCGACAGCCGTGCTGGCCATGCTGCTCCTGCGCGACCACGGAATCCTGACCGTCCATTTCGCCTCCCGCCGCGAACAGCGGCGCTGCTGCTCAAGTTTGTCCCGCCCGAGACGCTCGAGCAGCTCGGCGGCCACGGACGCCTTCGCGAGCGCGGTCGACACTAGTCTCGACGAGCTCGGCCGACGGCTTGCTGATCCCGCGAGTGTGCCCGAGCTGCTGCTCGGCGACCGCTAACGAACCAAACTCCCGGAGCTCGTCGCGAAAGCGTTGCTTCCGCCGTCGAGGTTACAGCTCGTCCAATGCGCTGAGAACCTCGGAAACCCTTTTTCGGACCGCCGCCGGAAACTCCGGTTGCCGAATGCGGTGATTCGGCCATGCGTACACGACGCGCATCCCCGGTCGCGGCGTTGCTTTCTCGCGGTCCGTGCTCCTAAAGTCGGCATCGAACTGGGGTAGGTCCTCCCGGGTCACCATTCGCGCTGCGATCAGCCGCTCGAGCTCTGCGTCCCACTCCGCTCGCGGGAGTGCGTGGGCCGAATCGATGTGTGCCACCCAGTACGCCGCATACGCGTCGATCGAGATCGGGCTCTCGGTCCAGGCAAGTCCGCGCGCCGCGTAGCCGAAGTGGAAGTTGGCGTCGATGCGCCAGCCTTGCTCCCGAAGCCCCAGGATGCGCGCGACGCGGTCCGGATCGTCGTAAAAAACCCGAGCCTGTTCGAGCGTGTCAGCCGGGTAAAGATGGAGCTCGAACCGCTCGTCTGCGGCCAACGCGAGGTATGCGTACTTAATCGAGCGTCCAGCGCCCACGTCGACGCGTGTCCGGTCACCGAAGCGGATCCTTTCGACGACGACCTCCGCCGCTGGAAACGCGCTACGGAGCGCATCCGCACAGAGTTCGACCGTGACGTCGCTCATGGCGGGCCAGACTCCTCCACGAACGAGCACAACGCGTTCACGAGTCGCATCTGCTCAACGGTACGACAGTTCACATCCAGCAGCCGCGGGCTAGCGACCAGATAGGCAAGACATTTCGCGCGCGAGATCGCCACGTTCAGCCGGTTGCGCGAGAAGAGGAACTCGATTCCGCGCGGGACGTCCTCCCCACTCGAGCTTGCCATCGAGTAGAACACGACCGCGGCCTGCTGGCCCTGGAAC
>DATCPK010000059.1:0-40077 GCA_036570125.1 Candidatus Limnocylindria bacterium
GCGTCGGGGTGGGCGTCGGGCTACCACCACTGGTCGCGAATTCGAGGATGGCTGCGCCATATCCCGAGAACGAAACGTTCGCGTTCGATGCAGGGCTCAATGTCGTGCCGGGGCCCGTAGCGAGAGGAGTCGAGTTGTCGAGTTGGCGAAGTGTGAGCGAACTAACTGCTCCGAGACCCGCGACATTTACTTGAACCGTGGCCGGAACACCAGCGCCCCCGACGTCGGACGCGTTGGCCACCTGGCGGTTCGCCACGAGGACGTTTATTTGTCCGGTCGTGAGACGCACAGCCAAGGTGTCGACGCCGGTCGTGCTAGAGCTCGCCGAGAGGATCGTGCTGCCGGGAGGAAAGTCGCGCGCGAGGTAGTACTCGACCCAAAACGGCAGGAGCCGCGCACCTGTGTTGATGTCAATCACTGAGAACTGATCGCCATTCGGATGAATGAATGAGTAATGAAAGAGGCCGCTAGCTCCGAGTTTCGACAGCCGCACGAAGGCACTTGCCTTCCATGCTGCCCCAAGGGCGTTCCAGTTCCTTTGCTTCGGATCGTTGCCATACGACGCCAGGACATTGATCTCTGTAACCCAGGTGGGTCTGCCGGGGGCCCAGGCTTGTACTTGAGTCAGGCCGCTGGTGAGCCCAACGATTCCATCGGCGGCGCACCCGCTGCCACTCGCATAGCCGTCGAATAAGCACCGGTCCTTGTCGTTCTCGTCGTAACTGCCGTAGCCATGAAAGCTCGCGATGTCCGGTTTGGGACTTCCGCTCAGCATGACGAGTTCGAGGTAGTCCGGGGAGAATCCCGTGACTCCGTCCGTTGTGGCCGGACCCGCCAACTTTATCGATGGATCCGCTGCTTTCATCTTCGGTGCAACTGCGTTCCACATCGCGAGGTACTGCGCTGTGTTTAGCGAGGGCAGGCCCCCGCCTGAGCCCGTCGGGCCAAGGCACGCAAGGGTTTGAAAGTTCGGCTCGTTCAAGAGCTCCCACGTGTCCACGCGACGGCTTGTACCAGCCGGGTTGGTGATGACGTGGCCGTCCTCGGCCGTGAAGCTGCCATTGTTGTAGTAGCTAACCAGACGAGCCGCGTAGTCGCCGAACAGCGACCACCCATTCGCGATGGGCGTTGCTGTTCCCGTAATTGAGCAGTTCCAGAGCCAGTCGGGCATGTAGCCGATATCGAGCGCAGGCCGGGCGCCAGCGGCATAGATGTCATTCACCATGAGATTCAGTGATGTGAAGTCCCAGCAATGGTTGTTGACCTGATATCCGAACGTCGCGACGCATGAACCAGGGCGCTCACTGAGGTTCCACCCTGCCGGAAGGGTCGGCACATGCACGTGATCGGACGTTACATATGCGCCGTCGGTGCTGAGGATCACCCGCACCTTTGCCGGGGCGTACTGACTGAGCCTTGCCGCCCCGCCGGGGACATCCTCAAGGATGTTGGGATAGATGATCTGCGTGTTTAGCTCGGTCTGGAATGTTCCCTGAGTGACCGCAGCATTAACGCTGACTGTTGCATTTGCGGCCGCACTCGGAGTCGGCAGAAGGCCGCCAAACGCCACAATCAGCGCCACCGTCAGCGCGGCGCGGAAAAGGACGTAATGCGCCCTCGGTAGGGATTTGTACTTCAATCGGCGTAGCAGGCAGTCAGACAAACAAACCAGGGGAGCGAAAACAAGCGCAGTACGGTACCGGTTTACGAGGGGTGGAAATTAGCCCGTCATGGCCGGTAGGTCGGCGCGACGTCAGTCGATCTTCCTAGTACGTCCGGTCACGGGCCCCTGAAGTTGTTGAAGATGTTGGTTGTAATCCGTTGGAGCCCTGCGTTGACATAGGTTGTCCCGCCGTAGCCATCGAGTCCCAAGGCCCACTGAATGGTTCCGGATGCGAATACGCGTGCACCGCTCGCGGCAGTGTAGATCGTGGAATTAGCGGTGAACGAGCCGTTACCGCAACATGCGTTGACCGGCGAGCTAGACAGCGTTATCAGACCCGGAGGCGAAAAGCCATTGTTCACGATTCCGTCCACTTCGTACCCGACAATCCCCGGAATCCTCGATCCGTTGACGAACCCGGTTCCGGCGTAGATCCAGTGGGAGGCATTCTGGATCACGTATGCGTAGTCAGCGTCGACCTGTACCCCGAACTGCACGCCGAGTAGTCCGTTTTCTGGCAGGTTAACGGGTGTGTCTCGCCAGTAATTCGTCACGATCGCGTTGTTGACGCCGTACATCGGATCAGGGCCCGGGAAGATGTTGTAGATCGCGAAGTCCTTGTAGCCAACCTCGATGCGGTTCGGTGCTCCAGCTGCGTTGGGTTCGAAACGGATCTGCCAGTAGGCCGAGTTCGCGGAGAAGAACGCGACGTTGACACCAGCGTTTATTGCAGCTTGTACGTTGTCGCGCATGCCCTTGGACCAATATTCGTCGTGCCCGACCGAGAAATACGCCTTGTGGTTGGTTAGCGGGTTCACGTTCGTGTGGGTATCGACGTCGGTTATATAGGTCATGTCGTAGCCCTGTGATTCAGCCCAGCGTACGAATGGGTATTCGAACCAGAAGTAGTGGCCCGCACCGTTTCCGTCCCCTGGATTGAAGGGCCGGTCGAACGACACCTTGACCGCGTGTGGACCGGTGTAGACGCTCTTATTTGTGTTGTTGTTGTACAGGCTCGTGCCGCCCCAATTGTTGTAGGCCTGGTAAGTGGTCACGCTCGTTTGGAAGGCGAAATCCTCGTGCCCGCCGTCGTTGCGAACGACGAAGAAGATGAAGCTCTTGTTTCCGCTCGATGCCGTGAGCTTGGCGAGATAAACCCCCGTCACCCAACTTGCTGGAATGGTGAGCGTGGTTGTCTTCGTCCACGTGGCGGAGCAATCGATGATGCCGGTGACCCGGTCCGGTAGCGGGATGGCTTGATGACGGCCGGGGAAGCTCCCGAGGCTGGCGACCATCCGCGCCCCGACCCCGCCGTACCAGCCCGTACGGAAGATATCGATCGAGACACTCGCTGCCGTCGTTGTGATGAAGAGGTCGATCGAGTCGCCGTGATTCACGCTGATCTTTGATCCATAACCGGAGATGGCGTCATCCTGTAGAACCGTCGCGAAGTCGTCCCAACCAGCCGTGCCGGGGAGTGCGTTCTCGCTTTGGATAGCGTTGCCTGTGCCGACGTACGTGAAGCAGGCGGAGCACGAGCCGGTCTGCGTGTCTGGGTTCGTCACGAGCACACTCACCGCGCCTGCCGCGTGCGCACTCGTCGTACCGGTGATCGTCGTAGGCGTGAGAGTGACTACCGAGACTGGCGAGCCGCCAAATGAGACTGTTGCACTCGTTTGAAAGCCAGTGCCGGAAATCGTGACCGAGGTCCCACCGGAAGTCGAGCCGTTAGTCGGTGCGACCGAGCTGACCGTCGGCGGTGGAGCAGCGGTAAACGTGTAGCAGGTCGTGCACGTCGCGCTCTGAAGGTCCGGGTTGTTCACCACGACATTGACCGCACCAGCCGCATGCACCGATGTAGTTCCGGTGATGCTCGTCGCGTTGACGGTCGTGGCCGTGAGCGAAGCGCCGCCGAACGCCACTGTTGCGCCGGTCTGGAACCCGGTGCCTGCGACCGTCACCGGGGTCCCGCCCGCGCTCGTGCCGTTATTCGGCGTAACCGAGCTTATCGTTGGGGCCGGCGCCGCGACATAACTGAAGCAGCTTGTGCAGCTCCCGGTCTGAGCATCGCCGTTCGTGACCACCACGTTGACCGCGCCACCGGCGTGCGCGGCGGTCGTCCCCGTGATGCTCGTCGCACTAACCGTCGACACAGCGAGGGCCGACCCACCGAACGAGACCGTGGCGCCGGGCTGAAATCCACTGCCGGCGACGGTGACAGCGGTCCCGCCCGCCGCCGGACCGTTGTTCGGGGAGACGCTGGTTACTGTCGGCGGAGGTGCCGGCGTGACGTACGTGAAGCAATCGGCGCATGTGCCCGTTTGGGCGTCGGCGTTCGTGACGGTCACGGCTACTGCCCCGGCCGCGTGGGCCGTGGTCGTGCCGGTGATGGTCGTAGGCGTCACCGTGGAGACCGTTAATACCGAGCCGCCGAACGACACGGTGGCGCCGGGTTGGAAGTGGGTGCCGGTCACGGTGACAGAGGTTCCGCCCGTCGTGGACCCAGAGTTTGGAGCGACTGACGTCGCGGTCGGTGCCGCGGCGGGGCCTGCAGTCTTCAGCGCGACCTGCTGGATGGACCAGAACGCGACACCACTCAAGGCAAACGTCGCAGCCGGCAGGTTCCCGGTGCCGATCGTGAGGTTGTCCGCCGCGAGGCCCCGCTCATAGTTCGTCAGCGACCAACGCTGCGTGAATCCACTCGGGTTCGTGACTGTCCCGTTGAACCCGCCGTCGATGGTGAGAAGCAGTAGCGCGACCCGTTGCGCCGATGTGGTCACCGCCGGTGCGATCGCTTGGTTCGAGCCGCCACTGGTGGCCGCGCTCGAGAAGCCCGCGATAGGACTCACGGGATCCAGTCCGATGTACGCGGCCATCCCCGCGACTCCGGTCGCGCTGCTGTTCGCCGCAAATGTGTAGCTCGCGGGCTCGCTCGCGCCTGCGGCGCGGTAGTAAGTCCAGAGGTCGACGACGCCCACACCCTGGGTGTGCGCGATCAGGGTCCACCCGGTCGGCGCCGTAACGGCAGATCCCGCGTTAACGCTGACCGACGCGACCATCACGTCGTTCATTGCCAGGCCGGCCGGCTTCGCGAGGACGTAACTGATGCTGCCCGTTGCCGTCGTCGTTGAGCGGAGCGTCACGTTCGCCGGAGCCGTGTATGTGAAGCAGTTGAGGCACGTGCCGGTCTGCGCGTCGGGGTTCGTGACCACTACATTCACTGGCCCCGCGGCGTGCGCGGTTGTCGTGCCGGTGATCGAGGAGCCGTTGATCGTACCGATCGTGAGGGCCGATCCGCCGAACGACACGTTCGCTCCGGTCTGGAAGCCGGTCCCGCTGATCGTCACCGATGTTCCGCCCGCGTTCGAGCCGCTCGTCGGCACGATACCACTCACTGTCGGCGCGGCTGCCAAATAACTGAAGCAGCCGCTGCACGTCCCGCTCTGAGAGTCAGGGTTCGTGACGACGACATTGACTGCGCCCGCGGCGTGCGCGGTCGTCGTGCCAGTGATCGTCGTCGCATTGATTGTCGAGACGGTCAGAGCCGAGCCGCCGAACGCGACCGTCGCACCGACCTGGAACCCGCTGCCCGCGATGGTCACCGAAGTACCTCCAGCGCTCGGACCGCTATTTGGCGTGACCGACGTGACCGTAGGAGGCGGCGGTGCGACATACGTGAAGCAGACGACGCATGTGCCGATCTGGGTGTCCGGGTTGGTCACGATCAGCGTCACGGCTCCCGCTGCGTGCGGGCTCGTGGTGCCCGTGATGCTGGTCGCGCTCACCGTCGAGACCGTCACCGCGGCGCCACCGAGAGAGGCCGTTGCGCCGCTCTGGAAGCCGGTGCCCGCGATCGTGACCGCGGTCCCGCCGATGCTCGTTCCGCTCGTCGGAGTGATCGAGGTCACTTTGGGTGCCGCGACGTACGTGTAGCAGCCGGTGCACGTCGCGCTCTGCGTGTCCGGGTTCGTCACCACCAAGTTGACAGCGGCGGTGGCATGCGCGGTCGTCGTGCCGCTGATGCTCGTCGCCGTGATCGTCGTCACGGTCACGGGGGATCCGCCGAGCGAGGCTGTGGCTCCGCTCTGGAATCCGCCTCCCGTGATGGTCACCGACGTTCCGCCGCCGGCCGGGCCGCTGTTAGGCGCGATCGACGTGACGGTCGGAGCCGCCACGTACGTGAAGCAGCTCGAGCACGTGCCGCTCTGCGTGTCGGGGTTCGTGACGACGACATTGACCGCGCCCGCGGCATGCGCGGTCGGCGTGCCGGTGATCGTCGTCGCGCTGATCGTGGCGACGGTCAGCGCGGATCCGCCGAACGAGACCGTCGCGCCGCTCTGGAATCCGGCGCCGGCGATGCTCACCGATGTTCCGCCGACGGCCGGTCCGGTGCTCGGTGTGACCGAGGAGACGGTCGGAGCCGCCACGTACGTGAAGCAGCTCGAGCAGGTTCCGCTCTGCGTGTCGGGGTTGATCGCGACCACGTTCACCGATCCGGCGACGTGTGCCGTCGTCGTGCCTGTGATCGTTGTCCCGTTGACCGTGGCGACAGTGAGCGCGGACCCACCGAACGAAACCGTCGCTCCCGTCTGGAAGCCGCTGCCGGCCACGGTCACCGACGTGCCTCCAGCGCTCGGCCCGCTATTGGGCGTGACCGAGGTGACCGTCGGTGCGGCCACGTAGGTGAAGCAACCCGCGCACGTTCCGCTCTGCGTGTCCGGATTCATGACCGTCGCTGTGACCGCACCCGCCGCGTGCGCGGTCGTCGTTCCCGTGATGCTCGTTCCGGTCACGTTGGACACCGTCACGGGGGAGCCGCCGAGCGAGGCTGTGGCCCCACTCTGGAATCCGCTGCCCGCGATGGTGACCGACGTCCCGCCGGCGGCCGGGCCGCTGGTCGGCGCGATCGAGCTCACTGTCGGCGCAGGTGCGAGGTACGCGAAGCAGCCCGTGCAGGTGCCGCTCTGTGTGTCGGTGTTGGTCACGATGACGTTCACCGACCCCGCAGCGTGCGCCGAGGTCGTGCCTGTGATGGACGTGGGCGCGATCGTCGACACGGTCAGTGCCGAACCGCCGAACGAGACGGTCGCACCGCTCTGGAAGTCGGTGCCCGTTATGGTGACCGCGGTCCCGCCGGCGATCGCCCCGCTGGTCGGAGCGACGGAGGTGACCGTCGGCGCGGGCGCGATGTAGGTGAAGCAGCCGCTGCATGCGCCACTTTGCGCATCAGGGTTCGTGACTATCACGTTCACCGCACCCGAGGCGTGCGATGTGGTGGTACCGGTGATCGCGCTTGCGCTGATGGTCGCCACCGTCACCGCGGACCCGCCAAACGAGACCGTCGCACCGCTCTGGAAGCCGCTGCCGTTCACCGTCACCGACGTGCCGCCCGCGGTCGGTCCGCTGTTCGGCGTGACCGATGCGACCGCCGGCGCGGCGATATAGGTGAAGCAGCCCGAGCAGCTGCCGCTCTGCGTGTCCGCGTTGTTGACGACGACGTTGACGAGGTCCGCCGCGTGCGCGGTCGTCGTGCCGGTGATCGTCGTCGCGTTGATCGTCCCGATCGTGAGCGGCGAGCCGCCGAACGACACGCTCGCTCCGGCCTGGAATCCGGTACCCGCGATGCTGACCGAAGTTCCGCCGACGGCCGGTCCGCTATTCGGCGTGACCGACGTGACCGTTGGCGCGGCGACGTAGATGAAGCAGCTCGAGCAGGTCCCGGCTTGCGTGTCGGGGTTGGTGACGGTCACGTTGACCGACCCCGCGGCGTGGGAGGTTGTCGTGCCGGTGATGGTGGTCGCGTTGATCGTTCCGATCGTGAGAGCAGACCCGCCAAAGGAAACGATGGCCCCGGCCTGGAACGCGCTACCCGAGATCGTGACCGCGGTCCCGCCCGCGGTCGCGCCACTTGTCGGTGCGACACTCGTCACGGCCGGCGTGGGCGCGAGATACGTGAAGCAGGTCGAGCACGAACCGCTTTGGGTGTCGGCGTTCGTGACCGTCACGGTCACCGATCCGGCGGCGTGGGCCGTCGTGGTGCCGGTGATCGTCGTCGCGTTGATCGTGGCGACGGTCAGGGCCGATCCGCCGAACGAGACCGTCGCGCCGAAAGCGAACCCGGTACCCGCGACCGTCACCGACGTGCCCCCTGCGATCGCGCCGGTATTCGGGGTGACCGAGGTCACCGTTGGCGCGGGGGCGACGTACGTGAAGCAGCCCGAGCAGGTCGCGCTTTGCCCGTCTGGATTCGCGACGACCACATTCACAGATCCAGCCGCCCGCGAGGTCGTCGTGCCCGTGATCGCTGTGGGACTCGTCGTCGCGACCGTGAATGCGGCGCCGCCGAACGCGACCGTCGCTCCGGTCTGGAAGCCGCTCCCGGCGATCGTCACTGACGTACCTCCGGCGGTCGGTCCGCTCGTTGGCGTGATCGACGCGACGGTCGGCGCCGCGACGTAGGTGAAGCAGCTCGAGCAGGTGCCGGTTTGCGTGTCCGGGTTCGTGACGACGACGTTGGCGCTACCCGCGGCGTGCGCGGTCGTGACGCCGGTGATGGAGGTCGGGCTGATCGTCGAAACGGTGAGGGCCGATCCACCGAAGGAGACCGTCGCTCCAGCCTGGAAGCCGGTTCCGGCGATCGTCACCAACGTGCCTCCGCTCGCCGGCCCGGTCGTGGGCGTCACGGAGCTGACCGCCGGCGCTGCGATGTAGGTGAAGCAGCCGGTGCACGTGGCGCTCTGGGTGTCTGGGTTGGTGACTACCACGCTCACCGCTCCGGCCGCATGCGCGGTCGTGGTCCCAGTGATGGTCGTCGCGCTGATCGTCGAGACGTTCAGTGGCGAGCCGCCGAAGGAAACGTTCGATCCGCTCACGAATCCGGTTCCAGCCACGGTCACCGAAGTCCCGCCCGAGCTCGGGCCGAGATTCGGTGTGACCGAGGCGACCGTCGGGGCGGCGACGTAGGTGAAGCAGCCGCTGCACGACCCGCTCTGCGTGTCGGGGTTCGTCACTACGACGCTGACCGCACCCGCGGCGTGCGCGGTGGTCGTACCGGTGATGCTCGTCGGACTCACGATGGGATCGGTCAGCGCGGATCCGCCGAACGAGACCGTCGCGCCGGTCTGGAATCCGCTACCCGCGACGGTAACGTTGGTGCCGCCGCCGGCGGAGCCGCTCGCCGGTGCGATCGAGCTCACCGTCGGGGCCGGCGCGAGGTACGTGAAGCAGCCCGTGCACGTGGCGCTCTGGCTGTCGGGATTCGTCACCACGACGTTGACGGTGCCCGCGGCGTGCGCGCCGGTCGTGCCGGTGATGCTCGTCGAGCTGGTCGTGGAGACGGTCAACGCGGACCCGCCCAGCGATACGGTCGCGCCGGTCTGGAAACCCGTGCCGGTGATCGTGACCGCCGTGCCGCCGGCCATCGCGCCGGTCGTCGGAGCGAACGATGCGACCGTCGGTGCGGGCGGCACATATGTGAAGCAGCTCGAGCACGTCGCGCTCTGCCCGTCAGGGTTCGTGACCGCCACGCTGATCGATCCGGCCGCGTGTGCTGTCGTGGTGCCGGTGATCGTGGTCGCGTTGATGGTCGCCACCGTCAGCGCGGATCCGCCGAACGAGACCGTCGCTCCGGTCTGGAACCCACTACCCGCCACGCTGACCGATGTACCTCCGGCGCTCGGTCCGTTGTTCGGCGTGACCGAGGTGATCGCCGGCGCCGCGACGTACGTGAAGCAGTCCGTGCAGCTCGCGCTCTGCGCGTCCGGGTTCGTCACCACTATGTTGACAGGCCCAGTTGCGTGTGCGGTCGTGACGCCGGTTATCGATGTTGGGTTCACGGTCGACACGGTCAATGCGGATCCGGCGAACGAGACCGTCGCGCCGGCCTGGAAGTTCGTGCCGGCCACCGTCACCGAGGTCCCGCCCGCGCTCGGCCCGCTGTTCGGCGTGACCGAGGAGACCGTCGGCGCCGCAACGTATGTGAAGCAGCCAGTGCAGCTCCCGCTTTGCGTGTCGGGGTTGGTCACGATCACGTTCACCGAGCCCGCCGCGCGCGCGGTCGTCGTGCCGGTGATCGTCGTCGCGCTGATGGTGGAGACGGTCAGAGTCGAGCCGCCGAAGTTGATCGTCGCGCCGGTCTGGAACCCGCTACCGCTGATGGTCACCGCGGTGCCGCCCACCGCCGGTCCGCTCGTCGGCGCGACCGAGCTCACCGTCGGTGCGGCGGCGAGATAGGTGAAGCAACCGAGGCACGTGGCGGACTGCGAGTCCGGGTTCGTCACGACGACGTCAGTGGTGCCGGCGGCATGCGCGGTCGTCGTGCCGGCGATCGTCGTCGGGCTGACCGTCGACACGGTAAGGGCGGAACCGCCGAAGGACACCGTCGCGCCGCTCTGGAAGCCGGTGCCGGTGATCGTGACCGACGTGCCGCCGGCGATCGACCCGCTGGTCGGAGCGACTGATGTGACCGTCGGCGCCGGGGCGATGTAGGTGAAGCAGCCGCTGCAGGCGCCGCTCTGCGCATCAGGGTTCGTGACGGTCACGTTCACGGCACCTGCGGCGTGCGCGGTGGTCGTCCCGGTGATCGCGCTCGCGCTGATGGTCGCCACCGTCAGCGCGGACCCACCGAAGGAGACCGTCGCACCGCTCTGGAATCCACTCCCGTTGACCGTCACCGACGTGCCGCCCGCGGTCGGTCCGCTGTTCGGGGTGACCGATGCGACCGCCGGCGCGGCGACGTACGTGAAGCAGCTCGAGCAGTTGCCGCTCTGGCCGTCGGGGTTCGTCACGACCGCACTCACCGATCCGGCCGCGTGCGCCGTGGTCGTTCCGGTGATGCTCGTCGCGCTGATCGTCGACACGTTCACCGGCGATCCGCCGAACGACACGCTCGAGCCGCTCTGGAAACCGGTGCCGGCGATCGTCACCGCGGCCCCCCCAGCGCTCGGTCCGCCATTCGGTGTGACCGACGCGACGGTCGGCGCTGCCACGTACGTGAAGCAACCGGTGCAGGTCCCGCTCTGCGCGTCCGGGTTCGTCACGATCACGTTCACGCCACCCGCGGCATGCGCGCTCGTCGACCCGGTGATCGAGGTCGCGTTGATCGTCGAGATGCTGAGCGCGGATCCGCCGAACGAGACGGTGGTCCCGGCCTGGAAGCCCGACCCGCTGACGGTCACCGTGGTCCCACCCGCGCTGGGGCCGCTCGATGGAGCGACCGATGTCACGGCCGGCCCAGCGACGTACGTGAAGCACCCCGCGCATGTTCCCGTCTGAGCGTCGGGATTCGTCACGACGACGTTCACGCTTCCCGCGGCATGCGCGGTGGTCGTCCCGGCGATGCTGGTCGCACTGATCGCCGAGACGGTCAGCGCGGATCCCCCGAACGAGACGGTGGCCCCGGCCTGGAAGTCCGTGCCCGTGATGGTCACCGTCGTCCCGCCGACAGCAGCTCCGCTCGTCGGCGTAAGCCCGGGCACCGATGGCGAAGCGACGTACGTGAAGCATCCGCTGCACGTCGCGGCCTGTGCGTCGGGATTCGTCACGGTCACGTTCACCGCACCGGCCGCGTGAGCCGTCGTCGTTCCGGTGATGCTCGACGAGCTGATCGTCGCGACGGTGAGCGTTGACCCGCCGAACGAGACGACCGCGCCGCTCTGGAAGCCGGTGCCGCTTATCGTCACCGACGTTCCACCCGCCGCGGGACCGGCGTTCGCACTCACCGAGCTCACCGTGGGTGCGGCCACGTACGTGAAGCAGCCGGTGCATGTGCCGCTCTGCGTATCGGCGTTCGTCACCACGACGTTCACCGCGCCGGCGCCGTGCGAAGTGGTCGTGCCGGTAATGGTCGTCGCGGTGATCCCGGAGATCGTGACCGCCGCGCCACCGAACGATGCGGTCGCGCCCGCCTGGAAGCCGCTGCCGTTGATCGTGACCGAGGTGCCGCCGGCGGCGGGTCCGCTATTCGGCGTCACCGATGTGACCGCGGGCCCAACGACGTACGTGAAGCAGCCGGTGCAGCTCGCGCTCTGTGCATCGGTGTTCGTCACGGTCACGTTCACTGCCCCGGCGGCGTGAGCCGTCGTGGTGCCGGTAATGGTCGTGGAGCTCACGGTGGACACGGTCAGCGCCGATCCACCGAACGACACCGTGGCTCCGGTTTGGAAGCCGGTGCCGGCGATGGTGACGGACGTGCCACCCGCCGCCGGTCCGCTATTGGGCGTCACCGACGTGACCGCCGGCGCGGCGACATACGTGAAGCAGCTCGAGCATGTGCCGGTCTGCGTGTCAGGGTTCGTGACGACGACGTTCACCGCTCCGGCGGAATGCGCTGTGGTTGTACCGGTGATGCTCGTCGCGCCGACCGTCGCGATCGAGAGCGCGGATCCGCCGAACGAGACGGTTGCGCCGGAAACGAAGCCCGTGCCCGTCACGGTGACCGACGTTCCTCCGACACTCGGGCCGCTCGTCGGAGTGACCGCAGTGACGGTCGGCCCGGCGACGTACGTGAAGCAGTCCGAGCAGCTCCCGTTCTGCCCGTCGGGATTGGCGACGGTCACATTCACCACCCCGGCGGCGTGGGCGGTGGTCGTCCCGGTGATGCTCGTCGGGCTGATCGCCGACACCGTCAGCGGCGACCCGGCGAAGGACACACTCGATCCGCTCACGAAGTTGGTCCCAGCGACGGTCACCGTCGTTCCGCCGGCGCTCGGTCCGCTGTTCGGTGTGACCGACGTGACCGCCGGCGCTGCCACGTACGTGAAGCAGCCACTGCACGTGCCGCTCTGCCCGTCGGCGTTGGTGACGACGACGCTGACCGCACCCGCGGCATGCGCGGTGGTCGTGCCGGTGATCGAGGTCGGATCGATCGTGGAGACCGTGAGCGAAGAGCCGCCGAAGGAGACGGTCGCGCCGGACTGGAAGCCGCTGCCGTTGATCGTGACCGACGTTCCGCCCGCTGCGTCTCCGCTATTCGGTGCGACCGACGTGACCACAGGTGCCGCGACGTACGAGAAGCAGCCGCTGCACGTCGCGTTTTGCGCATCGGGGTTCGCGACCGTCAGGCTCACCGTCCCGGCGGCGTGAGCCGTCGTGGTCCCGGTGATGCTCGTCGAGCTCACATTTGACACGGTCAGCGCCGATCCGCCGAACGACACCGTCGCGCCGCTCTGGAACGCCGTGCCTGAGATCGTCACCGAGGCGCCGCCGCCGACAGGACCGCTCGCCGGCGCGACCGAGCTCACGGTCGGCGCGGGTGCGAGGTACGTGAAGCATCCGCTGCACGTCCCGGATTGAATGTCCGCATTCGTCACCGTCACGCTCACCGCGCCCGCATCGTGAGCGGCCGTCGTGCCCGTGATGGCGGTGGAGCTGATCGTGGATACCGTGAGCACCGATCCGCCGAACGAGACCGTCGCTCCGCTCAGGAAGCCGGTGCCGTTAACGGTCACCGACGTTCCGCCCGCGATCGCGCCGGTGGCCGGGGTCACCGAGCTGACCGTTGGAGCAGGAGCGAGGTACGTGAAGCAGCCCGTGCAGGTCGCGTTCTGCGCGTCGGCATTCGTGACCACGACGTTCACGAGACCCGCGGCATGAGCGGCCGTCGTGCCCGTGATGCTGGTGTCCGCGATCGTCAACGCGGTGAGAGCGGAGCCACCGATCGACACCGTCGCCCCGGCCGAGAACCCAGTTCCGGTAACGGTGACTGAGGTGCCTCCGGCGGTGGGTCCGCTATTCGGCGTGACCGAGGTCACGGTCGGAGCGGGCGCGACATAGGTGAAGCAGCCGGCGCACGAGGCACTCTGCGCATCCGGATTCGTCACGGTTACGTTCACCAGTCCCGCCGCGTGAGCGTTCGTGGTGCCGGTGATGGTGGTCGCGTTGATCGTCCCCACCGTGAGCGCCGAACCGCCGAACGACACCGACGCCCCGGCCACGAAGTCGCTTCCGGCGATCGTGACGGAGGTCCCACCCGCGGCCGCTCCGGTATTTGGCGTGACCGACGTAACCGTCGGCGGCGGCGCGGGAGCGACATACGTGAAGCAGGAGGTGCACGTGCCACTCTGCGCGTCGGGGTTGGTGACGACGACGCTCACCGCACCGGCTGCATGCGCGGTCGTGGTGCCGGTGATCGTGGTCGCGTTGATCGTCGAGACCGTGAGCGCCGATCCGCCGAATGACGCGCTCGCGCCGGTCTGGAAATCGCTTCCGGTGATCGTGACGCCGGTTCCACCTGCGACATCGCCGCTGCTCGGTGCGACCGACGTCACGGTCGGTCCCGGCGTCGCCGCGGCGTAGGTGAAGCAATTCGCGCACGTTGCGCTTTGCGCGTCGGGGTTCGTGACGACGACGCTCACCGCACCGGGCGCGTGCGCGGTCGTCGTTCCGGTGATGGTGGTCGCGTTGATCGTCGAGATGGTCAGCGCGGATCCGCCGAACGACACCGTCGCGCCCGCCTGGAAGTCGCTTCCGGCGATCGTCACGGTGGTGCCGCCTGAGATCAGCCCGCTGTTCGGCGTCACCGACGTCACGGCGGGCGCCGGTGTGGCGTATGCGAAGCAGCCCGTGCACGTCCCGCTCTGCGCATCGCGATTGGTCACGACGACGTTCACCGCGCCACTCGCGTGGGCCGTCGTCGTTCCGGTGATGCCCGTCGGCGTGACGGTCGTGACCGCGAGCGCCGATCCACCGAACGACACGGTCGCGCCGGTCTGGAAGCCCGTCCCGTTCACGGTCACCGTCGTGCCGCCCGCTGTGGACCCTCCGCTAGGCGTGACCGAGCTCACGGTCGGGGCGGGTCCCATCACGCGAAGCGCGACCTGCTGGATGGCCCACGACTGCGCGCTGCCGATGACGAACGTCGCCGCCGGCAACGTGCCGCTCGCCGCGGTGAGGTTGTCCGCTGCGAACCCTCTCTGGTAATCGGTCAGCGCCCAGCGTGTGGTGAAGCTCGCGGGGTACGTTGGCGTGCCGGTGTAGGCACCGTCGATCGTGAGGAGGAGGAGTGCGACGCTGCTCGCGGACGCCGCGACCGCCGGCGCCGTCGCCTGCGCGCTGGTCCCCGATGCGCTCGAGAAATTCGTGAGGGGAGTGACCGGGTCGACGCCGACGTACGCGGCGATCCCCGCGACACCAGCCGCGGTCGACGCCGAGGTCCAGGTGTACGTCGCCGGCTCGGACGCGGTCGCGACCCGGTAGTACGACCACTGCCGGACGGCGCCCTTCTGCGTCGTCGCGATGAGCGTCCACCCCGAAGGCAGCGTGACCGCGCCGCCGTTGTTCAAGCTGAGTGACGCGACCATCACGTCGCCGGCGACGAGACTCGCCGGCTTGGGCATCGCGAAGGTCCGCGTCGCTCCGGGTGGGACGAGTGTCGAGACGGAGCGAAGGGTGACGGTGCCCGCGGCGCTCGCGGCCCCGGGCATGACCACGCCGTTCATGACGACCATCGTCGTCAGCGACCAGATAGCCAGCCAGACGAGGAAACGCAGCTTCAAGCGCTCCGCGCGGAAGCTCACTTCGCCTCCGTCGCTTCAGCGGCGGCCGCGAGTGTCGTGAGGACGGGACGCGCTTGTGCCCACCGGCCGCGCCCCGAGCCGGCCAGCGCGCCTAGATAGATCGCGACCTTCCAGATCACATACGGGACCGCCCACGCGACGATGCCGACATAGGCGCGCGGCGCGATGCGCGCGAGGGCCGCGCCACGCACGAGGTACGCGGTCGTTCCAGCGAGCGCGGCGAGGCCGACGAAGGCGAGACGTGCATCGCCGGTGGCCAGCCCCGCGATCAGGACGGCCCCGCCCGACGCGATCAGGAAGGACAGCGGCGGGATCATCGCGTCGGCCGCCGCAACGACCAGCGCGACGTCGCGCTTGACGATCCCCTCGCGCATCGCGCGCCCCGCAGCGCGGAAAAGATCGCTCTTGCCGCGTTCCCAGCGAAGCGCCTGGCCCGCCGCGGCGCGGAATTCGTGCGGCATCGCGGAGCGCACGACCGCATCGGGCGCGAAGCGCACGCGGATGCCGTCGGAGACGAGCCGCAGATGCATCTCGCCGTCCTCGGCGACGAAGCCTTCGTTCCAGCGATAGCGCTCGGCGACCGATCGCCGAAAGGACATGCCGTTTCCGTGGATGCCGACGGAGAGGCCGAGGCGCTCGTATGCGAGCGGACGCAGCTCGCACTTCAGGTGGAATGCGAGCTGGCGCAAGCGCGTGAGAGCGGCATCGCCCGGCAAGACCAGATTCACGGCCTGGACGACGTCGGCGCCACCGGCGAGCGCCGCGCGAAGTCCCTCGAAGAAGCCGGGATCCGGCCTCGCGTCCGCATCGATGAACACGAATGCGTCGGCTGCGGGATCCTCGCGAAAAACCTCGGCGCTAAGCCAGTTGAGCGCCGCCGCTTTACCGGTGCGCGTGAGGTCGGATCGGACGTGAACGCACGCGCCTGCGGCCGCGGCGACCGTCGCCGTCGCGTCGACGCAGTTGTCGGCGACCACGTGCGCGCGCACATCGCTGCCGGCGAATGCGGCGATCGCGCGGAGAGTCGTCTCGATCCCTCGCTCTTCGTCGTGCGCCGCGATCAGGATCGACAGCCGAAGTCCTCCATCGTTCGTTCGCGCCGCGGCCTGGCGCCGGCCGAAGCTCGCGAGGGCGAGACCGGCAAGAAAGACGTTCGGCAGCAGCACGGTCGCCGCGGCGATCGCGATGAGCGCGCCGCGCGCGAGCTCGAAATCGCTCATGCGGTGGCTCCGCTGTTGGCCGGGAGCAGTGCCGCGACGGTGGCTGGCTGCGCTCGGATTCGCGCGACCTCTGCAGCGATGCTCGACGGGAGGTCGCGCCGAGCTCGGAAGCCGAGCTCCTGAGCGGCATGCTCCGGATCGCACCGGAAGGTCGTCGGCCGTCCGGCCGGCGCGCGTTGGTGGACGGCGCCAGTGCCGGCGGCCGCGAGGACAAGTCGCGCGACCTCGAGCTTCGAGGTCGCCCTCCCAGTGCCCACATTGAAGATGCCATCCGCCCGTAAGGCGATGGCGCGGATCGTCGCTTCGACGGCATCGTCCAGATGCACGTAATCCAACTCGTCCTGGGCGTCGGCGCCGAGCGCGATGTCGGATCCCGCGACGGCCGTGTCGATCAGTCGGGACACGGACTCCGGCGTGTCGTCGTCCGGCCCGTAGACGGTCGCGAAGCGGAGGATGGCGCACGGAACGCCGCGATAGGACCCAGCAGAGCGGAGCGCTCGCTCCGCCGTGACCATCGCGACTGCGAGCGGCGCCACCGGGACGAGGGCGGCCGACTCGGCGGCCGGCAACGCCGGCTGCTGACCGTAGACCGCGACGCTGCTCGCGAACATCACGTGCGCGAGCCGATCTCCGCCCGCATCGATGAGGCGGATGTTGGGTTCGACGTTGAGCGCGAATTCTTGCGCGAGCCTCGCGCCCGGGGAGATCCCTGCCGGCGGCGTGTAGCCGAGCAGCACGAGATGGTCGTCGCCGCCGAAGGCCTCGCGCAGCGACGACCGATCCTCGGTCGATGCCGTCATCTTGAAGCGCACGCGTCCCTCGCTCACGAGCTCGGCCGTTCGCGGCGACGTCCCGATGTTCGGTCCGACCAGAACGACGTGCGCGCCGCCATCCACGAGCCGCTCGAGGACGCGAGATCCGACGTAATCGCCGCCGCCGGTCATCACGACGTGACGTCCGCGGAAGGTGTTCACCGGCGTCACGCCGCGCCGGTTCCCCGCAGGACCGCCGGGATCGTGCGTACCAGGATGCCGACGTCGAGCCCGATGTCGCAGCGTTCGGCGTATTCGACGTCGAGCCGCAGCATGTCGCGGACGCTGAGCTGCCCGCGGCCGCTGACCTGCCACAGACCGGTCATGCCGGGCTGGACCTCGAATCGACGGAACATCCAGGGCTCGTAATCGGCGAGCGCGTACGGCACCTCGGGTCGGGGCCCCACCAGGCTCATCTCGCCACGCAGGACGTTAAGGAGCTGCGGGAACTCGTCGATGCTGCTCTTGCGCAGGAAGCCGCCGATCCGCGTGATCCGCGGATCGCGTGGGATCTTGTAGATCCCGCCGTTTGATTCCGCGCGGCCGCTCAGAAGCTCGCGGAGGTACTCGGCGTGCACCGACGAATCGGCGTTGACGCGCATCGAGCGGAACTTCAGAACCTGGAAGCTGTGGGCGTTACGTCCGACGCGCTCGCCTCGATAGAAGATTGGCCATCCGCTATCGATGACGACGGCGAGCGCGACGACGAGAAACAGCGGACAGAGAAGAAGGAGCAGCACGAACGCGCCGACTATGTCGACCGCGCGCTTGAAGGCCGCGTACCCCGGACGCGAGCGTTCCCGGAGCGCGTGCTCGGGTATGGCGACAACGGAGGTCGCGGAGAGTCCGATCGAATTCGTCGTGCGAGCGGCCATGTTCAACCCACCCTTTCCCTGCCAAGCGCGAACCGATAGGTGCGGCGCTGCGAGAGCAACGTGCGAATGAATCGATCGAGCTGCGAGCCGAGCACCTCCCAGTCGTAGAGGCGTTGCACCAGCGCGCGGCCCGACATCCCGACGGTGCACGCGAGCCGCGCATCGGCAAGCACGCGCACCGTCGCGCGCGCCAGCTCGGTCGGGTCGTCGGCGATGAGCAGGTCACGTTCGGGCATCGCATCGATGCCCTCGGCCCCGATGCGCGTCGCGACCACGGGGCGACCCATGGCCATCGCCTCGAGGATCTTCAGTCGGGTCCCGCCGCCGATCCGGAGCGGTGCGACGACCACCGCGGCCCGGCTGATGTACGCACGGATGTCTGGAACGGCGCCGACGATCAGCACGCCTGGGCGCGGACGATCTCTGAGCGCGTCGCCGACCTGCCCGACAACGACGAGCCGCGCACTCGGCTCGTCGGCAAGCACGGAAGGAAAGACCTCGTCCGCATAGAAGCGGATCGCGTCGGTGTTCGGGTAAAAGTCCGCCCCGAAGAAGAGGATGTCTTTGCTGCGCGCCACGTCGACTGGGACGAATTCGCTGACATCGACGCCGTTCGGTACGACCGACATCGGTATGGCCTTCTCCGCCGTGCGCGCGATCGCGTAGTCGCGAGACGACGTGAACACGCAACCGTCGAGACGGGCCCACGCTGCCCGCTCTTCGGCTCGCAGCTTGCGGTGCTCGATGAAGCTGAAGAGCTTTCTCAGCGGACCGCGCTCGGTCTCGAAGGTCCGTCGGAGGATGTCGTACTCGATGTTGTGTTCGTCGAGAACCACCGGCCCCGATGTCGGGAAGGAGTAACCGGCCATCTGCGCGAATTCGACGAGGGTTAGGTCGAACTCGGTCTCTCGAGCGAGCGCGTCGATAGCATCCTGCATCGCGGGCGTGCGTAAAGCCTGACGCGCGGCGCTGGAGAAGCTCGCGATCGACCGCGCCTGAAGCCACCGCTTTCTCAGGCCCGAGGCGCTCGCCCGCGGATTCGGCACGACGACCACGCGCGCGCAGATCCGACGGGCCGCCTCGACCGCGAGCGGTTCACCGCTCCCGTCGACGAACGAGAGCAGCGTCACGTTGTGGAACCGGGCCAGCCGGCTGATCAGCGCGTGCATCCGCCGGCGTCCGCCGGTATTTGGAGGCGTGGGGAGATACGGAGTGAGGACGAGGATGTTCACCGCCTCTTTCACTCGAACGCCGGTCTGTAGTCGAGCGCGTAGCGAGGCTCGCCGGCCCGGCGTCCGATCGTGCGCGCGGGTACCCCGGCCACGACATCGAACGGGGCGACGCTCTTGGTCACCACCGCGCCGGCGCCGACGACGGCGCCACGACCGATCGTGACCCCCGGCAGGATCATCGCCTTCGACCCGATGAACGCGTAGTCCTCGATGCGGACGGGAGCGAGGACTTCCGGAAAGTCCGGATCGTTGATGTCGTGTTCGTCGGTGAGTATCCAGACGCCGGGGGAGACGCTCACGTTGTCGCCGATCGACAGACCGCCGCGTCCGTCGAGGTGACAGCCACCGTTGACGACGGTGTGGTCGCCGATCGTGATCGTGGGCCTACCGGGACGCGGGCGGCCTCGCACCTCGATGTGCAAACCCATGAGAAGCGAGGTGCGTCGGCCGATCGAGACCCCGACCACGCGCGCGTACCACGCGCGGCGAAGGCCGTGCGACGGAACGTGCGCGACGAGGCCATTGGTCAGGTACAGCGCGAGCTGAGCGAGCAGCTGCTTCACGACGCGTCCGCGGTGCGCGGCGCTACGAGGTACTCGCCATCCAGAAGATCGAGGGGACAGCTGACCTCGCTGACGGGCTTGAGGACTCGTGCGGGATTGCCGACGACGATCATTCCCGCGGGGACGTCGCGCGTGACGACGGCGCCCGCGCCGACGAGAGCGCGCTCGCCGACCGTGACGAACGGAAGGATCGTGGCGTTCATGCCGATCTGGGCGCCGGCCTTGATCGTCGGTCCCCGCATGCAGAGATGCGACGTGCTGCCTGGATGCGGGTCGTTCGCCAGGGAAGCACCGGGTCCGAGGAAGACGTCGTCCTCGAGAGTCGTGAACTGCGCCACGTAGCAATTCGAGTGGATCTTTACGCGGTCGCCGATCGTGCAGCCGTAATCGATGACGGTGTTGTTCCAGACCTTTACGTCGACCCCGATGAGGTTGTCCTCGCGGATGATCACGTTGTGACCCGTTTCGAAGCCGTCGCCGATCAGCGTCCCGGCGTACAGGACGGAACCGCTACGCACGATCGACCGCCGGCCGATACGCAAAGAGATCTCACGCACGGCACGACCGGGCCGGGCGCCGAGGATGACGTTGTCATCGATCAGGCAACCGCGTCCGAGCGCGACGTCTTGCGGGACCGCCCGTATCGTGGGAGCGGCACCGGCCAAGCCCCGAGTGCTGTCCCGGACAGCCATATCTATTTACCCACCCGTCCTCCGCGCGTCTGGTGCGTATGAACTGCTTGCGGGGTTGAGCCGGCCTCACCCCCAACGTTGAGGAGGACCCGGGCCGGACCGGTCCTGGGCCCGTCGGGCGAGCCGGGGCCGCTCCTGGTCGATGCGGAAACTCAATGGCGTCTTAATGCCGCTTCAATCCATGCGGCCTAGCGTCGCCCTCACACGATCGTTGGCGTAAGAGGTGGGTGGGTTGGAACGCTATCTCTATACCGCGCGGCGCTATCGCTGGGTGATCGCGGCGATCCTGCTGGTGCTGGGCATCTCAGGGTCGATCGCCGCTCTCGCGGAATTCAACAGCGCGTTCGAATCGAATGCGACGATCTGGGTCTCGCGCAACGCCCAGAGCGTGCTGCAGGCGACCGACCTCACCACCGATCCGTCGGTCCCCAATTTCAACACGCCGGCCGGCGAGTACGCGGAGGTCTTCGGTCAACTCCTCCAGACGCAGACCTTCCTGGGCCAGGTCATCGCTCGGACGTCGCTCGATGCTCAGTTCCTGTCGAGCGCCGACCAGATCGCATTCCTCGATGACATCCGTAAGCGCTTCCGCGTGCAGGCTCTCGGGACCAATCTCGTGAAAGTCACCTACCGCGGCGATTCGCCGAACGTCGCGTTCGAGATGGTCGGCGCCGCGCTCGCCGAGCGCGACGCCCGTGCCTCGCAGCAGCAGCTCAACTCGACAAGCGTGACGACGGCCTTCTATCAAAAGGAGTACGAGCTCGCGCAGCAGGAGGCCGTGCGCACGCAGCAGGACCTGGACAAGTTCAACGCGGGCCACCGTGCCCCGCTGAACACCGCGGACGACTACACCCAGCGGCAGCTTCGTCTCGCGTCCGACCTCGCGCAAGTGCGCGTGAACGATCTCAAGGTGCAGATCGATCGCACAGCGATCGGCTCGGCGCTGCTTCAGCTGACCGGCACAGCCGACAATCAGCTACTCGACCCGCCGCAGCTGCAGCCGAAGCCGTCCGGCGGCCTCCGCCAGGCTGCGTTCGTCTTCGGCGTCATGATGGCCGGCGCCGTTGGCCTTGTCGGCCTCCTCATCGTCGTCGGCACGCTCCTCACCGCGAGCGTCGCCAGCGAGGCGGACCTGGGTCGCCTGGGAGAGGCGTCCCTCCTCGCCGCGATCCCGCAGCTTGCAGCTGGCCGCGGCCGCAGGCCCATCGATCTGCGTGGTTCCCTCGCGATGGCCGCGTTCGGAAGCCATGACGATTCCGAGATTTCAGGAGCTGCCTCATGATCGAAGCACCCACGGCCTTCACCGCGATCTTCGACGGAATTGCCGCGCGGGTCTACGCGAGCCCGACGCGCGTCCGGTCATTCGCGATCACGAGCACGCTGCACGGCGAGGGGTCGACGACGGTCGCCCTCGGGCTCGCCCTGTCCCTCGCGGCCTACGACACGACGGCCGTGCTCCTCGTCGACGCCAACTGGATCCGGCCGACATTGACGCAGCACGCGGGTCGTAGCGGCGAGCCCGGTCTCGCGGATTGTCTGCGCGGCGAGAAGACCATCGCGCAGACGATCGTGCCGACGGCACGCCGAGGTCTGTCCTTCCTGCCCGCGGGCGCCTTTGGAGAAGAGGTTCCGCCCTTCGGTCGTCTTGCCGGGATCATCGAGCAGTCGCATCAGCGGTTCGGAAAGATCGTCATCGACCTGCCGCCCGTGCTCGTCGCGCCGGCGCTCGTCGTTCCGTGGGCCGGCGGGGTCGATCAGTCGTACTTCGTCCTGCGGCGCGCCGTCACTCCGGTGAACCTCATCCGTCGCGCGCTCGGTGAGGTCGCGACGGCGCGGCCACCGCAGCTCATCTTGAACCGCACCCGGGATGGCGCTGGGGACTTCGGCGTTCTCGGGCTCGTATGAGCCATTCGGTCCTTGCGCTCGTGGTGGCGCTGGTCGCCATCTCGGTAGGCCTCCGCGTTAGACGTGGGGCAGACCGAACCCTCGTCGCCGCGTTCGCTATCGCGGTCGTCGCCGTGGCCCTGCACGTCGCGGAGCTCCTGTTCGCATGAGCGCGCGCGCCGAATACGCGACCGGAACCTGGCCGACGAGCGATCGGCTCGCGCGACGAGCCGCCTGGCTTCGGTTCGGGTTGGCGAGCGGCGTCATGGGCATCGCCGGCGCGTTCGCCTCCTCGGTCGTCCTGTCAGAGGGATCTCCGTACCTCGTCGCGCCGTTATTCGGCCTCCTCGCCGGCATCGCGTTGCTTGTGTGGCCAAGGAGCGGCCTGTACACGTTGTTCGCAGCGGCGTTGCTCTTCGAGGAGTGGGGGATCGCCGGACTCAACCCGATCACGGCTCAGACCCACTTCTTTCAGAACGTGTCCGGATACTCGGCGATCCCGCTACGTTTCAGCCTCGCGGATATCCTCGCGATCCTCGCCCTGCTCGCGTGGGGGCTGCGTCGCGCGGTCGGCGCGAACCCTCCCGCTCGTGTGGGCGCCGTGGGCTGGCCGGTGTATGCCTATTGCGCCCTATTCGCAGTCGGTCTTGTCACGGGCATCGTGCGTGGTGGCGCCTGGGACTTGAGCGCGGCGCTCGCGGAGCTCCGGGGCCCGCTCTTCCTCTGCATCACGTACTTCCTGACGGTGAACCTTGTCCGCGACCGAGGTCAGGTCCAGATCTTCATGCGACTCCTGGTGATCCTCACCGTCGTGAAAGCGGTGGAGGGACTCTTCAACTACGTCGAGATGATCAACGGGCCGGTGTGGCTCGAGGCCGTAACTGCCCATGAGGACGTCGTCTTCTTCGATCTCGCGGTGGTCCTCGCGATCGGGGCG
This sequence comes from Candidatus Limnocylindria bacterium, assembly GCA_036570125.1. Classification (GTDB taxonomy): domain Bacteria; phylum Chloroflexota; class Limnocylindria; order P2-11E; family P2-11E; genus 3-1-20CM-2-70-9. Next base: position 23,393 of record DATCPK010000059.1, read on the forward strand.
TTCATCCTGGGCCTGCGGGGACGGCTCGCGTACGTCCTCTATGCGACCCTGCCTGTGATCGGGGCGGTGGAGCTCCTGACGCAGCGGCGCGTCGCGTTCATCGCGCTCGCCGGCGGCATCGCCGCGATCGGGGCTCTCCTTGCGTATGTGGAACCGCGGCGCACGGCCATTCTCTTCGGTGCCGCCTCCGCCGCGCTCTTTCTGTACGGCATCATCGCGTGGGACCAGCAGGGCCTGCTCGCGCAACCGATCCGCGCCGTTCGAAGCGCGTTCGATCCGACGTCGCTGAGTGCCCGAGATCTGTCGTCGAACTGGTGGCGCGAGCTCGAGAACACGAACATCGCGTACACCCTGAAGCAGCTTCCGCTGACCGGTGTCGGCCTGGGACAGCAGTATTTTTTTCTCCGCGAGCCGCCCGAGCTGACGAACTTCATCTACTGGCGCTACATGACCCATGACGCTGTCCTCTGGGTCTGGCTCAAGGCGGGCATCCTCGGGTTCCTCGCGTTCTGGACCTGGGTGGCCGGGACCGCGATCGCGGGGGCTCGACTCTTCCGCGCGCTGCCGACACCGGACCTGAAGCTCATCGCCGCCGTGCCGGTCGTTCTCGTGGTGATCCAGGTCATCTTTTCGTCCGTCGACCTCGGCCTGACGTACAGCCGGAGCATGATCGTCCTCGGCGTCGCCGTGGGGCTCACGGCTTACCTTGCACAGTTCGTCGGGGACATGCCAGCGCAGGACCGAGTGGCATGAGCGCAGTGCAACGAATTCTTCGTGACATCGCCATTGTCTCGGGTGGCCAGGCGGTGACCTGGGTCGCAACATTCGTTTTCGTACTCGCCCAAGCCCGCTTGTTGGGTCCAGCCCGTTTCGGCGAGCTCTCCCTTGCGCTTAGCTACGCCGCCTTCTTCGCGATCGTGGTCGACTTTGGAGTCGCGACGCATGTAACGCGTGCTGTCGCGCAGACCCGATCCGGCGAGGCCAGTGTGCTTTGGTCGGCCCTCGTCTTACGCGCGACGCTCTGGCTCGCCGCGCTGCCGCTCGCTTGGGGCATCACTGTCGCGTTGGGGTACGACGCCGAGCTTCAGGCGACGATCATGGTGCTGGTCGATTCGCTTCTCTTCGTTGGCGTCGCCGGAGCGCTCGCCGCGTTCTCGCAAGGGCACGAGCGCTTCCTGCTCCCGACGTTAGCGAACGCGCTGCAACGGGTCGCCGCGGCGATCGTGGGCATCGCGATACTCGCCGCGGGATTCGGAGTGGTCAGCGTGGCGGCCGTGTACGCGATCTCGGCGGCTCTGGCCGTCGCGCTTTTGGTTGTCGGCCTTCGCGGCCGAGGGCTCACCGCGCCGCGCATCGCCCCACGGTCGACATGGATGCTCGCCGCCGCCGCGCTTCCCATCGGTCTCTACTGGATTGCTGGGACCTTCTACTTCAACGTCGACATGGCACTCGTGGAGCGCATGACCACGCGCGAAAGCCTCGGCCACTACGCAGCCGCGTACCGGCTCTTCAACGCCCTAGCGATCGTCCCGGCGATCGTGTGCGGAACGGTCCTCTACCCCGTCTACTCGAAGTTGTCGACGAACTCAACCGCGGCGTTGCGTCCCGCCGTGGAGAAGACCATCGCTTATCTCACGCTCGCCGGGGTGCTCGTGGCGGTCCTCTGTATTGGCCTCGCCACGCCGATCATCGGGGTCCTGTATCCGATGCCGGCGTATGGACCGGCGGCAAACGCCCTCCGGCTGCTCGCTCCCGGCCTCCTGTTCCTTTATGTCAACTCTGTGCTCGCCTCGGCTTTGTTCGCGCTCCACCACGAACGCAGGCTCCTTGCTATCGCGGTGGTTGCGGCGATCTTGAATACTTCCGCGAACTTCCTCGCAATTCCCGTATACGGGCAGGAGGCGGCGGCTGCTATCACGTCCGCCACCGAGCTCTTCCTGCTGGGCGCCCTCGTATTCGCAACACCACCAGGCCTCCTCCGGGGAGCAGTCGCGCGGCTTGCGTCCCGTGCAGTTGCAGCCGGATTTGTGACGGCCGTCCTCATACAACCGTTCGCGACGGCGTCTGTCGCGGTCGCCGCCGCAATAGGGATCGCCGCCTTCGCGACTACGTGCCTCGTCCTCCAGGCGTTCCCGCTCGATGATCTCCGGGCGGCGACGGACCTCGTCCGCGGCCGCGTCAATGGCCTCCGTCTCTCGCGGACGAGTGGAGACGCTCAATGAGGAACCAGCTGCGGATCTGCGTGATCCGCCAGATGTACTTCGACAACGACCCGCTTCTGCGGCGTGAGGTTAGTGCCCTGGTCGCTGATGGTGCGGAGGTCGACGTCCTTTGTATGAGACGTAGCGGCCAAGCGAGGTTCGAGCGGGAGGGCGCAGTCACGGTCCGCCGACTACCCCTCAGCCACACTCGGGGCGGTATCCCGCGTTACCTGTTTGAGTACGCGCTCTTCCTAATCCTAGCGGCGGCGTATGTGACGTTCCTCCACCTCAGACGCAGGTATGACCTCGTGCAGGTCAATACGCCGCCAGACTCGCTCGTATTCGCGGCGCTCGTTCCGAAGCTGATGGGGACGCCGGTGCTCATCCACTTGGCCGAGCCAATGCCCGAATTCTTCGCGTCGAAATTCAAGACCTCACTCGAGGATGGCGGAGTGACAGTCCTCGGCTGGATCGAGCGAATCTGCGTCCGCTTCGCCGATCACGCGATCACGTGCACGGAGCAGATGCGCGAGGCGTTCGTCCGGCGCGGCTCGGACGCCGCTCGGATCGACGTGATCCTGAATGCTTCGGACGAATCGGTCTTCGACCCGACGCGGTTTCCGCCGAGGACAGGCCAGAACGGCGACTTCGTCCTCATATCGCACGGCACGATGGAAGAGCGATACGGGCTCGACACGACCATCGATGCGGTCGCATTGTTGCGCGATGAAATCCCCGGGCTGCGATTGCGGCTCTTCGGCGGAGGCACGTTCCGGCCAGCGCTGGAGCGTCTTGCGGCAGCGCGGGGCATTGGCGATCGTGTCGAGTTCAGCCAAGGCTGGGTGCCAATGGATGAGCTCGTCCAGGCGATCGCGTCCGCAGACGCCGGCGTCGTGGCGATGAAACGAGATGCGTTCCGTGACGTGACCCACTGCAACAAGATGTTCGACTTCGTCAGCATGAGGAAGCCCGCGCTTGTCTCGCGGACGGCCGCGGTCGAAGCGTATTTCGGCGGCGACTGCTTCGAGATTTTCGAGCCCAGCGATGCCGCCGATCTCGCTCGCGCGATCCGCAACCTCTATGCGGACCGTGGGCGCGCGAAGGCGCTCGCGGAGCGTGCGGCAGTGCGGAACGAACCGTACCGCTGGCCACACCAACGCGAGCGGTACCTGAGCGTCGTACATCACCTGATTCACGGACCGGCCGGCGTATCGCAGCACGAGAGAGCGGCGCGCGGGTGAGCGTCGCCATGAGCATCCGTGCAAAGGGGGTCGGGGGATACGCGGTGCGCGCCGCAGCGATCGCCTGGCGGTTCAAGGTCGGCCATGGGCTGGCCAACCGATCGCTCCGGCGGTATGTCGAGCTCACGCGCGCGGTGAACGCCTATCCCAGCCTTCCGGTTACGGCGGTGGTGCTCCGACGGCACCCGCGGCTCATCGCCGAATACGCCGCGCAGGGGGTGGAATTCGCGATCCATGGGCTCGTGCACAACGACCACGCCTTGCTCGGGCTCGAGCAGCAACTCGAGAGCATCGCCCGCGCCGCACGCTACTTCGGCGAAGCAGGCATACGGTTCACCGGGTTCCGGGGGCCGTACCTGCGGTACTCAAGCCACACCGATGTCGCTCTGCGCGCGCTGGGCCTCCGCTACCACTCGAGCCAGGGCATCCATTTCCCGGTGCTGAGCGATGCGGCGCGACGGTCCGATGGATATCGTCGCGCGCTAGGTTTTTACGGGTCTTGGGACGCCGATCGGGTAGTCTCCCGGCCGCGCTTCGTCGACGGCCTCGTCCACATCCCGGTCTCACTGCCGGACGACGAGATCATGGTCGAGCGGCTCGGGCTTTCCACCGCGGCTCAGATCGAAGCGTGGCTGGGGATCCTGCGAGCCACATACCGCGACGGCGAACTGTTCACGATCATGCTCCATCCGGAGCGGATCTTCGACTGCGGTGAGGCACTCGCCGCGGTCCTCGCCGAGGCGCGATCGCTCGCCGATGTCTGGATCGCGCGACTCGACGAAATCGCCGAGTGGTGGCATAGGCGTTCCGCGGCAAGGCTGGAGATCCGCGAGATCTCCTCCGGACGGTTCAGCGCCACCGCCGTCGGTGCCCCGGACGTGGCGCTCGCACTGAATCGGTCGGGGATGGACCGCTCGCTCGGCACCGCGAATGAGGCTGTCGAGTTCTGCTCTGGCTTGCGCCCGTGGGTCGGGGTCGATGTGAGAGCGCCCGACGATCTGGTCGCCTTTCTGCGCGAGGAGGGCTATGTCGTCGAGCGGTCGGCCGAGAAGACACGGTTCGCGGTTTTCATCGGCGGCACCGACTGGTCCGAGCGGGCGGTGCTCACTCAGTTGGAGAGCTCGACGGCGTCGCTCGTGCGGGTCGCTCGCTGGCCCGCCGGGGTGAAGAGCGTTGTGGCCGTGACCGGCGACATCGATTCGCTTACGCTCGGCGACTTTGCTCTGCGGCTCTGGGAGACCCGCTGATGTCGTCGGGGCCAAGAGCGTCACGCAGCCCCGTCGTCATGATCGGCGCGGGGCCTTACGGCCTGGCGGCCGCCGCGCATCTCCGTGCGCGAGGGGTCGAGGTGCACCACTTCGGACGGGTAATGTCGTTCTGGCGCGAGCACATGCCGAAAGGGATGTACCTGCGCTCCAGCTGGGACGCATCGCACATCGGGGAACCCCGCGGGTTGTCGAGTCTCGCATCGTTCGAGGTAGCGTCGGGACAGATACTCGCCCGCCCGATCCCTCTCGCCGACTTCATCGCCTACGGTGACTGGTTCCTGGAGAGCGCTCGTGGCCAGATCGACGAACGTGAGGTGGCCTCCGTCGAATCCGAAAGGGATGGATTCCGTGTGACCGTCGCGGACGGCGACGTGCTCCTGGCCCGCCGCGTCGTCGTCGCAACGGGTATTGGTTCGTTTGCCTGGACACCGCCCGAACTCGCGGTTCTTCCGCGCGATCTCGCGACGCACTCCTCGGACCACGCGGACCTGGGCCGCTTCCGCGATCGTCGCGTGGCGATCGTTGGCGGAGGTCAGAGTGCGGTGGAATCGGCTGCCCTCCTCGCCGATGCGGGAGCCCGGGTCGACGTGCTCGTGCGGAGCGGCGGCCTACGTTGGGTTCAACGGAAGTCTCGGCTCGAGCGTCGTTCTGGGCCGTTCCGACCACTCCTTTTCCCGCGTACCGATGTGGGCCCGATCGGACTTAGCCTCATCGTCGCCCACCCGACCGTCTTCGCCCGCATTCCTCCCGTGTTGCGGGAACGTATGGCAGCGCGTGCCATCCGGCCCGCCGCGACCCGCTGGCTTTTCGAGCGAACGCGAGAAGTCACGTTCACGACGGGGGTGCGGGTCCGCCTTGCCAAAGCTGTGGGAACTCAGATAGATCTTGACTTGGATGACGGCACTATCCGACGTGTAGATCACGTAATCTGCGCGACCGGTTACCGCGTGAACGTCGCGGCCTACCCGTTCATCGGGCCGACGCTCGCCGCGCGAATTGCCGCGCGCGCTGGCGCGCCTCTGCTCAGGTCAGGCTTCGAGTCGAGCGTCCGCGGCCTCCACTTTCTCGGGGCCCCGAGCACGTACGCCTATGGACCGCTTATGCGATTCGTCGCGGGCACGGCCTTTGCCGCCGAGGAACTGTGTCGCGCGATCGCCGTAGCCGATCGTTCTTTAGACCGAGACCTTGTTAGCGTCGAGGCCCGCCGGGCGGGAGCGAGCAGATGAGCGTCCAGGCCCACGGGCGAAGGCCCGACGGCGTGCCGGGCGCGCGCCCCAAGAAGCAGACCGGTGCCATCGTGCTTGGCGGCGACTATCGGGCGCTCGCCGTGGTCAGGAGCCTCGGACGTCAAGGGATCCCCGTGTGGCTTGTGACCGATGACCACTGGATTGCGGCCGGCTCGCGGTATGTGCGTCGAAGCCTTCGCATGCCCAAGGGTGGGCAGCTTGCCGAGCTTCAGTTTCTCGACCATCTCGCGGCCGAGGGCACGGCCGCTGGTTGGACGTTGATTCCGACGAACGATCACAATGCCGAGCTCGTCGCGCGCCACCGGCGCCTTCTCGCGAGGGACTTCATCGTGAGCGTGCCCGAGTGGGACACGCTGCGATGGGCGCATGACAAACGTCTCACCTATGCCCTCGCGGATCGAGTAGGCGTCGATCACCCCTGGACGCTCGCGCCGGCAAGCGAGGCTGAGCTCACGCGCGCGACGGACCATTTCCCGGTGATCGTGAAACCCGCGTTCAAGCCCGCGATCAACGCGCTCACATCGGCGAAGGCCTGGCGGGCCGACGACGCGAGGTCGCTGGTCCAAGCGTATCGCGCTGCCTGCGAGCTGGTGCCATCGGAGGCCGTTCTCATTCAGGAGCTCATCGCGGGCGGTGGCGAGGCGCAGCTCTCGTACGCCGCGCTCGCGGTCGACGGTCGTCCAGTCGCGTCGCTCTGCGCGCGACGTCTTCGGCAATGGCCGATCACGATTGGCCGGTCGAGCACGTATGTCGAGACCATCGCGGCGCGCGATGTCGAACAAGCCGCGGAGCGGCTCATCGACGCCATGCACTTCACCGGACTTCTCGAGATCGAATTCAAGCGTGATCCGTCGAGCGGGACCTTGAAGCTACTTGACGTCAATCCGCGGGTCTGGGGCTGGCATGGGATCGGTCCGGCGGCGGGTGTTGATTTCCCGTATCTCCTCTGGAGAGTCCTGCACATGGAACCGGTTGTTCCCGTCCGCGGCGCACCAGGAGTCCGCTGGATGCGCCTCACCACCGACGTCCCCGTCGCGCTCACAGAGATCATTCGCGGCAGGCTTCCGATCAGGAGCTATCTGCGGTCGCTCCGTCCGCCGATCGTGTCCGCGATTTTTGCTTCCGACGATCCGCTCCCCGGGCTCCTGGAACTTCCGCAGGTGCTGCAGCTCTTCGTCGGGAGAGGTGGTCTGTGATTCAGCTCGAACGGGTGTCGATCGACGATCCGCGCTGGCGTCAATTCGTCGATGCTGCCCCGGACTCAACGATCTTCCATCGCGCGGAGTGGGTTTCCGTACTCGCGCAAACGTATCGCTTTCGCGCGTTCGCGGTGATCGCGACCGAGGGCTCAACGGCCGTAGCCGGGGCGCCGTTCCTCGCCGTTGGCGGACCGTTTCGCCGCCGGTGGAGCTCTCTTCCTTTCACGGACGCCTGCGCACCACTCGGCAGTGCGCCCGCCGTGTCAGCGTTCGTAGGAGAGCTCGAACGGTTCGCCATCAAGAACGGGATCTCGAGCGTAGAGGTACGCGCGGATCATCGTTCGCGCCCCGCCAACTCCGCTTCCGTCGCGGTACGCCACGTCTTGGCGCTCGATCGCAAGGCGGGGGCAACCCTGCGCGGCGTAGCCCCCGCCCACGCTCGAAACGCGCGGCATGCGGAGCGCGCGGGTGTCCAGATCGCCGTTGGGAACGCTTTGAGTGACGTCGAGGCGTTCTACGGGCTCCATGTGAGGACGAGGCGACGACTCGGCGTGCCGGTCCAGCCATGGCGTTTCTTTCGTCTCCTTGGCGAGCGCATCATCGCGCCGGGCCACGGTTTCGTCCTGACCGCGCGCCGGGCTGGCCGCCCGCTTGGCGCGGCAATCTTTCTTGCGTCCGGGGAAACCCTTGTCTACAAGTACGGAGCATCCGACGAGCGCGAATGGGCGCATCGTCCGAACGATCTCCTTTTCTGGACGGCGATTGGGGCAGCCTGCCAGGACGGATACGGGAATCTCGATTTCGGGCGGAGTGACATAGCCGACGCGGGGTTGCGCCGCTTCAAGTCCAGTTGGGGTGCTCGCGAGAGCGCGCTTAACTACACCTTCCTCGGCGCCGCCCAGAAGACTGGCGGCACGCGAGTACGCAACGCCCTCGCCCCGCTGATCCGTCATTCAGCTCCGCTCGTCTGCCGCGCGCTCGGTGAGGCGTTGTACCGATACAGCGCCTAAGACATTCACATGCGGGTCAGGGCCGAGGGAGAGTGACCCCCCCGCTCCGGTAATACGCGCCGACGGCTACGCGCAGGAATCCGCCGTCGTCGTCGGCGAAGCGAGAGACCTCGGTGTTGCAGCGATCGCACCCGAATGCGCTCACCGGGTCCGGGTTCGTGATCCCGTCCTTGCGCGCGTCGGTGTACCAGGTCGCGTCGTCGACGCCGGGTCCGAAGAGGACGGCGGCCACTCCGGCGTCCGCGAGGAGATCGGGATGAGCGAGGAAGTACTCGGCGCGCGTGTCCTGGTAGTGCCCGGCCGAGTTGTCCATCGTGCGGTAGCGCTGATTGCCTACGGGTACCTGCCACAGCACGATCCGCCGGTCGAGCGCTCGCGAAAGCGCGTGCACGTACGCGAGCCACCGCCCGAAGTCCGGCACGCTTTCGTCGGTCGGGTCCCACCACGCGCGGCGGCCGTCCGCGGGCTGCGCGAGCGCGGCGTCGCGGTCGATCATGTCGTGAAAGACGAGATCCCACCTGCCGGCGCTATCGAGCGAACGGAGGAACTTCGCGCTCGCGTTCGCGAGCGGCACCGGATCGAAGTCGGCGGTCGACACCGCCGGATCCCTCCCAGCGCCCCAGGCCGACGCGTGGATCGCGAGAAGCACGTTCGGCGCGTACCGATCGCGCAGATCGAGGAGCGCGCGGGAGAATCCAACGGCGTTGTTCGGCTCGCTCGCGACGTCGGCATACCCCGACGACGCCACGCTTGCCGGGATCGAGGCCGGGTTCGCGCTGCGCTGCTCGAGGTAACCCCAGAGATCGGGTTCGACCTGGACGATCGGAGGCCGAGGCGAACCGGCGAGGCTCCGCATGAGCAGCGCGAAGTCCTCGTAATACGCCCGCATCGTCCGCGGGTCGGCGAGGTTGGTGTTGTCGCGTTCCGCCTCGGTCGCACCCGTGTGGGGCATCGATTGCTGGAGCTGGTAGTAGCTGAAGACGGGGATGTAGCCCGCGGCCGCGCTCTTCGCCGCGTATTCCGCCGCATACGCACCGGGCGCCGGCGACCACGTCGCCCAACCCGCGCCGGTGTTCACGCCGCCCGCGAGATAGGTGTACCGAGCGGCCCACGGAACGCCGCTCTGGACCATCCACTCGAGGTCCGCGGGGTCGCTGCGGAGCCCGAACGCGAGGCGGTCGCCGAAGATGCTAAGCGCCCGGCCGCCGGGTGGTGTGCTGGGGGTCCACGGCCCTCTGGCCGCCGGAGCGCAGCCGGTGACTATTAATAGGAGGAGCAGGCTCAGCGCGACAGCCCTGCTCATTACCGGAACTCCACGATCGCGGCGCCGTAGCCGCCGAATCGGACGGAGACGCTCGAGGCGGGCGACATCGGCTGCGGGATCGGCCCGGTGGCCCGCGGCGTGTCGGCGTCGAACTGCCAGAGCGTCACGGCTCCCGCCTTGCTCAGGCCGGCGACGGTCACGTCCACGGTGGTGGCCACGCCCTTACCGCCGATGTCGCTTGAGCTAGCGACCTTGCGATTCACGACGAGGACGTGCACCTCGCCGTTCCGTAGCTTCACCGCGAGCGTGTCGATGCCGTTCTGCGTGGAGGTCGCCTTCAAGATCTCGCTTCCGGGCGGAAAGAGCCGCGCCAGGTGATAGCCCGTCCAGTACGCGAGCAGCGGCGAGGCGAAGTCCGGCCCCTTCGTCCAATCGAGCACCGAGAACTGATTGCCGCCCGGGTGAACGAACGAGTAGTGGAACAGCGCGGAGGCGCCTTCTGTGCCGAGACGCACGAATGCGCTCGCCTGCCATGCGGTGCCGAGCGCGTTCCAGTTCCGCGCGAGCGGATCGTTGCCGTACGACGCGAGCACGTTCACCTCGGTGATCCAGGTCTCCGCCCTCGGCGCCCACGCGCGGACCTGCCGCAAGCCCTGAACGAGAAGGGGGATCCCTCCCTGAAAGCACGCCCGTCCCGCGGGCGGTGCGTTGTCGAAGAGGCACCCGTCCGTCTCGTCGGCGGTGTAGCTGCCATAGCCGTGGAACGTCGCGATGTCGGGCTTGATCGTCGCGCTCTTCATGAGCAGCGGCAGGTAATCCGGGTTCTGGCCGGTCACGCCGGCGGACGTCGACGGTCCGGCCAGCCTGATCGTTGGATCGGCCGCGCGCATCCTGGGCGCGGCGGCGTTCCACATCGCCAGGTACTGCGCGGGCGTGATCGGCGGGACCCTGGCCCCGGGTGTGTTCGGAGGATGGCACGCGAGGGTCTGGAAGTTCGGCTCGTTCCAGAGCTCCCACGTATCCACGCGACGGCTCGTTCCGGCGGGATTGCGGATTGTCCGGCCGTCCTCCGCGACGAAGGAACCCTGGTTGTAGTAGGCGACGAGTCGGGCGGCGTACTCGCCGAAGGCAGTGAAGGTCGGATCCAGAGGCGTGCCGCTCGAGCACTGCCACATCCAGTCGGGCATGTAGCCGATATCGATCACCGGCCGCGCTCCGGCGCGGAAGACGTCGCCGACCAGAAGGTCGAGCGACGTGAAATCCCAGTCCTCGCGCGTCCACCCCGCAGGAAGAGTGGGGAGATGGCGCCGATCGGGCGTGACGTACGCGCCGTCGGTCCCGAGGATCAGGCGAACCCGGAGCTCGGGGAGACGACCGGACGCATAGCGCGCGAGCTGCTCGACACCCGTCGGTATGTCCTCATCGAGGACGGCGGGATACACGATCTGCGTGTCGAGTCGCGTGGCAAATGCGCCGACGCTCGTCCCCGTATCGACCTGCACGCCGAGGCTCTCGGGTCGCGGGATCGTGGAGCAGGCCGTCGCGGCGATGCCCGCCACCGCGATGAACGCAGCGGCGACCGATCGGGCCGCGCGGCGTCGCGAGGTCAGGAGGCCGCGTTCGTCCGTAGCTGCCGCGCCACGGACACCGCCGCGCCGGAAGCGGCGGCCGCCTCGTCCGCGTTCGAGGCCATGAATCTATAGCCGACGCCGGGGACGCCGGCGATGGTCGCGCCGTGCGCGCGAAGGTCGAGCTTGGTCCGCAGGTGGCTGATGTGGGTGCGGAGCGCGTTCGGATCACCGCCCTCGTAGCCCCAGACGTACGCGAGCAGTCGGCTCGTTGTCACGATGCGGCCGACGTGCATCGCGAGGATGTGGAAGATCCTGAACTCCGTCGGGGTGAGGCGGATGTACGAGTCTCCCCATTGGACCTCTTGCACTTCGGGGTCGACGCGAATGTCGCCGAGGACCAGGGTCGGCTCGGACTGATCGACAGGCTCGGCCGAGCTCCTGCGAAGGATCGCGCGGATCCGGAGTGCGAGATGCTTCGCGGCGAACGGTTTCGCGACGAAGTCGTCGGCGCCGAGCGTGAACGCGCGGAAGACGTCCTGCTCGTTACGGCGTCCCGAGAGGACCACGATCGGCGTCGTGTCCTTCTCGCGCACGCGCTGCAGGACCTCGAACCCGTCGTGACGCGGGAGCCCGAGGTCGAGGACGATCAGATCCGGCCGGTCGACCTTCCATCGATGGAGCGCCTGAGCCCCGTCCGTCGCCTCGATCACCGCAAACCGTTCGCGGCGAAGCGAGTAGGCGGTGACGTCGATGAGGTCGAGGTCGTCTTCGACCAAGAGGATCTTCACGCGGTCGGCGCGCGATCCGGTAGGAAGATCCACACCCGTGTCGTGCCCGCGGTGCAGGTCACGCCGGCACGTCCGCCGTGCGCCTCCGCGACCTCTTGCACGATGGCCAGACCGAGGCCGTAGCCCTGCTCCGGCGATGCTTTCGCCGCTGCCGTTCGGTAGAACGCACGAAAGATCGCGCGGCGATCTCCGGGTGGTATCCCCGGTCCGTGGTCGTGCACGGCAATGACCGTTCCGGCCTTACGCCGGCGCGCCGAGACGAGGATCTCGTCGCCGCGCGGACCGTACTTCGAAGCGTTCTCGAGAAGATTGGCAAGGGCGCGCGCGACGCCGCCGTGGTCCGCCTGCAGCTTGACCGAGGTCGCGCCGCTGACGGTCACCGTTTGTCCACGCGCGTCCAGCACCGGCTGCATCAGGCTCACCGTTTCGTTGATGAGTGAGATCGCGTCGAACCTCTGGCGCGCACGCGTTGCGCTCACGCTGGAGCTATCGAGAACCTCGCCCATCCATAGCACATTGCGGCGAAGGAGTTCGAAGATGTGGCGCGCGCGCGGCCCGTCGGTGTCGCCGAGATCGAGGAGCGCGTCGACGCCCTGCACCACGGTGGCAAGCGGCGTGCGTATGTCGTGCGCCGTTTGACGCAGCTCCCGTCCGGTCGGGATTACGGAAAGCAATGCTTGATTACCGCGGGCGATTCCAAGGCCACTCATCTCTTCGTACCCCACCAACCCCACCTGCATCACGCCGATCGCCCAAGTACCGTCACACGAGGGCTTGTTGCTGCTGAATCTCCCCACTGGTCGCGCGAGCGCGTAAATGGAAGCTACCAGAAGTGACCGCACACGGAATCATCAAAATGACGAATTTTTGTAACAAGACTTTGTTTATGCGGACCTCACTTCGCCGACACGGACTGTTCACGCAAAGAATTCCTTGATCGTGTCCGCGACGACTTCGACGTCCGAGTCGAGAAGCTCGGGATACATCGGGAGCGACACCACTTCAGCAGCGAGTCGCTCCGTCGCCGGAAGATCTCCGCGCGCGTATCCGAGAAATTGAGCGGCCTCCTGCAGGTGAACCGGCACGGGGTAGTGCACGCCGGTCCCGATGCCCCGCTCGCCGAGACGCGCGCGCAGAGCGTCGCGCCGCTCCGCCGAGACGCGCACCACGTAGAGGTGAAAGACGTGCCGACCGCCCTCGGGAATCAGCGGGAGGATCAGGTCGAGACCCGCGAGGAGCTCGCCGTAGAGGCGTGCGATCGTCCGACGTCGCTCGTTCCACTGCGTGAGCTTCCGGAGCTTCACCCTGAGGACCGCCGCCTGGATCTCATCGAGCCGCGCGTTGTAACCGACGACCGGGTGGTAATAGCGCGTGCTCTGGCCGTGTTCGCGCAGTGACCGGAGGTCCTGAGCCAGCTGGTCGTCGTCGGTCGTGATGGCGCCGGCTTCGCCGTAAGCGCCGAGGTTCTTGCTGCAATAGAAGGAGAAGGCGGCGGCGCGTCCGGCGCTGCCGGCCACACCGCCGGTGTCCAGGGTCGCCCCGTGGGCCTGGCACGCGTCCTCGACGACGGCGATGCCGTGGCGCTTGGCAAGCTCGAGATATGGGCGCATGTCGACGGTCTGCCCGTAGAGGTGGACCGGCACGATGGCGCGAGTCCGGGGCGTGATCGCGGCGGCGGCGGCATCAGCGTCCATAAGGAAATCTGACTCGCGGACATCGACCAGGACCGGCCGGGCCCCCGAATACAGGATCGACTCGACCGTTGCGAAGAAGGTGTGAGATACGGTGATGACCTCATCGCCGGCCTGCACCCCGAGCGCCCGCAGGACGAGCTGCAGGGCATCGGTCCCACTGCCCACCCCGATCGAATGCTTCGTGCCGCAAAACCGGCTGAACTCCTCCTCGAACGCGCGGACGTTCGGCCCGATCGTCAGCTGCATTCCCTCGAGGACTTCGTCGATCGCCGGTCGGATCTCGTCGCGGATCGACGCGTATTGAGCTCGCAAGTCGACAAGCGGTATCGCGCGCGTCGGTGCAACGACCGCAGCCATAGGTCCCACCCCTCATCCGTTCGCTAGTGAAGCGATGGTGCAGAAGCGGAATTGAGAACGGATTAAGGTCGCGGGGTCTCTGTCTTATGACTCCATCAGCGCGTAGTCTCTAGCCCGAGATGGCGCTCGACGGCCTCGAGGGCCGCGAGGCTCTGCGGCTCAGCGGTCAGCTCGCACGACCAGCCGGTCGGGGCCGTATGGATAACTTCTGCTTTCACCCCGTCCACCGCAAATACATATCGCAGCGACGCGAACCGCTGCACCGGATGAAATCCGAGCGTCCCCAGAAGCTCCTCGACCGGTCCGGCCGCGGAGATCGCGAAGCCCTCGGAGGCCTCGGCGTCCGGCGCGACCGACACGCGGGCGGCCCGTTGCGAGAGGCGCATGCGCACGACGATGGTCGGCTCGAGGGTCGCCGAAGCGGCGGCGCGGCCCATCAAGACGCGACCTTCGGCGTCGAGATCCCTGAGCTCGCCATTGGCCCAGAGGCGCTCGATCAGGTCGGCGACGGCGACATCGGGGATTGGATAGGTACGACTCCCACGCACGGTGGGACCGTGGTGCATGGCCGCAGTCTGCCCGGCATGCCTTGAGAACTCGTTAATCCTTTGTAGGCTCTTGGAACATGCTCGGCGGACACCCGAAGCGCCGCATCGTGCCCTGCGGCGGACAGCAGCTCGAGCACCCTGCCCTCGTCCGTTACGTGCTCGGGGTGGCCGGCCGGCCGCGGCCGAAGATCCTGTTCCTGCCGACCGCCTCCGGCGACGACGCCGCGTACGTGCTCACCTTCTATGTGTCGCTCGCCGGGCTCGCGTGCGAGCCATCGCATCTCCTGCTCTTCGATCGCACCGCCGACGACATCGCTGGGCTCATCCGCTCGCAGGACGTCGTGATGGTCGGCGGAGGAAACACCGCGAACATGCTCGCGATCTGGCGCCTGCACGGGGTCGAAGAAGCGCTGCGCAACGCGTACCGGAATGGGACGATCCTCACCGGTTGGTCGGCGGGATGCATCTGCTGGTTCGAGGCCGGCATCACCGACTCGTTCACGCAGGAGCTCGGCCCGCTGCGCGATGGCCTCAAGCTGCTCCAGGGAAGCGCGTGCCCGCATTACGACTCGCAGGAGCGTAGGCGGCCCGTGTATGCGCGCGAGATCGCGGCGGGCCTGCCGCCAGGGATCGCCCTGGACGATGGCGTCGCCGCGAGATACGAGGACGAGCGCCTCATCGAGATCGTGAGCGCCAGACCAAAAGGTCGTGCGTTTCGCGTGGATCGAGACGGCGAGCATCCGCTCGAGGTGCGGGCGCTCTAGGCGGTTCGCGGCTCCGGTTTCTCCGGGTCGATCCCGAGCTCGGCGAGCGCCTTCGCGACCTCGGCCGCGCCGTACTCCTCGGTGAGCGCGAGCGCGTGCAGCGACGCCGTGGCGACGCTTTCCGCATCGATCTCGAAATGGCGGCGCAACGCTTCGCGCGTGTCGCTGCGCCCAAAGCCGTCCGTGCCGAGCGGGACGAACGGACTTCCGACCCATCGCGAGATCTGGTCGGGCAGGGCCTTGAGCCAGTCCGACGCGGCCACGATCGGCGAATGCCCGCCGAGGACCGACGTGACGTGCGGCAGACGCGGCTCGGATTCCGGGTGGAGGCGGTTCCAGCGCTCGACCGCGAGCGCCTCGTTGCGCAGCTGCTGGTAGCTCGTGACGCTGTACACATCCGCGCTCACGTCGTACTTCTCCTGCAGGAGCTGCTGCGCGCGCAGGACCTGCTGCATGATCGAGCCCGATCCAAGGAGAGTGACCCGCCGGCGACGGCCCTCTTCACCGGGGCGGAAGAGGTAGATGCCGCGGACGATGCCTTCCTCGACGCCCTCGGTCATCGCGGGCTGCGGATAGTTCTCGTTGTAGAGGGTGAGGTAGTAGAAGATCGCTTCGCCGTCGCCGAGCATTCGCTTCATTCCGTCGCGCACGATGACCGCGGTCTCGTACGCGAACGCGGGGTCGTACGCGCGAATATTCGGGATCGACGTCGCGAGGAGCTGGCTGTGCCCGTCCTCATGCTGCAGGCCCTCGCCGTTCAGGGTCGTGCGGCCGGCGGTCGCGCCGCAGAGGAACCCGCGGCCGCGCGCGTCGCCGAACGCCCACATCTGATCGCCGGTGCGCTGCATGCCGAACATCGAGTAGAAGACGTAGAAGGGCAGCATCTGCTCGCCGTGCGTCGCGTAGCTCGTTCCCGCGGCGGTGAACGACGCCATCGAGCCGGCCTCGGTGATGCCTTCCTCGAGCACCTGACCGTCGATCGCCTCGCGATAGGGAAGGAGCGTCTCGGCGTCGACCGGCTCGTACCGCTGCCCGAGCGGCGAGTAGATCCCGACCTCTTTGAAGAGCGGGTCCATGCCGAACGTGCGCGCTTCGTCGGGGATGATCGGCACGATGCGCTTGCCGACGTTCTTGTCGCGCAGCAGGTTCCGAAGGAGGCGCGTGAAGGCCATCGTCGTCGACGCGGCGGCCGTGCCCGATCCCTTCGGGAACTCCGCGAAGGCTGCCGCCTCAGGCTGTTGCATCGGCTTCGAGCGAACGACGCGGCGCGGCACGAAGCCACCGAGCGCGCGGCGGCGCTCGATCATGTACTGGACCTCCGGCGAATCCGGACCGGGATGGTAGTAGGGCGGGTCCTCGGTGAGCTTGTCGTCGGAGATCGGAAGCTCCAGCCGGTCGCGGAAGATCTTGAGCTCTTCGAAGCTCATCTTCTTCGCCTGGTGCGTGATGTTACGCGCCTCGACCGACGGCCCCAGCGCCCATCCCTTCACGGTCTGCGCGAGGATCGCGGTCGGCGCGCCGGTCTGACGGACC
>DATCPK010000060.1:0-13446 GCA_036570125.1 Candidatus Limnocylindria bacterium
GTACATCGCGAAGGCGCCGACCGCGAGGACGATGACGAACGCGATGCTCCGCGGATTCGGGGCGCTGCCGACCATCCACAGTCCCGCGGTCACCAGATCTGCGACGACGACATGCGTCGGGACCTCGTGAAGGCCGAGCGCACGACCCTTCCGCCGGTCGAGCCACCAGACCCGCCCCGCCGTCGCGACGAGGAGTGCGAGCGCGACCGCGGCGATCGGCACGATCCCCTGCCCGCCGAGCCAGAGCCAGGCGACCCCACTCAGGCACGCACCGAAACGCCCCACCAGCAACGGATCGCGTGGAAAAACCCCGCGCATCGGGCGGGAACGATAGGTAGGCTGCTTCCCGGATAGGTATCAGGGACGTAGGGAGGCCGCCTGCAGAGGACTCTCGGCACCGCGCTCGCGGGTCTTGCGCTCGGAGCCGTCGCCGTGCCCCTCGCCTTGGCCGCCTTCGCGCCGCTGGGCTTCGTCGTGCTGGCCGCACTCGTGGCCTTGGCTGCGTTGCGCCGGGAGTCGCGTGCCCTCAGCGGAGGGCTCCTCATCGCGTTCGCCCTGTGGTGGGTCTATTTCATTCGGCAAGCTGGCGAACGATGCGAGGCATTGAACCGACAGCCTGGAGGAAGCTGCGCGATCTATGGCACCGACGAGCAGGTCGTACTCGCCGCATGCGTCGCGTTCGTTGGAGTTCTACTCGTCGCGATCGCCGTTCGTCAGCGCAGCGCTACGCGGGTCTAGCAGCTCCGGTCAAGACTTGGCCCGCCGCGATCGGGGCAGGTTCGGCGACGATCGCGAGAAGCGCATCGACCACCGTCGGCGCCCACTGTGACCCGCGGTGACGCAGAAGCTCGGTTCTGGCTTCGCCGACCGTGAGCGCCCTGCGGTACGGACGATCGCTCGTCATCGCGTCCCACGCGTCGGCGACGGCGATGACCGCGATGGACACGGTCCTGGTGATGTCTACGACCGTTTGCGTTGCGAAGACCGTGGACGCGCTGACCAGAGTCTCGACCGTCACCGTATTCGGCGAATGCTTCGAGGCTGCCGGAAGGTCATAGGACAGCTGGACCGTGTAGGGACGGTGGAGGGAGGCATCGCGACGCTGGCGGCCGCGTTGCTCGGAACGTGGAACCGGAAGACGATCGGTCCGCTCAGCGACTTCGCGTTGCTCTGGTCAAAGGCGACCTGAACGTCGGAGTTGTGGCCGTTCACGACGATGACCGGGTCCACCACACACCACTGGGTCCCGCCGAGAGCCACCCCACCGCAGAAGAGACTCAGGACGACCGCGACTAATAGAGCTGTGACAAGGCGACCCATCCGCCCACCTCCCCAGGTAGGCGATGTGGCAATCACCGCGGAAGACGTGGGTCGTGTCGACCGCGTATCCGCGCGATATCAGATTTTCGCTTCGGTCCGATTCGACCTCGTGGACAGATCCGTTCGCGGCGGCGCGTACACGTTGACGATCTGCGTCGCGTCTTCGAACACGCGCGCGCCATGCGCGGTCTTCGCGGGAATGCGGAAGGTGTCTCCGGGCATCAGGATCCGCTGCTCGCCCGCGATCACCATCGCGACCGATCCTTTGACCACGACCCCGAACTCCTCGACCTCGTGCTTATGGGTCTCGATGACGGTCCGAGGGGCGTAGTCATAGACGACGAGCTGAGCCTGATCCGACTGCACCACATAACCCTTGACGCCTGGCTGAGGTTCGACGACCGGGAGGTCACGCGGGCTCGCGTAAAAAAGCCTAGGCATTGATCAAAACGTTGGGCAATGCGCTACGAAGCGGTGGCCTCGTCTCCCTCGAGCGTTATCTGCTCGTTCTTTGAAAGGAGGAGCGGCTTCATGCGACCCTCGATCGAATCGCCCGTGACGACCACCTTGCGGATATTCGTGCTCGACGGGATCTCGTACATCACGTCGAGGAGGACCTCCTCGATGATGGACCGGAGCCCACGGGCGCCGGTCTTCCGCTTCGCCGCGCCCTTCGCCGCCGCCTGAAGCGCATCCGGCGTGAGCTGAAGCTCCACCTTGTCGAGCGCCAGGAACTTCTGGTACTGCTTCACGATCGCGTTCTTCGGCTCGGTCAGGATCCGCATGAGATCGCCCTCGTCCAGCGCCTGCAGCGGCACGACGACGGGGAGGCGGCCGACGAACTCCGGAATGAGGCCGTACTTCAGGAGATCGTCGGGCATGACCTGCTCGAGGATCGCCGATGTTTCCTTGGTGTTGTCGCGCAGAGTTGCCCCGAAGCCCATCGTCTTCTTGCCGACGCGCGCCTCGACGATCTTCTCGAGGCCCTCGAACGCGCCGCCGCACACGAACAGTATGTTCGTCGTGTCGATCTGAATGAAGTCCTGATGCGGGTGCTTGCGGCCGCCCTGCGGCGGGACATTCGCGACGGTCCCCTCGAGGATCTTCAGGAGCGCCTGCTGGACGCCCTCGCCGGAGACATCGCGCGTGATCGACGGGTTGTCGCCCTTGCGCGCGATCTTGTCGATCTCGTCGATGTAGATAATCCCGCGCTGCGCACGGTTGAGGTCGAAGTCGGCGGCCTGGATCAGACGAAGCAGGATGTTCTCGACGTCCTCACCGACGTAGCCGGCCTCGGTCAGGCTCGTCGCGTCGGCGATCGAGAACGGAACGTCGAGGATCCGCGCGAGCGTCTGGGCGAGGAGCGTCTTGCCGCAGCCCGTCGGGCCGATGAGCAGGACGTTCGATTTGCCGAGCTCGACGTCGTCGACGCGGTGACCCGCACCGACGCGCTTGTAGTGGTTGTAGACGGCGACTGAGAGAACGCGCTTCGCCTTGTCCTGGCCGATGACGTACTGGTCGAGGATCTCGTTGATGCGGCGAGGGCTCGGGACCTTCGCACCGAGGGTTCGCGCCTTCGGCGTCTCCATGAACTCTTCGTCCACGATCTCGCGGCAGAGGGTGATGCACTCGTCGCAGATGTAGACGCCCTGACCCGCGATGAGCTTGCGGACCTGATCCTGGCTCTTGCCGCAGAAGGAACAGCGGTAGGGCTTACCGCCCTTCGCGGTCGTTGTCATCGCCTAGCGGGCCGCCACCGGCTCTCGAGGTGCAGGCTCGCGGACGACTTCCTCGGCTTTGGCGATCGAGATCAGCGACTCCTTGCCTGTGAAGATCTCGTCGATGAGTCCGTACTCCTTCGCCTCTTCCGCGCTCATGAACCGATCCCGATCCACGTCGCGTCGCACCTTGTCGGCCGGCTGGCCGGTGTGGTGCGCGAGGATGCGCATGAGCTTCTCCACGAGGGTCTCGAGCTCCTTCACCTGGATGAGGACGTCAGGGGTGTTCCCGCGGAATCCGCCGGAGCCCTGGTGGATCATGATCCGGGAGTTCGGGAGGGCGTACCGCTTGCCCTTCGCGCCGGCCGCGAGGAGCACCGCGCCCATTGAGGCCGCCTGGCCGATGCAGATCGTGTTCACGGGAGCCTTCAGGTACTGCATCGTGTCGTAGATGGCGAGGCCAGCCGTGACGACGCCGCCGGGCGAGTTGATATAGAGGTAGATGTCCCGCTCGGGGTCCTCGGACTCGAGGAAGAGGAGCTGGGCGATGATCAGGTTGGCCATCGTGTCCTCGACGGCGTCGCCGATGAAGATGATCCGTTCCTTGAGCAGGCGGGAGAAGATGTCGTAGGCGCGTTCGCCTCGCCCGGACTGCTCGATGACCATCGGCACGTAGTTCCGCGTCGTCAAGGGCCACCCTCCTCGCGCGTTGTGCCTGTTCAAAGAGTGTACGGCAGTCGATTGACGCCACCGCTCACTTTCTCGATGCGCTCATGTAGCCATTCGGGATCAGGCCTCCGGGCATGTCCACCTGACAGGCGAGCCAGTACGATTCGGCCGACGGCAGGAGAGAATGCGTAAGCTCCCGCGCTCGCTGCGCCTCTACGTGGCGGCGTCGACCCTCTATGCCGCTCTCATCTTCTTCGCGGTCCAGTTCATTTACACGATCGAGCTGGCTCAGAGCGGAATCGTTATCGCTCGACGGGACAACGGCGACCTCCTTTCGTCGATCCAGCTCGTGTCCTTCATCGTCTGGCTCGGCATCAGCCTCATCGCGGCCGTCGTCCTGCACCGTCTCGCGACCGCTCTCGCCGGGGCGAAATCGGCAGAGGCCGAGGCCAAGACGTCCGAGGAGCAGAAGGTTCAGGAGCTCGGGGCGATCTTCGGTCTTTCGTCCGCGCTCGCCGGGCCGCTCGATCTCGAGCAGATCGGCGTGTTCTTCGTGTCCGCGGTCCGCGGTGCACTCCCGCCCAACACGACGATCGCATTGATCGTGTACGACGACGTTCTCGAGGCTTTCCGCACGGTGGCGGCGGACGGGCCGTTAGCTTCGGAGCTCAAAGACCGCCACTACTCCGCCGTCGCGCTGCCGTCGATCGTTCGCGTCCGGGTCATCGACCATCGACAGTCGCTCGTCATCGCCGACACCTCCGCCGATGCGGCGATGTGGGCGAAGGTTTCGGAAGAGATGCCGGCGTTCGCGAGCGCGCGATCCTTCGCCGCGCTGCCGCTCGTCTCCCGCGAGCGCCTCGTCGGGGCGCTACTTCTTCTCGGCGCGCGCGCGGGCGACCTCACTCCGGACGGAGCGCAGATGCCCGTGATCATGGGTCAGTACGTCGCGGGGTCGATCCACAGCGCTCTGTCGGTAAAAGAGGCGGAAGCCAGAGCCGAGCGTGAGGCGCTCGTGAATCGCGTTGCTCAGCGCTCTCGCGGCAGCCTCGACCCTGACGAGATCCTGCACGCCACTGTCGACGAGCTCGCGAAAGTCCTTGGGGTATCGCGCGCGGTCGTCGCGACCGGCGATTCCGGGGCAAATCTCGAGGTGATCTACGAGTGGGCAGCGGAGGGAACGCAGGCGGTGGGCCTCGGGCCGCGAGATCTGCCCGTCTCTCGCCTGGCGGCGCGCCTCGGACGAGCCCTCTTCGTGACCGACATTCGTAAGGACTCTCGATTCAGCGAGCCCAAGACCGCGAGCACCCTCGCCACGCTCGGCGTCATCGCGATCGCCGCCACACCGGTGCGGGTCGGTGGGCGGTTTGCCGCCTCGCTCGCCTTCGTTCACACGGACCGTCCTCGGGAGTGGACCGCCGATGACGCGCGCCTCATCGAGTCGGTCGCACAGGAGCTCCGCGGGGCGATCGCCGCGGCCGAGGCGTTCGAGCAGCAGCGCGCCGCCGTCGCCGAGCTCGAGCAGCTGAACCGCGCGAAGAGCGACTTCGTTTCGATCGTGAGCCACGAGTTCCGCACGCCGCTCACCGGCATCCAGGGATTCTCGGAGATGATGCAGAGCGAAGACCTCACGCTCGAGGAGATGCGCGAGTACGCGGGCGACATCAACAAGGACGCGCACCGGCTCAATCGGATGATCACCGAGATGCTCGACCTCGACAAGATGGAGTCCGGGCGCATGGAGATCCATCGCGAGGCGGTGGACCTGAACGCGATCGTGAACGAAGCCGCGGACCGGATGCGTCCGAACGCGCCAGAACATCCCCTCACCCTGCGGCTCGACCCGACGGTCGGTGAGGTGAGCGGGGATCGCGACAAGCTGACCCAGGTGATGGCGAACCTGCTCAGCAACGCGGTGAAATACTCGCCGGACGGCGGCGAGATCGTGGTGAGCACTCGCCTCGAGGGCAACACGGCGCACATCGTGGTGCGCGATCACGGCATGGGCATCCCGCCGGCGGCGCTGGAGACGATCTTCGAGCGGTACGGCCGCGTCGAATCACTTGCGACCCGCCACATCCAGGGGACGGGCCTGGGTCTCCCGATCGTCCGCCAGATCGTTCACCTTCATGGCGGCGCCGTCTGGGTGGAGAGCACCGTCGGAGAGGGCTCGGTATTCCACGTCACCCTGCCGCGCGGCGCAGGTGCGCGCGCCGAGGTCGCCGAGGCCGCGTCGTGAGCAAGGTCGTTTTCTGCGAGGACGATCCCATGATCCGGAAGCTCGTAGAGACGGCGCTGCGGTCGACGACCCACGTCGTGCACATCGCGCAAGACGGGAGGAAGGGTCTCGACTTGATAGAGAGGATCCGTCCTGACGTAGTGTTCAGCGATGTGGCGATGCCCGAGATGGACGGCTTCCAGCTGGCCGATGCAATGCACGCGCGGCCGAATCTCGCGCACATCCCGATCGTCTTCATGACCGCATCCGTGCAGCGCGAGCAGATCGACGAGTGCTTCCGCCACGGTGCGGCAGGGCACCTCGCCAAGCCATTCACCATGGCGGAGCTGCGCTCGCGGGTCGCGCAGTTCTCGAAGAACTGATGGCGGGGGAACGCATTCTCTTCGTCGACGACGAAGAGCAGATCCGAAAGCTCCTATCGACCTGGTTGGCGAGGCACGGGTACGAGGTCACGGTGGCCAACGACGGCTGGGAAGCCCTCAAGGCGGTTCGCACGAAGGCGCCGGACCTCGTGATCACCGACGTGAATATGCCGAACATGAACGGCCTCGAGCTCACTCGGCGGCTGCGCGCCGACCACCGCACGGCGCGGATCCCGGTGATCATGCTGTCGGCGCGGAAGCAGGCCGACGATGTCCTCACCGGATACGCCGAGGGAGCCGACGAATACATCCCCAAGCCGGTCGAGATGGCCGTGCTCGCGGCGAAGGTCGAGGTCCTCCTCAGACGTTTCGCGACCACCGGCGGCCAGGCCCTCGTGAGGCGCGGCGGCAACGTCGTCCTGTTCATCCATGGCAAGGGCGGCGTCGGTTGCACGACGCTCGCGGTGAATTCGGCGGTCGCGCTCGCGGCGACGACGATCTATCGCGTGACGTTGCTCGACTTGAACCTCGAATTCGGCAACGCCCCGATGCTGATGAATCTGTCCTCCGGCCGGACGCTCGCCGACCTGGCCGAGAACGCGCACGAGGCGCTCGATGAGGCGACGTTCCTGACATACCTCGAGCAGGACCGCAGCGGCGTGCGCGTCCTCGCCGGATGCGACGTACCCGAGCGCGCCGAGCTCGTCACCATTCCGGCCGTGCAGCAGGCGATCGATCACCTCCAGAAGCAGTCGGACTATGTCGTGATCGACGCACCCCCGAGCTTCACACAGCAGGTCCTTGCAGCGCTTGACGTCGCCGACGCCGCGGTGATCGTGACATCCGCGCATCTTCCGTCGCTCAAGGCCACGAAGCAGGCGCTCGAGGTCCTCGGAAAGCTCTCGTTCCCGATCGAGCGCACCGTCCTCGTCGTGAACCGGACGAGCGCCGCCGGCGTCGAGATGGACCACGTCGCGCGCTTCTTCAACCGCAAGCCCGACATCGTCGTGCCGTACACGGAGGCCGCCGACGACGCAGCCGACCGGGGCCGGCCGCTGACCGTTCTTCACCCGGACAGCGCAGCGTCGAAGGTCATACGCGACCTTGCGGCGCGCATCGCGGTCGCGGCGCCCGCGGGCAGGTAGCCGCTCGGGGAGGATGCAGCTGGATGGCCTGAACGACACCCAGCGCTATTTCGTCGAGGAGCACATCGAGGACTTCCGCGATGGACTCATCGGCCGCCGCGAGCTCATCCGCAGGGTCGCGATCGTCGTGGGAAGCGCGGCCACCGCGACGACGCTGCTCGCGGCATGCGATCTCACCCCGCGGTCGACAGGCAGCGCGACCCCGACGTCGACCGCCGCCGCGACGGCGTCACCGACATCCGGCCTCGTCGCGCAGCCGTTCGCCACGCCGCCACCCGCGCCGACGACGGACGGCATCACCGTGAAAGAGAACGATCCCCGCATCACGGTGTCCCGGCCGGAGATCAAAGGGACGGACGGGGCGTCGCTCATGGCATACGTGGCGAAGCCGATCGCGAGCGGTCGCGTCCCCGGTGTGATCGTCATCCACGAGAATCGCGGACAGACCGAGCACATCCGCGATGTCGTTCGCCGCGCGGCGACGGCGGGCTTCGTCGCCGTGAACATCGACCTCACCGCAAGGCAGGGCGGCGGCGAGAAGCTCGGCGACGCGGTCACGGGCGCGATCGGCAATCTCCCGCTCCAGCAAAGGCTCGACGACCACACCGCGGCCATCGCGTACCTCAAGGCGAGCACGTCGGGCGCGATCGGGGCCGTCGGTTTCTGCTTCGGCGGCGGCGAGGTGTGGAACCTGCTCGCGGCTGGCGCTGATCTAAAGGCCGGCGTCCCGTATTACGGGCCGCAGCCCTCGAACTATCAGGACATCGGGAGCAGGACGAAGGCTGCGACGCTCGCCGTGTACGCCGAGCAGGACACGCGTATCACTTCCACCGCACCGCAGATGGAAGAGCAGCTGAAGAGAGCCGGCGTGCCCGAGCAGATCCTGGTCGTCGCCGGGGTGAACCACGCCTTTCATAACGACACCGGCGCGCGGTACGCGCCCGAAGCTGCGCAGAAGGCGTGGGTCGCCACCATCGAATGGTTCCGGAAATATCTCGTCTAGCGGCCATCGGCGTCGCGGCGCTGTTGCTCGGCGGTTGCGTCTCGCCCGCTGCGGCGCCATCGCCTTCGCCGACACCGACTACGAGGACCGAGGTGCCTTCGGCGAGCCCGTCACCGTCACCGACCGCGACACCCGGCGTCTACGCGAATTTCATCCTCGGCTATCGCATCGACCTCACGGCGCCATGGAGAAGGTCGACGTGTCTTTCGTCGGAGATCCAGACGCAGCTCCCCGCGGGCGACGGCTTCGTCCGCGTGTCGGAGCAGGACGAGCGCGGGACCGACACCGGCTTTCCATTCGACGTCGTTAACGTGCGCGTCGAGCCGAACCCGGATCGACTGACGGCGGAGCGCTGGGCCACTCCCGCAACGATGGGGTCCATGACGGGCCAGACGACCCTGGCCACGACGTTAGACGGCCGGAACGCGCTGGCCGTCCGGCCGAGCGTCTACGGCGCGGTGACCTACGTGCTCGCCGTCGCGGACCGCGTTTTCGTCGTCGCGTACCAGAGCGCCTACAACGACACGTCGGGTCTGCCCGCGATGGAGCGAATGGCTCGGTCGTTCCATCTCCTCACCGATCAGGAGCGCGCGGCCGCGCCATCGACGGCGGTGGTCCAGCCACGATCGGCCGAGAGCGTGGCGGGCACACTCGTCGACGGGTTCACACATCTGGACGCCGACCTGCTCGCGACCGTGATGGCGCCGTGTATGGCGGCCGCGCTCGAGCAAGCCGGCGGCACGTTCACGCCGCGGACCGCCTTCGCGACCCAGCTCCGCGATTCGTTCGCCACCGGCCTGCGCGTTGCCGTGGAGCCGTCGATCGAGAGCGACGCCACGGGCTCGTTCCTGAAAGCGACGTGGACGCAGCCCGGCTCAACTCAAAGGCGCGATCTCTATCTCCGTCCGAATGGCGAAACTTGGAGCTGGTACCTCATCCTGACGCGCCAGCCAGTGCGCTGAGCCGCATCGCGGGTGGCACGGGGGAGCGGGTTGTGCGCGAGCCGTAGGGCCGGCCGCGTCAGTTAGCAGCGAATCAATGCGGCGCGAAGCGGACCGGTAGGCGAGCGCGCGACCCCGACCCCGGGACAGGACCCGCGACGCGCTGCTCGCCGCCCGAAACCGGAAGACCCGCGACGCGAGCTTTGGTTACTTCTGTTCGAGCATTGCGCGAAGGGCTTCGCGTCCTTGGGGGGTCGCGTCGGACTTTTCCGGAACGATGATCTTCGGTTCCTCGGGTGCGGCCGCGGTTCCGTGAGGATCGAAGTCCTCGCCGCCGGCCTTCTTGAGCGCCTCGCGTTCGGCGTCAGGCGAATCGAGGCCGACGAGCTTGTCGACCGTCTTGCGGTTGCGGATCGATCGCGCGAGAGAGGCGAGCACCGCGGGCGACCGGAGAGCCTGCGGGTCGACCTGCGCGAGGGGTGACATCGACGCCTGAGCGGCGAGCTCGTCGCCCGATACGGTGATTCCTTCCTTCCGTGCGATCGCATCCAGCACCAGGAGGGACTTCGCGCGGCGTTCCGCGACGGGAAGCCACTCCTTGCGAATGTCCTCTTCGGTCTTCCGCGCCTGAAGCAGGAACTTCTCCCAGGTCACACCCTCCTGCTTCACGCGCGCCTTGAGATCGTTCACGAGGTGCTCGAGCTCGTCCTCGACGAGTAGCTCGGGGACCTCGACGGTAGACGTCCGCATCGCGTGCTCGACCGCCTTGTCGGCGGCGTCGTCGCGGGCTTCGTGGAAGGCGGCGTGCGCGAGCTCGTTGCGGACGGCTTTTCGGAGCGCGGCGATGTCCGTCACGCCGACGGTCTTCGCGAACTCGTCGTCGAGCGCCGGCAGGACCTTTTCGGCGACTTGCGACGGCCTGATGCTGAACGCGCCGGTCTTGCCGGCGAGCTCGCTCTCGCTTGCGTCGTTCGGGAACGCGAGGTCGAGCTTCTTATCGTCGCCCACTTTCATGCCGACGAGGGCCTCGCCGAGACCGGCGATGCCGAGATCTTTCCCCGCCTCGATGTGCGCGTTGCGCGCGAATGGCGGCAGGTCTTTACCAGCGACGGCCGCATCGATGTCGACGGTGAGGATGTCGCCGGCCTTCGCTTCGCGGTCCACAGGCCGAAGCTGCGCGTGGGTTTCGCGCATCGACGAGATCGTCTTTTCGATCTCTTCGTCGCCGGGCGGTCCCGGCTCGACCTTCGCGCCGTGCGCCAGGTAATCGCCGAGGACAACGTCGGGACGCACCACGACGGTCGCCGTGTAGCGGAGGGGCTCGCCTTCCTTGAGCTGCGTCAGCTTCGCATCGGGGCGGTCGATCGGCTCGATGCCCTCGGCGTCGACGATCTCGCGATACGTCTGATCCATCAGGTCGTCCGCCGCGTCCTCCCAGAGATGCTCCTTGCCGTACGCGCGTTCGTACATCCCGCGCGGGGCTTTCCCCGGACGGAAGCCGGGGATCTTCGCGCGCTGCACGTGACGTTCGAATGCGGCATCCGCCGCGCGCTTGAGCCGTTCGGCGTCCACCTCGACGTCGAGGGTGACCTTCGATCCGGCCTCTCGACGAAGCGTGTGCTTGACGGATGGCGGCAGGGTTTTCGGGGAGCTCTGCATGGAGATGCACCAATGGTAATCGGGTACGCTCGTCGCCGGTGTTCTTCTACGAGATCCATGAAGGCGACGAGGACCTCGGCAGCGCCGTGCTCCTCGCGCACGAACGCCACTTCGAGCCGGTCGAGTTCTTCGCACTGGTGAAGAAGGCGCGTGCGCTGATGGTGGACGCGTATGAGGAGGACTCGCTCGCCGAGGCGATCGCGAACGAGCTCGCGCGGACCGCCGGATTCATCCACGTCACCGACGAGCTGCTGGTCGCTTCCGTCAACGTCGACGTCACCGAGGAAGGGACCTTCCTCGTGTCCGAGGCGGGCGGCGACCGCAGCGTGTTCCTCTCGAGCGACGACGACATCGAGAACTGACCGATTGACGATGGAACGGGTCGGCTTCGTCGGGCTCGGCATCATGGGCTCGCCGATGGCGCGGAACGCCATCAAGGCAGGTTTCCCGGTCACCGTCACGAATCGCACGCTGGATCGCGCCAAGCCTCTCGAGCAAGCGGGCGCGACCGTCGTGCGGACCCCCAAAGAGGTGGCCGAGCGCTCGGATCTGGTCGTCACCATGGTGACGAGCTCGCCCGACGTCGAGACCGTGACCTTCGGCCCCGACGGCATCGCGGCCGGCGCTCATCCCGGCCTTCTCGCGATCGACATGAGCACCATCAGCCCGACGGCGTCGAGGGAGTTCGCAAAGCGCGCGGCGGCGAACAAGCCGCCTTTTCACACCCTCGATGCGCCGGTTTCGGGCGGCGAGGTCGGAGCGATCGAGGCGCGCCTGGCGATCATGGTCGGAGGGGACGAGGGCGATGTGAAGCGCGCCATGCCGCTCTTCGAGGCGCTCGGAAAGACGATCGTCCATATCGGCGATCACGGCGCCGGTCAGGCGTGCAAACTGGCCAATCAGATCGCCGTCGCGATCAACAATCTCGGAGTTTCGGAGGCGCTCGTCTTCGCGAAGGCGCAGGGCATCGACCTCGAGCGCACGCGGCAGGTGATCGCGGGAGGCGCGGGCTCGTCGTGGGCCATGCAGAACTACGCGCCGAAAATGCTCGCCGGCGATTTCCGACCCGGCTTCATGGTCGACCTGCAGCAAAAGGATCTGCGGCTCGTGCTCGACAACGCGTACGCCGACCACGTCTCCCTTCCCGGGACCGCGCTCGTCCACGCGCTGTACACGGCACTTCAGAAGGACGGCGGCGGGCGCGACGGAAATCACGCATTGCTGAAGGTCATCGAACGGCTTTCTGGTGTCGAAGCGCGACAAGGACGTTGACCGCCCGTTGACTTAGCGGTCGACGAACCAAGCTGATTCGGTACACCTGTCCTATTGAGGGTGACCGCCCAAGCGGTCGACTCTTCTTGTATGGCTGCACGCGTCCTGGTGGTGGAGGACGACGAGGCGACGCGCGGCGCATTGCGCGCTCTGCTCGATGACGCGGGCTACGTCTGTGACGAAGCCTCCGACGGCGAGCGCGCGGTCGCGGCGATGCGCGACGAGCTCTTCGACCTCGTCGTGCTCGATCTCGGTCTCCCCGGGATGTCCGGCGCGGACGTGCACCGCCAGCTGCGCCAGGATCCGCGCACGCGCTTCCTCCCCATCGTCTTCCTGACCGCGCACTCGGATCGCAAGGTGAAGCTCGCGGAGCTCGAGGCCGGTGCGGAAGACTTCATCACCAAGCCCTACGACGCGGAGGAGCTGCTTGCGCGCGTCGGCGCGGCGGTCCGGCGATGGAGCGGAATGCGCGCGGTGAATCCGCTCTCCGGCCTCCCCGGCAACCCGACCATCACCGAGGAGATCGAGTCGCGACTCGCGGGCCGCGAAGATTTCACGCTGCTCTATGTGGACATCGACCGTTTCAAGGAGTTCAACGACCACTACGGGTTCACGAGGGGCGACCGCGTGATCACGATGCTGTCGGAGATCCTCGTGCACGTGGCCGGTGGAGATCAGCGGTTCGTTGGACACATCGGCGGTGACGATTTCGTCCTGCTCGCCCGGGCCGACGAGGCGGAAGCGCTCGCGGAGGCGATCACGCAACGATTCGATGGCGCGATCCGTTCGCACTACGACCCCGGTGACCGCGCGCGCGGGTGGATCGAGGCGCACGACCGTCGCGGCAAGCTGCGGCACGTCCCATTCGCGACCGTGTCGATCGGCATCGTGAACGTGCCGCCGGGACGCTTCGACGGCGCCACCGCCGCATCGCGCGCCGCTGCCGAGGTGAAGGAAGTGGCGAAGCGTCAGAGCGGATCGACGTGGGCGGTCGACCGCCGGAAAAGCTAGCCCCGCCGCTACCCTAGAGCCGGGCGAGTGGCGAAATGGCAGACGCGCGAGCTTTAGGAGCTCGTACTCGAAAGAGCGTGAGGGTTCGAGTCCCTCCTCGCCCACCG
>DATCPK010000061.1:0-11622 GCA_036570125.1 Candidatus Limnocylindria bacterium
GGCGTCGGGCTCGGGTTCATCATCGTCGCGCGTCCGCGCGCGGTGTTCACCGACACCCTGCGCGCGCTGCTCCCCTCACTCGCGCTCAGCGGTCTGATAGCGCTCGGCTTCGCGGTCATCGTGGCCGCGCTCTTGTCTCGGACGATCACCCGGCCGCTCCGCGACCTCGTCGCCGGCGTACGGCGATTCGCCGGCGGCGATTACGGCACGCGCGTACCGCTCGCGGGTCCGAGCGAGGTCGCGGAGATGGGGACCGCGTTCAACGAGATGGCGAGCGAGATCCAACGCTCGCGCGGCAGCGAGCAGGCCTTCCTCGCCGACATCTCGCACGAGCTGCGCACGCCGCTCACCTCGATACAGGGATTCGCGCAGGCGATCGTCGAAGGCGAGGCGCGCGGCGACGCGGTCGCGCACGTTGCCGAGATCATCCACCGCGAAGCGCGACGGCTGGTGCGTATGGTCGAGGGACTGCTACAGGTCGCGCGTCTTGAATCGGGCGCGCAGACGATGTCGCGCGAGGAGATCGCGCCCGCGCGTCTTCTCGAAAGCGCGATGGCGGCGCTCGAGGTGCAGGCCAAAGAGGCTGGTGTCAGCTTCGACGTCGCCGGCGCTGATGTGCTGCCGTCGCTTCGCGGCGACCCCGACAAGCTCGCGCAGCTTTTCCTGAACGTGCTCGATAACGCGGTGAAGCATTCGCCGCGCGGCACGACGGTGCATGTCCGCGGGAGCCGCGACAATGGAGCGATCCTGATCCGCGTGCGCGACGCGGGCTCGGGTCTACCGCAGGGCGCGCAGACGCGACTTTTCCAGCGGTTCTATCGCGGCGACAACGCGCAGCGCGACGGCGCCGGCCTCGGACTCGCGATCGCTCAGGCGATCGCGCAAGCGCACGGCGGTTCGATCCGCGCTTCGAACGTGGATGGCGGTGGCGCCGAGTTCGCGGTGCGGCTGCCCATCACGCGCTGAATTCCTAGACTCGGTTCATGGCACTCGGCGGCACGATCCGCGGAAAGAAGACAACGCTGCGTCTTCCGACCGAAGCGGATCTCGATACGTACAACCGGTGGATGGCCGATATGCGTGTGCGGCGCGCGCACCGCGTCTGGCACGAGCCAGCGATGCCAGCGACGTGGAAAGACCGCTTCAAGGAAGCCGCGAAGGACAAGCAAACCGTTCTGTGGTCTATCGAAGCGGCCGACAAGCTCGTCGGGTTCGCGCTCGGGCACCTCTGGTCCATGGGGAACGGGTTCGACGTGAATCAGTTCGTCATCGACCCCGACGACTGGCGCAAGGGATACGGCTCCGACGCCGCGCTCGCGCTGCATCGCTATCTCTTCGATTACCTCGACCTGCGCCTCGTCACGGTCGACGTCCGCGCCGACAACCAGGCCGCTCGCAGGATCGCGACGAAGCTCGGATACACCGAGTTCGCCCACGGTCACGAGGTTCATTACCGCGACGGCGCGTACGTCGACGAGCTGAAGCTTCGAATGGACAAGGAGACCTGGCAGGAGCGCTGGAGCGCGGAGCGCGAGTACCCGCCGCTCGCCGCGGGGGCGACGAGCTGATGCTGGGACCGAGGCTCGCCGGAGAGAACGGCGTTGCGCTCGTGCCGCTGACGCTCGAACACTTCAAGCTGCACGGCCCTTGGATGCTTCAGCCTGAGGTCGGCCGGTTCTGGGGTCCGCGTTTCGGTGAAATCACCGACGAGAGCGCTGAGAAGCGTTACAAGGAGTTCGCCGACAGCAACAACTCGGTCAACTGGACGATCGCCTATCTCGACGAGCCGGTCGGCTTCACCGGGATCTTCGATATCGACTGGGTGCGACGAGACGGAGAGAGCGGAATCTTCATCGGCCGGCACGACCTCTTCGGACGAGGGATCGCGAGTGAAGCAATCAGGCTCCGCACCGATTTCGCATGGCGCGAACTACGCCTGCACCGCGTTCACAACTGGGTCGCACACGCGAATCGCGGATCGCGCCGCGCAAATGAGAAGATCGGCTACAAACAAATGGGCCTGTTCGCGCGGACGTACTTCCGATCGGGCGAGTGGTACGACGAATGGCTCGGCGAAGCTTATCCACATACCTTCCCCGAGCAGCATTGAACTGTTACCCTTGAGTTGCCCCAAAGGGGCAGCGGCGGCGAGAGTCAACTACGCGGGTCAAGTGAGGCACTTCCTCCCAAGTCCTGGCGAGTCCTCAAGGCGGCGCGAACAACAAAGGGAGGAAGCTTCAAATTGAGCTTCTCTGACAAAACTCTGACCTGCAAAGACTGCGGTCAGGAATTCACATGGACGGCCGGCGAGCAAGAGTTCTACTCCTCGCGCGGTCTCATGAACGAGCCGGGACGTTGTCCCACCTGCCGTGCGGCGCGTCGCGCCTCCGGCGGCATGGGCGGCGGCGGCGGCGCTGCATACGGTGGAAGCCGTGGCATGGGTGGGCCCCGTGAGTTCTTCACGGCGACCTGCAGCAACTGCGGTGGTGAGGCACGCGTGCCGTTCCAGCCCCGCGGCGACAAGCCGGTCTACTGCAGCTCCTGCTTCGAGCAGGTGCGTCCGTCGGCTTCGCGCAGCCGGTACGCCTAACTAGCGTTTCGAACGCGATCAAAAGGGCCCGCCGAAAGGCGGGCTCTTTTCATTGGGCGGAGACTAAGTGGGTGCGTGCCTCGATCGTTCTGGTAACTGCCGCGGCGTTCCTAACCGCATGCACCGCGGCGCCGCCGGCCACACCGACGGCGAGCCCGACCGCAAGCCCGGCAGCTCGGGTCGCCGCGACACCGGCACCCTCGGGTAAAGGAACATGGAGCGCCGACGCTGGCATCTACGGAACCAACTTTCACTACGGCACGCCGGGCTACATCTGCGGCGTCGGCTACAACCTGAGTTACAGCGGTGGTGCGCCGCTGACGGCTGTTGACGTCGCCGTGCTCTTTCCCGATGCATTTGCGGCGCACGTCGCTTCGTCTTGGATCGATCGCGTGATCGGCTGGCAGCACCCAGCGGCAGTGATCGTTTCGCCGTCGGCAATTCACGATGCGAAGTGGCTGTCCCAAGTAGGCGACTCTGTCGGCGCCCTTTGTCAGAGCGGCCCGAACGACCTCGACTCGCTCCGCGGCACGCTGCTCAGAGTCACGTGGGAAACGGCGGAAGGTTCGTACGAACAGCAGTTCAAGATCGACGACATCCGCGGACAGATGACGTCGTGTGGGGGACCCGACGGGCGTGTCCACATTTCATGGACCGACCCGAGTCGGGGCTGCTAGTCGACTAGCACCTCGGCGCGTTTCTTTTTAGAAGCCTTCCGAGGCCACGCGACGGATCGGCAGCCGGTACGTGATCCGGTGCTGCTTGCTGAAGTTGTTCTTCACCGATTCCTCGACCTTGCGCTCGTCCTCGTAGTAGCGCGCTGCGAGACGGCGGATGTCCGCGTGCGCGACCTTCTGGTCGTGCTCGATGGCCGCGCGGCCGTCGACCCGGATCCAGCGATACCCGTCCTCGACGAGGACGCTCATTCGCGGATCGGCCGCGAGGTTCCGATCCTTCATCCGTCCCTGCGCGCTGTTGACGACGATGTCGTCGCCATCTATCAGGTACCACATCACCGCGAGATGTGGCGAGCCGTCGGGGTTCTTCGACCCGACCACGGCGAAGCGCTTCTCCTCAAGGAACGCGCGTTGCGCCGGTGTGAGCTCGGAGCGCGGCACTAACGAAACATGTCTCTGTCGGCGGGGCGCACGTATTCGTGCGCGGTCTCGTCCGAGTCTTCGAAGGTGAGCCCGCGCACGATCGCGACAGGGCACCGATCCAGCTTCCCCATCACGAGCTCGGCCGCGCCAGCGATCTCGTCAGCGACCGCGATCTCGGTGACGCGCAGCTCGTAGCCCTCCGGGTCGCGCTGACCGATGTAGCGCTTGAGCGCAGGCAGGCCGGCGATGCCGATCGCGATGTTCGTGTGACCTTCGCGCCACGCGCGGCCGAACGTGTCCGTGATGACGACGGCGACGGTCACTCCCGCTCGTTTTGCGATCTCATCGCGAATGCGCGAGGCAGAGGCGTCCGGATCGAGAGGCAGGAGCACGACGGTGTCGGGCGCGCCCGCGTTGGATCGATCGACCCCCGCATTCGCGCAGACGAAGCCGTGACGCGTCTCGACGATCAGGACTCCGCGCTCCCACCGCACGATCTCTTTCGCTTCGCCGAGCACGACCTCGAGCTGTCGCGGGTCTTTCCCCGATTCTTCGGCCATCTCGAGCGCGCGCTTTCCAGGCTTCACATCGGAGAGGCGCACAAGGCGACCCTCAGTTTTCGAGACGACTTTCTGGGCCACGACGAGCACGTCCCCGTCAACGAGCTTGTCCCCCGCCGACTCGAGCGAGGCAAGGAGAAGGCCGACCAGATCGTCGCCCGGTCGCACTTCCGGGATGCCGTGCACAGGGATGATCGAGAGCGCCAAAGCCCGCGGGATCTTCTGCGCCGTAGTCTTCATAGAGATAAGTGTTAACGCTTGGCTGGAAAGCGTCTGCGGAGCAGTTCGACCCCAAGCGCCTCCTCGACTACGCGGTGCTCGCGGAGGAGCTTGGCTTCGACAGCGTCGCCATAAGCGACCACTTCCATCCGTGGCGGGATACCGGTGGGCACGCACCGTTCGCTTTCGCGTGGCTCGGCGCGGCGGCGGCGAAAACGTCGCGAATGCGCCTCGGAACGAGCGTGGTGACGCCCTCGTTCCGCTACCACCCCGCGGTGGTGGCGCAGGCGATGGCGACGATCGCTCTCCTCGCGCCCGGCCGCGTCTTCCTGGGTCTCGGGAGCGGCGAATCGATGAACGAGACCCCCCTCACCACGACCGACTGGCCGGAGCCGGGCGAGCGTCTTCGTCGCCTGCGCGAGGCAGTGAAGCTCATCAAGCAGCTCTGGTCTGACAACTACGTCACCTTCGAGGGCAAGTACTTCCACACCAGGGAAGCGAAGCTCTTCGACAAACCGACGCAGCCGATCCCCATTCTTCTCGCGGCGGGCGGTCCGCAGGCAGCGACCTTCGCCGGGCGCGAAGGCGACGGGATCATCGTGACGAGCGGCAAGGGCGCCGAGCTCTACAAGGACACCCTCCTTCCGGCGCTCGAGAAGGGTGCGCGCGAGGCCGGAAAGGATCCGGCGAACGTCGAGCGAATGATCGAGATGAAGGTGAGCTACGACCACGATTCCAAGCGCGCGATGGAAGACACCAAGGAGTGGGCGGCGCTCGCGTTGCCTGCCGAGGACAAAGCGGGCGTCGAGGACCCGCGCGAGATGGAGCGGCGCGCGAAGGCCGCCGAGGACAAGGCGCACACGCGATTCATCGTGTCGACCGACCCCGACGAGCACGTGGCGAAGATCAAGCCGTACCTCGATTGGGGCTTCGATCATCTCGTCTTCCACTTCCCCGGACAGGACCAGGAGCGCGCCATGCGCCTGTACGCGAAGGAGGTCCTGCCGCGGCTGCGGCGATGACAGAGAAGCTCAGCGCGCGGTCGATCGAGCTGCTGACCCTGGAACGCGTCGCGCGTCTGGCGACGGCGGACCAATATGCGCGGCCGCACATCGTGCCGATCGTCTTCGTGTACGAGCCTCCATTCGTGTTCACGCCTATCGACGCGAAACGGAAGTCGGTGGAGGACTGGCGCGACCTGCGTCGCATCAAGAACGTCGAGACCAACGGCCGCGCGAGCGTGCTCGTCGACGTCTATTTCGAGAACTGGTCCAAATGTGCCTGGGTGCGGATCGACGGTGTCGCCGACATCCTGACCAAAGGGGAGGACCATCGACACGCGCTCAATCTCCTCGCCGGCAAATACAAGCAGTACGAGGGCATGCCGTTGCGCGACGCCCCGGTGATCCGACTGCGGATCGAACACGTTTCCGAGTGGCACGGCTGACCTAACATCCCCGCTCTCATGGACTTCGGCTTCACCCTGAAACCCGACCACTCGCTCGAGCGACTGGCGTCGCTCACGCGGCTCGCCGAATCAGCCGGCTTCAAGTACGGCTGGGTCTTCGACAGCCACGTGCTCTGGAAGGAGCCGTACGTCCTGCTCACGTTGATGGCGCAGAACACGAAGCGGATGCGGCTGGGCACCTGCGTCACCAACCCGGCGACGCGCGAGCCCACCGTGACGGCAAGCGTGCTCGCGGTCTTGCAGGAGCTGTCCGGCGGGCGGATGGACCTCGGCATCGGACGCGGCGACTCGGCTCGTCGCGTCCTTGGAAAGAAGCCGACGGATCTCGCGATGCTCGAAGAAGCCACGAACGTCATCCGCGATCTCTGCGAAGGGCGCGAGGTCACCTACGAAGGCACGACGCTTCATTTCGACTGGACCGGCAAGCAGCACCTGCCGGTGTGGATCGCGGGCTACGGGCCAAAGGCGCTCGAGCTCACCGGCCGCATCGCCGACGGCGCGATCATCCAGCTCGCCGATCCGAGCCTGGTCGGCTGGTGCATTGGATTGCTACGCGACGGCGCCCGGAAGGCCGGGCGCGACGCGAGCGCGGTATCGGTCATGGTCGCCGCGCCGGCACACCTCGGGCCGCGCGACAAGGTCCGCGACCGTGTGCGCTGGTTCCCCGCGCTCGTGTCGAACCACGTCGTCGATCTGGTCAAGCGCTACGGCGAGAAGGGCCTGCCGGCCGATCTCACCGCATACGTGCGGAATCGCCCCGGGTATGACTACCAGCATCACGCCGAGTCGGGGTCATCGAACGCGGCGTTTGTGGACAACGAATCGGTGGATCGGTTCTGCGTCACGGGCGAGGTCGACGAGCACATCGAAAAGCTCCGCCAGCTTGCGGCGATCGGGGTTCGTCAGTTCAACATCTACCTGATGAGCGGCGAGGAGGAACGGATCCTCGAGCTCTACGGCGAGCGGATCATCCCGGCGCTCTCAGAGCCAGAGCGGAGGCGGTCCTAGATCTTGCCTGTGGCCGCGTACCGGTCGGCGATCTCAAGCGCCTCGTCGACGGCGCGAACGCCGATCGCGAGCTCCTCATCGGTCACCGAGAGAGGCGGCGCGACAAAGAGCATGTTCCACCGGCAGAAGACGTAGACGTCGCGCTGGAGCAGCGCTGCCTTGAGAGCGTTTGCGAGTGCGCTCGACGGACCGTTCCAGCGCTCGAGCATTTCCTTCGAGCGCCGGTCTTTCACGAGCTCGATCCCGGCGAAGAGTCCACGGCCGCGTACGTCACCCACGGAGGGATGGCGGTCGGCGACCCTGTTGAGCTCGGAGAGGAGCTTCTCCCCCATCCGCGCCGAACGGTCGATGAGCCCATCCTCGCGATACGCCTCGATCGAAGCGACGCCGGCGGCACACGCAAGCGGGTGCCCGCTATATGTCGAGCCGACCCACAGCACGTTGGCGTCGAAGTGGTGCGCGATCTTGTCGCTGACGATCGCACCGCCGAGCGGCACGTAACCGGACGTGACGCCCTTCGCGAAGGTCATGACGTCGGGGACGACGCCCTCGTGGTCGGCGCCGAACCACTTGCCGGTCCGGCCGAACCCGGTCATGACTTCGTCGAACATGAGAAGGATCCCGTACTTGTCGCAGAGCGCGCGCAGGCCCGCGAGGTAACCGTCCGGCGGCACCAGCACGCCGGACGTGCCGGGGATCGGCTCGACGAGGATCGCGGCGATGTAGTCGGGACCCTCGTACCAGATCACCTCTTCGACGTGCGCGAGCGCTTTCTGGACATCCGAGCCGAAAACGGAGCGGTACGGGTCGGGGTTGAGGAAATGAACGACGCCGGTGATCCCTGGTTCGGCCGGCCAGCGGCGATTGTCGCCGCCGAGCGTCATCGATCCCTGCGACTGGCCGTGGAACGACCGCCACTGCGTCAGGATCTTGTGACGCTTGGTGAACATGCGCGCGATCTTGATCGCGTGCTCGTTGGCCTCGCTCCCACCGGTCGTGAAGATCGTCTTCGACAGATCGCCAGGCGTGATCTCCGCGAGTAGGCGTGCAAGCGTGGCGCGGCTCTCCTCGCCGAACGAGGGAGTCACGTAGCAGACGCGCTCGGCCTGCTCCTGGATCGCGCGTACGACCTTCGGGTGCCCGTGCCCGAGGTTGACATTGATCAGTCCGGACGAGAAGTCGAGGATCCGCCGCTCGCCCGCGTAGAGCCACGAGCCCTCCGCGCGCGTGATGACGACCTGCTTGATGCCGCCCTGCGCGGACCAGGACACGAGAACGTGATCGGCAGTGTCCTGAGCGACGGAGGACGGATCCGCGGGTCGTTTCGTGGCGACGGCCATCGCCGCCGAGTCTAGTCCGGCCAAAATGTGGATACTTGAAGCTCGTGTCCATGCATCTGGGGATCAACCTCTGGCCGCAGAACACCACCTGGCAATCGCTGCGCGAGCACGCGCTGCTCGCGGACCGGCTCGGGTTCGATTCGCTTTGGGTCTGGGACCACTTCTATTCGATCAATGGCGATCTCCATCGACCCAATCTCGAGGGCTGGCAGATCCAAGCGGCGTACGCCGCGATCACCAAGAACGTCCGCATCGGCTGTCTCGTCTCGGGTGTCACCCATCGTCATCCGGCGGTGCTCGCCAACATGGCGACGACGCTCGATAACATCTCGGGCGGACGCGCGATCCTCGGCATCGGCGCGGCGTGGAACGCACTCGAGCACAACGCCTACGGCATCGATCTTGGGACCCCGGCTGAGCGCTCCACGCGCTTCTCCGAGGCCGCGAAGATCATCCGCAAGCTCGTCGACGGCGAGCGCGTGACCCACTCGGGCGCGTACTACGAGCTCGTCAACGCCGAGGTGCTGGTGCGGCCAGTGCAAAAGCGTCTCCCGATACTCATCGGCGGCGGTGGCGAGCAGCGGACGCTTCGGACGACCGCGCGCTATGCCGACATGTGGCACGGATTCGGGACGACCGAGCAGATGGCCCACAAGCTCGAGGTGCTCCGCAAGCACTGCGAGGACGTCGGGCGCGACCCGAACGAGATCACGCCATTCGCCGGCAAGTGGTGCGTCATCCGCGACGACGCCGCCGAGGCGAAGAAGGTGCTCGATCGCGTCACCGAGCGCCACGGGATGACCTCTCCGCCCGAGCCATTCATCGGTGGGCCCGACGAGATCGCCGAGAAGATCGCCGCGTACTGGAAGGTCGGGATCAAGGGATTCATCATCGCGTTCGCCGATCCGTTCGACACCGAGAGCATCGAGCGACTCGGCAACGAGGTGCGGCCGCGCCTCAAAGAGCTGACGTCGGAGACGTCCGCAGCCGTTTCCCATTAGGCTTTTCTTCATTCCATGAGGATCGGTGTCGTGCGGGAGACCACGCCCGGCGAGCGGCGAGTCGCCCTCGTCCCGGAGACGGTCGGTCGCCTC
Organism: Candidatus Limnocylindria bacterium; assembly: GCA_036570125.1. Classification (GTDB taxonomy): domain Bacteria; phylum Chloroflexota; class Limnocylindria; order P2-11E; family P2-11E; genus 3-1-20CM-2-70-9. The sequence goes on from DATCPK010000061.1 coordinate 9,380, forward strand.
GCCAAGAGCGGGAACGAGATCGTCGTCGAGCGCGGCGCTGGCGAAGCGTCGAGCTTTCCCGATCGCATGTACACAGACGCCGGCGCGACGATCGGCGACGCTTGGGATGCGGAGCTTGTCCTCAAGGTGGCGAAGCCCTCGGACGAAGAGGTCGCGCGCCTCCGCGAGGGGGCCGTGCTCATCGCGTTTCTGCAGCCGCTCACCAACCACGCTCTCGTTCGCGAGCTCGCCAAACGGCGCGTGACCGCGCTCTCGATGGACGCGATCCCGCGCATCACCCGGGCGCAGGCCATGGACGCGCTTTCCTCGCAGGCAACGGTCGCGGGCTACAAGGCCGTTTTGCTCGCGGCCGTGGCCCTTCCGAAGTTCTTCCCGATGCTCACGACGGCGGCCGGCACGATCGCGCCGGCGAAGGCCTTCATCATCGGCGCGGGTGTCGCCGGTCTGCAGGCGATCGCCACCGCGCGACGGCTCGGCGCGGTCGTCGAGGCATTCGACACCCGGCCGGTCGTACGCGAGCAGGTCCAATCGCTTGGGGCGAAGTTCCTCGAGGTCGACCTCGGCGAGACCGGGGAAGGTGCAGGCGGCTACGCGAAGGAGCTCTCCGAAGATGCGCACCGCAAAGAAGTCGAGCTCCTGGCGAAGGCGGTCAAAGAGAACGACATCATCATCACGACGGCCGCGATTCCCGGACGGCCGGCGCCGAAGCTCATCACCGCTGACATGGTCCGATCGATGAGGCCGGGCTCGGTGATCGTGGACCTTGCTGCCGAGACAGGTGGGAACACCGAGCTCACGCAGGCCGGCAAGGTCATCGACGTTGACGGCGTTCGCATCGACGGGACCACGAACATCCCCTCCACGATGCCGTACCACGCGAGCCAGATGTACTCGCGCAACATCCAGAGCCTGCTTGGGCTGATGATCACCAAGGAAGGCAGGCTCAATCTCGACATGAACGACGACGTCATCAAGGGCACCGTGATCACGAAGGACGGCGAAGTCGTGCACGAGCAGACCAAGAAGGTGCTCGAGCCACAGAAGGTGCCCGCGTGACCGGCGAAGCGATCGTCGCGGCGTACGTCTTCGTCCTCGCGATCTTCGTCGGCTTCGAAGTGGTCTCGAAGGTCCCGTCGACGCTTCACACACCACTCATGAGCGGCGCGAACGCGATCCACGGGATCGTGATCGTCGGCGCCATGCTCGTGGCGAGCGCGATCGGCGGTCCGATCGGCACGGTCCTCGGGTTCCTGGCGGTCGTGCTCGGCACCGCGAACGTCGTCGGCGGCTTCGTCGTGACCGACCGGATGCTCGCGATGTTCAAGCAGCGGCCAGCGCGGAAGCGCGAATGACCGTCGAGTCCCTCATCCCGATCGCCTACCTCATCGCGGCGGTCACGTTCATCCTCGGGCTGAAAGGCCTTTCGTCGCCGACGACGGCGGTCCAGGGCAACCGCATCGCGGCGGGCGGAATGCTGATCGCGGTCATCGCGACGTTCTTCGCCGCCGACGTAGCGGGCGGCGTCCCGGTCATCCTCGCGGGCATCGCAGTGGGTGGCATCGCCGGCTTCGCCGGCGCGCGCATGGTGAAGATGACCGCGATGCCCCAGATGGTCGCCCTCTTCAACGGCGCGGGCGGCGGGGCTGCGGCACTCGTGGCCATCCTCGAGTTCATCCGTGCGACCTCGCCGGAGACCGGCCTGGGGTTTCCCGACATTGGCGAGCCGGTTGCGATTCTGCTGGCCCTCATGATCGGGGCGGTCTCGTTCTCAGGGAGCCTGGTCGCGTTCGGAAAGCTCCAGGGGATCATCACACCGCGCGCTTTCAAGTACTCCGGCCAGCAGATTGTCACTATCGGGATCTTCGGAGCGATGCTTCTCTTCGCGGTTGTGATCCTGGCGGGCGTGTGGGTCGGCCCGGAGATCCTGGCACCCGGTCTGACGATCGCGCTCGTCGCGCTGTTTGCGCTCGCGTTCGGGGTCGCGCTCGTCATGCCGATCGGCGGCGCGGACATGCCCGTCGTGATCTCGCTCCTGAACGCGTACACCGGACTCGCGGTCGCCGCGGCCGGCTTCACGCTGAACAATCAGCTGCTCGTCGTCGCAGGCACGCTCGTGGGCGCGTCCGGAACGATCCTCACGCGACTGATGTCGAAAGCCATGAATCGCTCGCTCGGCAACGTCCTGTTCGGCGCGTTCGGCGCCGCGCCGACCGCCGGCGCGGAAGCCGCGACCGCCACAGACG
>DATCPK010000062.1:0-13266 GCA_036570125.1 Candidatus Limnocylindria bacterium
TATCCATGACGCCGAACGACGGATAGATCTCGCCGACCACCGCGACCACCCACACGTCCTCGTTCGGATCGGCGCCGGTCTGTTGGCTTCCGCTCCGCGCGAGGATGTCGCCCCACTTCGCCTGAACGGCGGTGATTCGATCCACTCGCCGGACCAGCCCGGTCAGTCTCTTGACCTGCTCCATCAGGCGCGCCGCGATCGCGGGCGTCACCGTCGCGGTCACGGCTGGGGTCGGCGACGATCGTCCTCCGGACAGCGTCCCGCTCTGCAGCTCACCGCATGAGGTGAGGGCAGCAACGACGAGGGCGAGAGCGGCGAAGCGCACGACCCCTATGAAACGCTGAGTCGGCCATTGAGTTCCAGCACACAGGCGTTCGCCTGCTTATCGGCTCGACCTCGTTACGTTCACGACCACGGCGCGATGATCCGACGCACCGAGCGCCATCACGGTATGCGGGTTCGCGCCGACGACGCCGATGCCCCAGATGTAGTCGATGCGCTTTTGCGGGTCGTCCATCGTCGTCGTGGGCCCCGCGGGCTCGGCGAGATCGCCGTAGCCGGCTTCCGAGAAGAACGCCATCTCCAGATCGCCGGGCTCGGCGTTCATGTCCCCGGCGATGATCGCCACCTGCGCGCCGTCCCACTCGCGAAGGATCGTGCGGACCTGCTCCTGCCGGATCGCGCTCGAATCCGCGATCTCGTCCAGATGCGTCGTCACGATCAGGATGTCGCCGATGTGGACGCCGACGGCGCCGCGGGGCTGGTGCACGACGGACGGCTGCACCGCGAAGTGCACGCGCTTCACGTCCGTCATCGGGAACCGCGACAGGATCGCGTTTCCGTACAGGTCGCCAATGTTCGGACCGAAGACGTACGGCATTCCGAGCCGTTCCGCAAGAACGCTCAGAGCGTCGTGCTGCTCGTCGATCATCCAGCCGCGTACGACCTCCTGCAGCAGCAGCACGTCCGGTGACTCGCGCGAGATCACGTCGACGAGCATGTCGAGCGACGGCACCTGACCGGCGTTGAACCCCTGATGGATGTTGTAGGTCATCACGCGGAAGTTGTTGCGCGGGTCCTGGAGCACCGGCGACTGCGGAGTGAGCAGCAGTGCGATCAGCGGCACGGCCACGACGATTGGCACGAGGGCGATCGGCAGCGCGCGCCACGCGGGCAACGCGCCGCCTGACACGAGCAGCGCCGCGATCGCCACGACGGCGACCGCCGCGTACACGGCGGGGAGATACGCCCAGAACGCATAGAACCCGAACGCGGTCCCGACGAACACGAGCCAGCCCAGCGCGAGCGTCAACGTCACGACCGCGGGCGACCCCGTGACCTTCAGCGGCGCACCCGGAATGGTCGCCGCGGCGATGAAGAGTCCGGCCGCGAGGATGAGACCGCCGACCAGCGAAACGACCGGCGCGTGCACGTACCAGAGCAGCGCGGCGCCGACCACGCATGCGACCGCGGCGCTGATGCCGCGCGGGTGGCGGCGCGAAAGCGCGAGCGATCCCGCAGCTAGACCGAGTCCGACGAGCACCATGCCGAGCTGCGTCGCTCGCGGGGGTTCGGGTCCGAGCCCGAGCCCGCTCGCCAGCGCGACCTGCGCCCCGTTCGTGGCGCCGGTCTCCGCGACGAGAAAAAGCGCGGGCACCGCGATGAGCGCGAGCGCGCCTCGCGCGTCAGGTCGGGTCCAGGTTCGCGCTGCGCCACCCATCGCGGCCACGCCGGCCGCGAGGAAGACAAGCGCCGCGACGAGAGCGAGCGGCGCCGCGAGAGTGAGGTTGAGATCGACGAGCGGGACCGTACGGAACGCCGCGCGTAGCACCAGGTCAGCCGAGAACGCGATGGGCAACGCGATCGCGAGGGGCGAAGATCGATCCGCGGGCCGCGAGGAGTGGAGCAGCGCCAGCCACCACACACCGCCGGCGACCCCGACGATCGAAAGCGCGAGATCGGCGATGTTGTTGCGCGACACCGTGGCGATGACCGTCGCGATGCCTAGCAGCGCCGCGCTCATTCCGACGCTTCGCTTCGGACCGAGCCGCCATCCCACGAGGGGCGCGAGGAACGACGTCGCGAAAACGGCCGTCGCGATGATCGCGAGCGTGGTGTTGGACTGGCCGAAGAACGTCAGCTGGAACGTGGACGAAAACACACGAATGTCGGCGATGAGAAAGAGGAGGCCGATGACCGCGAAAGTCACCTCGCCGATCACTGGCGAGGGAGTGTATGGCTAGCGCTTCGTGCGCCACGCCTCCGTGAGTCGCGAGGCGGTCTCATTGACCAGGTCGCGCACTTTCACGATGGTGCTGAACCCGGGCTCGTCGGACATCGGGCCTACGACCAGCGCACCGACGACGTCCCCAGAAACGGTGATCGGGATGATCGTCGAGCGGCCGCCCTGGACGAGGCGCTCGAGCGTCGCGGCACCATCAGCGTCACGGAGCGGGTGCACGAGCTCGTCGAGGGTCGGCGAGGTCACGATGCGGCCCTCGCGGCACGCGCGGGCGATCGCGTTGTAACGATCGGAGAGCTCGATCGTGAAGCGGCCCACGGAGATCCCGAGGGCGTAGTCGAGCTCGCGCGCCGCGGATGAGTTCGAGATGAGCTCGCCGCGCAGGAGGCCCGCAGCCGGGTCGACACCGACCATGAAGGTCGTCGGCAGACCGATCTCGGTGCACTTCGTGACGAGGTCGTTGAGGATCTGATCGGTGGTCGGCGCGTCGGCCGCGATGACCGGCGCGGAGGAGGGAGCCGCGGCAACCGGCGGGAGGACGGCGGCCGCCGCGGACTCCGAAGGGGAAAGACTTGGCTGGAAGCGCGCAGCGCGCCGCACCGCGGCGAGCCGATCGCTCGAGACCTCGATGACGCGAAGTACCAGACGCGTCGCGTGATCGGAGAAGCCGTTGTCGCCGAACACCTGGAGCGTGGCGACGCCGAAGACCTCGTCCGCGGCGAGGAGCGGGTACTGAAGGACGGAGATCTTGCGCGCCTCGACCCCTTCAGGGCCACGCACGCCGATCTCGCGAATGAAGCTGTGCCAGCGTCGATCGCGGCGCGCGGCGTAGCAGTCGGGGCCGTCGTCGACGACCTGACGTCCCATCTCCGCAGAGTCGGGATCCGCGCCGACGACCTTGTAGCGGTACGCGACCTCGCGCCGCACGCTGTTGAAGAGCGCGACGGAGAAGCCGTCGACGCCGGCTATCGCGGTGACCGCGTCGCGGAGGACGCGACCGATCGACTTCGCATCGGTGAGCTCGTCGAGAGCGCGCGCGACTTCGTCGATGACCTGGCGGTCGCGCTCGTCCTGCTCGTCTTTCGGGTCGAGCACCGGCTCATCGGCGGGCGGCGGGATGACGAGCGACGACTCGGGTTCGGGCTGGGGCTCGTTCGGCACCACGACGAGGCGACGTGGCTCCTCGACCGGAGGGGGCGTCGTCGCGATCGTCGCGAGCGAGTCGCTTCCGACCGCGGCGGCGATGAGCTCGCAGGAGAGGTCGAGCGCTTCGCGCGCGCCGGCGGAGATCTGGTCGCGGCTGATCAGAGTGCCGAGGAGAACTCCCACGGTGCGGTCCTGCGTGACGAGACGCGAGATAAGGAGACGCGGTGGCGCGCCGACCCACTCGGCCTGGTACGGGACCGGCCAGTCGAGGAGGATGGCGCGGTTAGCGGGGAGCGAGTCGTCGGGCAGCTGGAGGGTCAGGAGTCGACGGTCGTGAAGCCAGGGCATCCGGCCGACCTCCGCCTCGACCGCGTCCCCGACCGCCGGCTGGCGAACGACCGCCGCACCGATGAGATAGGGAACGCTGTTAAGGAGGATGCGCAGGGTCGCTTCCACCGGCGGCGTCATTCGGACGACGTTCAGGGCGGACTCGGTCCGCGGCGACTCCATGCTCTGGGCCTGGTTCAGGGCTCCCACGATGTCTTCGTTTCCTCCCGCGTTCGTGCTTGATTTGTACGGCGGGCGCCCCATGCGGCCATCACCCAACGGGACCAGATCTATGGCGGGGGAGTACGGACGTACTGCCGGGGGATGGTCGCGGGGCCCCTGCCCCGTCGGGGGCCCCTACCCCCGCTAGTGCGCGCCGGTGCCTCCATCGATTAGGAGCAGCTGGCCAGTCACGAAGCCCGCTTCGGCAGACGCGAAGTAAACGACCGCGCCGGCAACGTCCTCCACGGTGCCGAGCCGCCCGAGCGGGGTGCGCGCGACCTCCACATCGCGAAAGCGTGGGTCCTTCCGCATTCGCTCGCGGGTCAGGTCGGTTTCGATGAGGCTCGGACCGACCGCATTTACGGTGATGCCACGGGGCGCAAGCTCGAGGGCCAGGGATTTGGTAAGTGTGACCACACCACCTTTGGCCGCGCTGTACGCGATGCGCTCCACCCGGCCGAGGACTCCATAGATGGACGCCACGTTGATCACCCGCCCGCCGTCACGAAGGACAGGCAGCGCGGCCTGGGTCACGAACGCGACGCCCTTGAGGTTCGTGTCGACGACCGTGTCCCAGCCCGTCTCGTCGAGCGCGGCGAGGTCCGCTGGAATATTCGTCCCCGCGTTATTGACGAGGACGTCGATCGTCCCCCACTCCCGCGCGAGGCGCTCGAAGCACGCGCGGATCGACGGGACGTCTCGCACATCCAGGTCGAGCGCGACGGACTTCCGTCGTTTCGCGCGTATCGCGGCGGCGACCGGCTCGGCGTCGTCTGCCTTCCGCGATGTGATAGCGACGTCGGCGCCAGCGTCGGCCAGCGCGAGCGCGATCGCGCGACCGATGCCGCGCCCGCCGCCGGTCACGACCGCCCGCCGGCCGGTCAGGTCAAAGGGCATTACAGCGTGGCAGGATACGTTCGATGCGAACCGTCGCGGCGCAGATCAAAGCGCCGGCGAACGAGGGCTTCCCCGATGTCCTGACCGCGGACGCACTCGACTTTCTCGGGCGACTGCATCGCGAGGTCGAGCCCGTGAGGAAAGGCCTGCTCGAGAAACGAGCCGAGGTCGCGGAGCGACTCCGAAACGGCGGGCAGTTCGACTTCCTCACAGAGACCGCCGACGCGCGCAAGAGCGCGTGGCGCGTCGCGGACGTGCCGCAGGACCTGCGCGTACGCAAGGTCGAGATCACGGGGCCCACCGATCGCAAGATGGTGATCAACGCGCTCAACTCAGGCGCGTCCGTGTACATGGCCGACTTCGAAGATGCCAACACGCCGACCTGGCACAACATGGTCGACGGGCAGCGCAATCTCATCGACGCGGTCGAGCGGAAGATCTCGTTCAAGAATCCCGACGGCCGCGAGTACAAGCTCAACAGCGAGATCGCGACCCTCGTGGTGCGCCCGCGCGGGTGGCATCTGGTGGAGCGCCACCTGACGATCGACGGCGCTCCGATCTCAGGCGCGGTCTTCGACTTCGGCCTCTACGTCTTCCATAACGCGAGGCGCCTGCTCGAGCGCGGCAGCGGGCCGTACTTCTATCTCCCGAAGATGGAGAGCCACAAGGAGGCGCGTCTCTGGAACCAGATCTTCGACTGGACCGAGAAGGAGCTCGACCTCGGCCGCGGAAAGATCAAGGCGACGGTGCTCGTCGAGGTATTACCGCTCGCGTTCGAGATGGAGGAAACGCTCTACGAGCTTCGCGAACACAGCGCCGGTCTGAACGCCGGGCGCTGGGACTACATGTTCAGCATGATCAAGAAGCTCGGCGATCGGAAGGAGTTCATCCTCCCCGACCGCGGTCAGGTCGCGATGACCGTCCCGTTCATGCGCGCCTACACAGAGCTTCTGGTGAAGACGTGCCACAAGCGCGGCGCATTCGCACTCGGCGGGATGGCTGCGTTCATTCCCAATCGGCGTGACCCCGCCGTGACCGAGAGCGCGCTCGCGAAGGTGCGCGACGACAAGAAGCGCGAGGCGACCGACGGCTTCGACGGAACGTGGGTCGCGCATCCAGACCTCGTCGAGACCGCGATGAGCGAGTTTGACCGCGTGCTCGGAAAGAAACAGAACCAGCTCGACCGGCAACGACCGGAGGTCGACGTCACCGCGGCACAGCTACTCGACGTGCGGATCCCCGGCGGGACGATCACCGAAGCGGGCCTGCGTACGAACGTGAGCGTCGGCATCCAGTACATCGCGTCGTGGCTTCGAGGCACGGGCGCGGCCGCGATCAACAACCTCATGGAAGACGCGGCGACCGCTGAGATCTCGCGCTCCCAGGTGTGGCAGTGGATCCATCACGGTGTCGCGCTCGCCGAGGGACAGCGCGTTACTGCGGAACTCGTGCGCGACGTCGAGCGCGAGGAGCTCGAGAAGATCAAGTCGACGGTCGGTGCCGATTCCTTTGCGAAGGGGCGCTACGACGAAGCGCGCGAGGTCTTCGACGGCGTGGCGCTCTCGAAGGACTTCAAGGAGTTCCTGACGATCCCGGCGTACGAACGGATCGACTAGGACTTCGCCACCGGCACGAGCGACATCGCGAGGTGATAGAGCGGATCACGGCCAAGCGGCTGGGGCGCCTGGATGTGGACATGCGTCCCAGAACGCTCGAAGTCGAGGTGCTCGGTGCCGTCGGCGACCCGATAGATCGCGGTGATGTCACCGATCGTCACGTTCTCTCCGCTCACGCTCGGAAAAGCGTCGTGCGGACCCTGCTGCATGACCACGACGGGGGCGCCGTTGGCGGTGAAGGGCACGACGACCACGCCTTGCTGATCGCTCGAGGGCATGCCTTGGTCGAGTCCGTCGATGCCGCAGAACGGCCGGAAGAGTTGGAAGCTTGACTGCGTCGCGATCTGGCTCCAGAGCTGCATCGCCATGGCGGTCGTCGCGCCGGGCGGCAGGACCTGGCCGATCCGGACGTCCGCCGAGGGCGTGAAGGTGAAGTCCGATGCCGCGATGTCCACGTTCAGCTCGAGCGCGACGAACCGCCATGTCATGAGCAGCTGCCCTTGAGCGTCGCGAACGTCGGCTCCAAGCTGCAACAGCGTCTGCGCATCGAGCCAGGTCGTGATCTTCGCCATCGGCCCGCTCTGCGCCGGGTCTTTCGGAGTCAGCTCGAGGACATGCGCCGGACGGCCGAGCACCGTGTCGTCGGAGAGCTGCTTCGCGTTGAATACCTGCGATAGGCCCTCGATGGCGCCCGCGAGGGTGCTCGGAGCGAACGGACTCTGCGACAGGACCATGCGCGGGTCGATCGGCTGCGCAACTTTCGCGTCGGGCGCGTAGATCCAGGCGGCTTTGCCGTCGAAGAAGAGCTGCTGCCTCCCTGCCGTTCCGCTCGGATCGGTCGCCGTCGTGTCGATTCTGAAGTTGTTCGGCGATCCGAACTCGATCTTCTGCTCGTACGACGCCGGCACGGCTAGGCGCTTTCCATCGGGTCCCATCCAGTTCTCGCCCTTTGTCGTACCGCGGTACGTGCTCAGCGAGGCGGATCCGTTCACCGCGGCGCGCTCCGCTCGGACCAGCAGATCACTGGCGCTCGCGGGAGCGGTCGCGACGACGAGCGAAGCCGCGAGAACAACGACGGCGACGATCGAGGCGGCCGCGATCGCGTGGCGCGATCTAAGCGAGAAACGTGACGTCGGGCGAGCGACCGCCTGGGCCGCTGCCCGTTCGAGCGCGATCGAAACGGTCTCGGGGGCGCGGATCGACAGCGCCAGACCCCTCACCTCTTTGGCGAAGCGTTCCTCGTCGGTCATGTTGTTGCCTCCAATCGCTCGCGGAGATCGCTGAGCGCGCGGTGGACGAGCATCTTCACGGCAGCTTCGCTGCGGCCCATCAGGGGGGCGATCTCGTCGCACGTGAGGTCGGCGAAGTATCGAAGCCGCAACGCCTCCGCACGATCGGGGGCGAGCCGCTCGGTCATCGCGAAGACACGCGCGAGCTCGACCCGTTGCAGCGCGAGGTCGTCGGTCCGGATTGGATCGGCGAGTTCGACGGCGGCATCCAGCGCGAGGTGCGCTCGTTTGCCTCGGTGGGCGTCGGCGGCCTTGCGCCGCGCGATGCCCACGAGCCAGGCCTTCACCGGGCCGGTGCCGCGGTAGGCGCGGGCGGCGCGGAACGCGGCGAGGAACGTCTCGGCGACCAGATCCTCCGCGTCCGTCTCATCGCCGCAGCGCGCGAGGAGGTACCGGTAGAGGTCGTCAACGTAGAGCCGATACAGGGTCGCGAATCGGGCCGGATCGGAGGCGGCCTCACGCACGAACGCGGCATCGTCGGCCACGGGCACGCTGATCGCCGCGTATCCGGTCACTCCGTCACCATCTTCTGCCACAACGTCGGTCGAAAGCGCGTTTCGGTAACAGTGCCCGGCGAACGTCGCGTCGAGCGGGCCGCTTTGACCGTTTGACGGACAATCTGCCTGGTATGCGCATTCCGCAGGTCTTAAGGGAGATCGCCGCGGGCAGTCTTTCGGGGATCGTCGTTGGGATCCTCGTCGGCGGCCTCGGCGCTCGACTGGTGATGCGGCTCTCGGCCCTAGCGGCCGATAGCTTTGTGCAGGGCGTAACGACCGCCAACGGGAACCGCGTGGGCGAGATCACGCTGAACGGGACGATCGGTCTCGTCGTCTTCGGCGGCGTGTTCGCGGGCATCTTTGGCGGTCTTCTCTACGCGTCAGTTCGTCCGTGGCTGACGCCGTTCGCACGGTGGCGCGGTCTTATCTTTGGCCTCGGCCTCCTCGGCCTGGCGGGATCGTTGATCCTGGACGCCGCGAACAGCGACTTCATCGTCCTGCGACCACCCCTACTCAATGTCGCGATGTTCGGCGCACTCTTCCTGATCTTCGGCATTGCGATCGCTCCGATGTTCGACCGCACTCTGCGCGCCCTCGCGGAAGACTCCCTCGTCTCGGGTGCGCTCGCGTTTCTGGGCACCGTGGCCGCGGCCCTCTTCGTCGGATTGGGTCTTGTCTCGGGCTTCGGTGCGCTCGCCTCGGGTCCAACAACGTTCGATCTCATCAGCCTGCTCATGCTCGGCCTGATCGTCGTCGGTCTGGCCGCGCGAGCGCTCGGGGACAGACTCGCCGCGCCGCCTTGGAGGCTTGCGAGCTACGGGCTCCTAATCGCCGCGTTCCTCGTTGGAGCCGCCTACACGTATGGGAGCGTCGTGAGAATCCTCACCTAGCAGAACGAGTTCTTCAGGAGCCTTGGCTAGCGCCAAACAACGCGCGCGGCCGCGACAGATCCGCGAGCGCGGAGAGCGTAGTGAAGAGCGCGGCGAGCACCACGCCACTGACGACGAAGCCCGCAGCGTCGTGGACCCCGACTGCTTCGAGTGAGAGCTGGCCGATACCCCGCCACTGGAACAGGTACTCGACGATCGGCAGGCTCGCGACGGAGACACGCAGTCCGCTGCCGAGCGCCTCGAGAAGCGCGGGACGCACGTGCGGGAGCACATGGACTGCGAGGATCCACCTCGTCCGCAGACCCTTTGCTTGAGCCGCGGTGATGAAGTCCGAGTTGAGAACCTCGACCATCCGCGTCGCCGTGAGCTGCGCCGTGAATGCGATCGCAGGTAATGAGATCGATAGAAGCGGCAGGACCAAGTGCTCGTCGTAGCCGAAGCCGTATACCGGCAGGAACCGGTCTCGGCTCGTCGCAGACGCACCGATCGTGATCACGAAGATTTGCAGGAAGTAGGCGACAAAGAACGCTGGGACGGCTGCCAAGATGGTGGTGCCACCCACGACGAACCCGCTCGCGATCGCCCGCCGCCGCCACAGCGCGGCGACAACGCCCAGTAAAGTCCCGATCACGAGCGCCAGGAGGGCCGCGCCCACGAGGAGCGCGAGACTGCGGAAGGCCGAGTCCACGAACAGCGCGCCGAACGGCTGACCGTACAGGTCGGCCAGGCTTCGGCACCCGCCCGGTGACAAGGTCGGTCCCCGTGAAAGTTGGATCGCAGTCTTCGCGCAGTCGAAACCGGGTCGTGTGACGTAGGGCGCGTATCGCGTCATCAGCGGCGGCACTGTGACCGCAAGTACCGCCCAGATCATCGCGATCGTCACGGGGACACGGAGCAGTCGCGCGGTCGTCGCGTTCATCGGCCCAGCTCCGGCGCGCCGAGGGCGAGCCGCCCGGCAAGATAGCCGATGAGCGCCGCCGTGTCGGCCCGTGCGTCTGCTCCGGTCCCGCTGCTGCCGATCACGACCGTCTTTAGATCCGGCAGCGGCGAGCCCACCTGGTCGACCGAATACGTGATCCGGGTCGTCCGATAAGGCGCGCCTGCTTTGTCCGCGTACAGGTCGAAGGCCGGGATCAAATCGCCGTTCGCGGTCGTGAAGTTGAGCACGCTGCCGTCGAGCTGGTCGAGAACGATCACGACGAGAACACGACGACTCCGGAGGAACTCGCGTATCGCAAGCGCGTCTGCGTGGACATCGAAGTCCACGAAGATGAACGGGGCGTGCCGCGCCGAAGTAAACCGAGCGAGTGACGCGAGCACGTCGCGTCGGTTTCGTTCGGTGGCCGTCGTACCGAGCGTATGCGAAGTCCAAACCACGATGCGACCGGTGTCGGGCGAGAAACCAGGAACCTCGGCCACGCTGCTCTTCAGCACGGACACATCTTCACGAAGTGGCACTGCGATCCGCGCTGCGACGCCGAGATCGCGCGAGAGCGAACGGTCCCAAGTCTTGCCCGCGACGTCATAGCCGAGAAGCGGGTCGATGGTGAGCCCGAGGGGAGCGACGAGCGTGCGGGCCGCCTCCGCATCCATCACGACGACCGGGACCCCAGAGACGCTTTGCGGAGGAAATAGCTCCTCGATCGCGGCGTACGCGTTCAACGCCAGCACCGAACGCGGATAGAGAGAGGATCCTGGTTTTCCGACGAACTGATCGACGACGATCACGCCGACAGCGCCGCGCTTGACGGCCTCCGCGACCGCGGTACCCACCGAGAAGCCGTCCACCGACCCGCGGTTTCCGAGGTCGATACCCATGAAGCGGACGAGGAGCACAACCTTTCCGCGCGCATCGATCCCGGCGTAGTCGTCTGGATAGTCCTTCACCAGTGTCGCGAGACTCGGCTGCCGCACCGGCCCGAACACGCGGGGCTGCTCCAGCTGCGACGGGACGATGCCGCGCGCCGCGAAGACGAGCGGCGCCTCGACCTGCCCACCCCCGCCGAGGCCCTCGCTCACAACAGACCGGACGTGAATCGGCGATGGCTTCGCATTCGCGTCGAGATCGCCAGCGGGGACGTCAGGCTGCGGGAAAAGCTCCTCTACCTTCTGACCGCCAACGGTCACCATCGCGGGACCGGTGCGCACGATCGTCGTGGTTCGCCGCTCGACTGGATGGATGTCCAACCCGGCAGCCGCGAAGGCGGCCTCGGGATCGGAGTCCGATTGGACGGCGTTACGAGCGCTTGCGGCCCATTCGCGCGCCGCGGCGTAGCGCTCGGGCACCAGATCCGAAGCGACGAAAAGCGCTACCACGACCATCCCGACGACGGACCCGGCGCGGAGGTCATTGAAAACATCGCGGCGCGCATAGCGGCGTGCGAGCGCGAAACCCACGAGCGCCACCGCCATGGCGGTTAGCGCAAACGCGGCGCCCGGCACGAAGATCATCCAGCGGGTGGTCCATAGGATCTCGGTCGTGCGCGCGCTCGACAGCATCGCGCCCCACTCCGGGATATCCGGAATGAGCGCCGAGTTCGGCGGACCGATCCGGACAACGGAGAGGGACTCCTCGATGTTGAGCGAGCGAACGGCACTCACGATGACTCCGAGAACGCCCAGCTCCGCCACGAGGACCAGCGACGCCACGACCTGCTGGCTCAGGTTTGTAGCTATCACTGGAAGGAGGTGCGGAATCTGGTGACGCCAGAACAGTCGCCAACGCGTCGCGCCCATCGCGCGGGCGCCCTCGCTAAATTGCGCGCGGCTGAGTCGATCTACTTCGGCGCGGATCACGCGATATGGCCCGGCCCAACCGACGAGAAGCAAGGCCCCGATCACGATAGGAATGCTCGTGTCAGTTCGCACGAAGGCTTTGACGAGCAGGACCGCGACCAGGGTCGCCGGTATCGCTGCGACGAAGTCGGCGATCGTTTCGGTAAGGAGACGCGTCGGTCGCGACCAGCTTCCGACCGCGGCCAGCAAGACGCCTGCAACGACGCGGGCGAGGCCGGCGATGAGGACGATCGTCAGCGTCGCGCGGGCACCAGCCAGCACGAGGCTGAGAAGGTCTCGCCCGAGCACGTCCGAGCCGAAGGGGAACACGATGCCGGGGTCGTACGGACGAGGGTCACGACCATGTTCGACGACGAAATAGATCGGCTCGTTCGGTGCGATGCGCTCGCCGAAGAGCGCGGCGATGACCAGCGCGAAGAACGCGGCGCCGCCTACGACAAGCCAAGGATCTATGAAGCGGAGGCGAGACCAATAACGAGTGGCGTGCCGTGACGATTCGAGTGCGGCGTCCTGGCTAGCCACGACTGTCTAGATACCACACACCTTTCGCGCGGTTCGTGTCTGTGTGTGTGTGTGGGGCGCCGCGGGATTGAGGGCTGTTCGTCTACTCAAAGTCGCTTAAGTCGCGTCCAAGAAGACCCGCTCGGCCCACGGGATGTTCAACAGAAATGCGTCCGCGCGAGAGACGAACCTCCCATCCCGGACGTTCGGATCGGCCGGCGCACGGGTCACCGGCCCCGCCGAGGCGCTGAAGACCACGTGGTAGCTTCGCGGGTAGGGATAGACAAGTGGATCTGGCCGGGGGCCATCGTTGCGAAGATCGATAAACCCGAGCGGCCGCGGGTCGCCAACGATCGAGCAACCGACCTCTTCACCGATCTCGCGCGCGAGTGCATCGAGGACGGGCTCCTCCCCTTCTCTGCGTCCGCCGGGCAGGACGTGCGGCCCGCTCTCATCGAACACGAAGACCGTGCCGCCTGGCCCGGCCAGCACCGCGCGCGCCGACACGATGAGCTCGAGAGGCGGCTGCTCGTTCGTGAGGAAGCACGAGAGGAAGAGCGGAGTCGCTCCCCAGACGACATAGCCGGTGGCGACCGGCGTCAGGTCGTCGATTCCGCTCAGTAGACGTCCGGCGATTCGGGAACGAAGGTCCAGGCGATCCCGAACCGAGCCTCGACGAGTTGCGCGAGCGCGCGCACGCCGAATGTCTCGGTCGCGTAGTGCGATCCTGCGACGAGATTGATCTTCCGCTCCTTCGCGTACATGCGCGTGTACATCGTGATCTCGCCGGTAACGTATGTGTCGGCGCCGCGAGCTGCCGCCTCCTGCACGAACGTCGTGTAC
>DATCPK010000063.1:0-9733 GCA_036570125.1 Candidatus Limnocylindria bacterium
GCTCGTCGGCGGGATGTGCTTCGTGACGTCGGCGAGCTGGCCAACGGCCCCGATGACAGCGGTCGGCCAGATGTCGGCGCCATGGGTCGCGTTGTACAGCGACACGTTCCCGGAGACGACCGGAACGCCGAGCGCGTCGCATGCCGCGGTGATGCCTTCGACCGTCCGAGTGAGCTGCCACGCGCCCTTGGGCCGCTCGGGATTGCCGATGTTGAGGCAGTCGGTAATGGCCATCGGGGTCGCGCCCATGCACACGAGATTGCGCGTCGCTTCCGCGACGGCCGCAGCGGCGCCCACGTACGGATCCAACGCTGCGAGTCGCGGCTGCGCATCGATCGCGATCGCGATGCCGTCAGCGCGACCTTTGATGCGCATGACCGCTGCATCGGCACCTGGACCTACGACGGTGTCGGTGCCGACCATCTGATCGTACGTGCGATAGATCGCTCGTCGCGATGCGACCGCGGGTGACGCGAGCAGTTCGAGCAGCTCGAGTCCGATCTTCGCTGTGTTCCGCTGCGGCTCGGATGAGGGGGCTGACGGCGCAGTGGGGGCCGGCGACCCTAACGGGTCGCCGGAGGGACCCGCGAGCACGGCAGCCCCCTCGGCCGAGTCCGCATATGCGTCAGCGAGATCCGAGATGTCGTACTCGGGTGCATCGTCGGCGAGCGCGCGCGGTGGGAGCGTCGCGACGAGATTGTCGTCGTCGTAGATCAGAAGGGTCGGCTCGGCTGTGACTTCGCCGATCCGGGTGCCGTGCAGCTCCCAGCGCGCGAAGATCCGCTCGACATCGCGCTCGCGCCCGGGGCGCGGTATGACGAGCATCCGTTCCTGGGATTCAGACAGCATCACTTCGTAGGGGGTCATGAGTTGCGCGCGTCTCGGCACGAGCGCGACATCGATGCGCATGCCGACGCCGCTCTTGGCCGCGACTTCGCTGACCGCGCACGTGAGCCCCGCCGCGCCGAGATCCTGAAGCGCCTCCACGGCGTCGGCCTGAACGAGCTCGAGTGTGGCTTCGAGCAGGAGCTTCTCGAGGAACGGGTTGCCCACCTGGACGGACGGGCGCTTTTCGTCGGAGCCCGTGCCGAGCTCGAACGACGCGAGGAGCGATGCCCCGGCGATCCCATCGCGTCCGGTGTCGCTGCCGACCAGATACACCGCGCTCCCCGGACGCGCGCCGCTCGCCTTGCGCAGATCGGAAGCGTCCGCGAAGCCGACGCACATCGCGTTGACGAGCGGGTTCTCCGTGTAGCACGCCTCGAACGAGATGTGACCCGCCACGTCGGGTATGCCGACGCAGTTCCCGTAGAAGGAGATGCCGCCAGTCACCCCGGCGATCGTTCGGCGCACCGCGGGAGCGGTCGGATCACCGAAGAAAAGCGCGTTCAGGACGGCGGTCGGGCGCGCGCCCATCGCGAAGACGTCGCGGAGGATGCCGCCGACGCCGGTGGCCGCGCCCTGAAACGGCTCGATCGCGGACGGGTGGTTGTGGCTCTCAACCTTGAAGACGCAGAGGAGCCCATCGCCGAGATCGACGGCGCCGGCGTTCTCCCCCGGACCGACCGCGACGGACGCGCCGCGCGAGGGCAGCGTGCGGAGGAGCTTCTTCGAGTGCTTGTACGCACAGTGCTCGCTCCACATCGCGCCGAACATCGCCCACTCGAGCGCGTTCGGCTCTCGGCCGACGAGGTCGCGCACCAGGGCAGCCTCGTACTCGGTGAGGCCTGCGTCTTGTGGAATCTGGTTAGGCTGCGCCGTTTTCGTGGTCCCCAGGGCTGGGGACACACTCACGATCGGGAGATCGCTCCGCGCGGCGCCATCAGGGAGAAGAGTAGCGGACTAGGACAGGTCTCCGGTACCCACGAATTTCTCGACCTGGTCGGCAAAGGCGACGAGGTCCGGGATCCGGGTCTGGATCTGGCCGTAGACGTCGTCGATGTCGGTCTGCTCGCGGTCATAGGCGAGCAAATTCCGGAGGTTGGCGAGGTGCTCGAGCTTGTACGCAAGGGCTCGCTCGATGACCCCGTGGCCCGCGATCGCGTCGAGGATGTCGTGGTACGCCTCGGGCTTCGGGAGCGCGAGAGCGGTCACCAGATACGCGCCCGTCCCGAAGAGGAGCTCGACCGCCTGCTGGAGATGCCACTGCGCGAGCCCGTACAGCTTGGGGTCGGCTTTGAACTTGGCGTGCTCGATCGGGCGGAGGTCGCCCAGAAGCGTCGTGTACTCACGCAGCCGCGCGATCCGCGCGCGCACGTACGCGGCGTCGATCGCGAAGCGCTCTCCGCGCGTGCGCTCGGCGAGCGCCTTCGACTGCACGTCGTCGTATTTCTTGAACTCGAGGTAGTCCATGACGGATCGCGCCTCGAAATGCACGCGCCGCTTCTGGTCGCGCTGGAAGAGAAGGCTCCAGCTCCGGATGATCTGCGCGCGCTGAAGGAGCGAGGCCTGGTTGAGGATCACGACGTCGAGGCCCTCGATCTCGAGCGTCTTCGACAACTCGCCCACGAAGTACACCTGGTAGTCGAAGAACTCGCTCGCGTTCACACGCGACAGCAGAAGAAGGGCGATGTCGAGATCCTGGTAAGTGCCCGCGATGCGCCGGCCGGTGACCGTGCCCTGCGCGTAGGCCGCGTCGACCGGCGAAGTCTGGAAGAGACTTTGCAGCTGGGCCTGTTTTTCGAAGAGGTCCATACCGCTACCTATATAAGGCAGACGGCGTGCCGTGGCGCGCCTCCGCGAGGTTTGCGAGCATCCGATACCCGTCCGTACCCCCGAGGAGCGCTTCCACGCAGCGCTCGGGGTGCGGCATGAGCCCCACCACGTTGCCGTCGTCGCTTGCTACCCCGGCGATATTCGCGAGAGACCCGTTCGGATTCGCATCGTCCGTCACGACGCCGCGCTCGTCGACGTAGCGGAAGACGACGCGTCCGGTCGCTTCGACGCGCTCGTGCGTCTCGGGGTCGGCCACCCAGCAACCCTCGCCGTTTCCGATCGGCATGCGCAGCACCGCGCCGCGCAGGCCGCTGGTGAACGGCGTCTCGTTGGTCTCCGCGCGGATGCGTACCCAGTCGCAGCGATACGCGAGGTCGGCGTTCCGGATCAGCGCGCCTGGAAGAAGACCGGCCTCGCAGAGGATCTGGAAACCGTTGCAGCTCCCGAGGATCGCGCCGCCCTCCGACGCGAAGCGGCGAAGCTCTTTGGTCCCGGGTGAGAGCTTCGCGATCGCGCCCGCGCGAAGGTAGTCCCCGTAGCTGAAGCCGCCGGGAACGATCGCCGCGTCGAATCCGCGAAGGTCGGCGTCCTCGTGCCATTGGATCTCCGACTCGACACCTTCGATGAGCGAGAGCGCGTGCGTGAAATCGCGCTCGCTCCACGTGCCTGGATACCGGAGGACCGCGACGCGTGTCATCCCCACCAGTTTGATGCACGCGGCTCGCGATGTGGGAAGTAATTTCGATTCGTGAAGGCCATCACGTTCGCGCTCATGCTCGTCTTTGCGTCGTCGTGCGGCGTGATCGCCAGCCTGCGTCCTGGCCCAACGATCGCGCCGCTCATCTCGGCGCGGTTCCTCAGCGTCCACCTCTTCATCGGTGACAACGGCGACGCGCAGGAGAAAGCCCGCTTGCCCGGGCTGCGCGACTCCATCGCGGGCGCGCTGCCAACGGCGTGGGCGACCGCGACAGGCGGCCGCGGCCAGCTCGCGATCCGGACCGACGCGGACATCGACGTCGAGCTCGACGGCACAGGCGGCACGTCCGCGCTCACCCAGCACAAGCTCGGCGGGAAGATCGTCTCGAGGACGATCGCCGTCCACACGGTCGATGGCTCGCGCCGGCTGTCGGTCGCCGAGCTACTCGTGACGACGCTCCACGAGCTCGGACACATCTGGTGTTGCTTCGGGCCGGGCACGAAGGACGGGCACTGGACGGACACGCCGACCTCGTTCTCGAGCGTCGGACTCATGTACTCGCCGATGACCTGCACCGTGGCGGCGGGGAGCGATCCCGTGTGTCCGACGATCTTCAGCGACCGCGAGCTCGCTGAGCTGCACCTCACCGCGCCCTAACAGCCTCCCGACCGATCTCAACCTCGTAGCTCTCGATCACCGGGTTCGCCAAGAGCTGATCGCCCATGCGCTCCGCGGTCCGGCGCGCGGCGTTCTCGTCTTCTGCCTCGAACGTGACGACGATCTCCTTGCCGGTGCGCACCTCCGCTGCGTCATGACCGAGCGAGCGCAGCGCCGCGAGGACAGCCTCGCCCTGCGGATCGCGGACCTCGGCCTTCGGTCGCACGAGCACGCGCGCCACGAATCTCATGAGAGCTCCTTCCCCACGATCCGCTTGTACGCCTCGCGGTACCGCTCGCTCGTGCCCTTCACGACTTCGGGCGGCAGCGCCGGCGCCGGCGGCTCCTTGTTCCAGCCGCTCTGCACGAGAAAGTCGCGAACGTACTGCTTGTCGAACGACGCCGGAGAGCTTCCGGGCTTGTACGTCTCGGCATCCCAGTACCGCGACGAGTCGGGGGTCAGGATCTCGTCGATCAGCGTGATGTGACCGTCGTACATGCCGAACTCGAACTTCGTGTCGGCGAGGATGAGCCCCTTCGACGCCGCGTAGTCGTGGGCGAAGCCGTAAAGGGCGAGCGTGAGGCGCTCGAGCTCCCGCGCAAGCTCGGTCCCGATCATGCCGGCGAGCTGCGCGCGGCTGATGTTCTGGTCGTGGCCCGACTCGGCCTTCGTCGCGGGCGTGAAGATCGGCTCGGCGAGCTGCTCCGATTCGATCAGCGCTTTGGGAAGCTCCTCGCCGGCCACGGTCCCGAGCGCCTTGTACTCGGTCCACGCGGAGCCGGAGATGTATCCGCGCGCGACGCATTCGATGTCGATGCGCTCGCAGTGCTGCACCAGAACGGCGCGGCCGGCAAGCGAACGCGCCTCCTTGAAAGCCTTCGGAAAGCGGCGCAGATCGGTGGAGACGAGATGGTTCGGCACGATCTTGTCGGTCTTACGGAACCAGAAGTTGGAAAGCTGCGTGAGCACGCGGCCCTTGTCGGGTATGGGGGTCGGGAGAACGGCGTCGTACGCGGAGAGCCGGTCGCTCGCGACGATGACGAGCCTGTCGCCTCCCGCCTCGTAGACGTCGCGCACCTTGCCGCGGCGGAAGAGAGTCGCGCCCTCCACTCGTGATTCGAGGAGGACGCTCATTCCGGCAGGATGCCCTTGAGCCGCTGGCGCCACGCCGACGCGATGTCGCGCGCGATTTCCGGAGCGAGGCCGTGGTACTCCTCGGGACGCTCCAGGATCCGCCGCTCGTCGGGCGTGAACTTCTTCAAGTACTCGCGAAGATCGGTGTCCTGCGACGCGACCTCGAGGAGCGAGCGCGATCCGCGCTCCGCCTCGAGCGTGAGGCGGCGCACCGCTTCGTGCGCGTCGGGGTGCCCGTACTTCGCGAGGAGCACGTAGAGCGGCTCGGCCGCGATCGCGCCGCGCGACATCGCGAGGTTCGCCTTCAGGCGATCGCGATCCACACGCATGCCGTCGAGCGACGACGCGAGCCGGCCGGCGGCGTAGGTCGTGGCCGCGAGGATCTCGCCGAGGAAACGCTGCGACGCCGAGTTGGTGAGATCGCGCTGGTGCTCGCTGATCTGGTCCATGTACGTCGTGAGCATCCGCGGCGCGATCGCCTTCCAGATGGACTTGACGTTCTCGAACGACACCGGGTTGCGCTTGTGGGGCATCGTCGACGACCCGACCTGCTCGGCGGCGAACGACTCGGCGACCTCGCCGATCTCGCTGCGTTGCAGCTGCCGCATGTCGTCCGCGAGGTTGGCCATCACGCCGAGCGCGCTCACGCACGCGTGAGCGAGGTCGGTCCAGCCCTCGGGCGGCACGATCTGCGTGGACACGGGCGCCGCGTGGAGCGAGAGGCTCGAGAGGAACCGGCGCTCGAGCGCTCGCGGATCCTCGGCGAGGAGCGCGAGCGCGTTGTACGCGCCGACCGCGCCGGAGAGCTTGCCCGGAAGCCGCCGCGCGGCGAGGCGAAGCTGCTCGAGCCGGTCGCCTAAACGCGAGACGTACTCGGCCATGGCGAACCCGAACGTGACCGGCTCGGCGTGACGGCCGTGCGTGCGGCCGATCTGCGCCGTGTCGGCTTCGGCCTCGGCGATGGAAATGCATTTGGCGATGAGCACGGCGATCGCCGGGACCAAGACGCGGTCGATGCATTCGCGGTAACGGAGCGCGTTGGCGGTGTCGACGATGTCGTAGCTCGTCGCGCCCAGATGCACGAAGCGCTTGGCCTCGTCGGGCACCTGCGCGCGAATGACGTTGACGAGCGCGCGCACGTCATGCCGCGTGCGCGTCTCCTCGTCGGCGACCTCCTGCGCGGTGATGCGATCGGCCGCGCTCGCGATCGCATTCGCTGTCGCCTTGTCCGTGATTCCCACATCCGCGAGCGCTAGTGCCAATGCGCCTTCGACCCTCGCCATGTATTTGATTGAAGCCGCAGCCGACAAATACGGATGAAGCGCCTTGAAGAGCGCCGGATCGCCGCCGTAGAACCGCGAATCGAGCGGCGAAACTGTGTCGAAGCGGCTGGTGATCGTCATGCCGAGTACGCCGCGGGTCCTGTCCCGGGGTCGGGGTTGCGCTCTCGGCTACCGGTCCGCTGCGCCCGCGTCAACAACCCGTCCGTTTGACGCGGCCGGATGGACGCCTCGCGCACAACCCGCTCCCCCGTGCCACCCGCGGCGCGCCCGGCATGCCCAATCGTCATCCCGCGAGGACTTTCGCCGCATTTCGCTCGCGCATGTCTCGGAGACGAGCCGCAACTTCTTCATCGGAGATGGCGAGGATCTCGGCCGCCAGGATTCCAGCATTCGCGGCACCGGGCTCGCCGACGGCGACGGTGGCGACGGGTATGCCGCGCGGCATCTGGACGGTCGAAAGGAGCGCGTCGAGCCCACCGGCGATCGAGTTCGGCGACACGAGCGGGACGCCGATCACCGGAAGCGTCGTGAGCGCCGCGACCGCGCCAGCAAGGTGCGCGGCGCCGCCCGCGCCGCAGATCACGACGCGAACGCCGCGCTCGGGAAGCGATTCCACCCACTCGCGCAGTGCTTCCGGGGTGCGGTGCGCCGAAAGAACGCGCGTCTCGTATGCGACGCCGAGTCCCTCGAGCATCTCCGCGGCGTGATGCATCGTCGCCTGGTCGGACGAAGAGCCCATGACGATCGCGACCTTCGCTGTCGTCACGCGACCACCACCTCCTGCTGCGCGATGTCCGAACGATAGAACTTGCCTTCGAAGGTCACGCGCTCGGCCCCTGCGTACGCGCGATCGCGCGCTTCAGCGATCGTGTCGCCGCTCGCCACCATATGCATGACGCGACCACCGCTGACGAGCAGGTCGCCGTTCGGGCCGCGTCGGGTCGCTCCGTGGAACGCGAGCACGTTCTCGGGCAGGCGATCGAGCCCCTCGATGGCCATCCCGATCTTCGGTGTGCCCGGATAGTTCTCGGCACAGAGGACGACGTCGACATACGCGCGCTTGCTGAAGCGGATCGGCTCTGCGGCGACGTACTCGGCCAGCCGGCCTTCACCGAGCGCGAAAAGAAGCTTCGCGAAGTCGCCTTCGATCCGCGGGAGCGTGACCTCTGCCTCGGGATCGCCGAAGCGCGCGTTGTACTCGAGCACCTTCCAGCCGTCCGCGGTCTTCATGAGTCCGGCGTACAGGACGCCCCGATACGGAGTCCCGCGCTTCGCGAGCGCCGCCGCAACAGGCGCGATGGTCTCCTCGGCGACGGCCTGCGCCTGGTCGTCGGGAAGCACCGTTGTCGGAGAGAAGGCGCCCATGCCGCCGGTGTTGGGACCGGTGTCGCCGTCCCGCGCCCGTTTGTGGTCGCGTGCCGGGGGGAGGGCGACGACGACCTCCCCATCGACCAGGGCCTGGAGCGAAGCCTCTTCGCCTTCAAGTACCTCTTCGAGAAGGACGCGCCCGCTGTTCGCGGGCGGCGTCGCGAGCGCTTCGATCGCCTCCTCGCGCGTCCGCGCGATCGTCACGCCCTTGCCGAGCGCGAGACCGTCCGCCTTCACGACGACCGGCGGGTCCCAGCGGGCCAGCCCTTCCTTCGCGGCGGCGGCGTCGGCGAACGACTCCGATCTCGCCGTTGGCACGCCGGCCTCGCCCATGAGCTCCTTCGCGAACGACTTCGACCACTCGACCTTCGACGCTTCGCGCGACGCCCCGACGACGGCGATCCCCGACCGACGCAGGGCATCGCCAACGCCGGCCGCGACGAGCTCGTCAGTGCCGACGATGGCGAGGTCGATGAACGACGCGAGGACGTGCTCGTCGAGCCACGCCAGGTTGTCGGGACGTTGATCGAGCACGCGAGTGAAAAGCGAGAGCCCCGCGTTCCCTGGAACGACGTCGATGGTCGTCACGCTGTTGCAGTTCGCAAGGCGCCACGCGATCGCGTACTCGCGGCCGCCCCCGCCCAGCACGAGGCAGTTGAGCCCGGGCGCGCCGGCGGACCGCCGCGGGCTGCGCTGGCGGCGCTGCTCCCAGATCTTCTTGTAAACCGCCTCGCCGCCGAAGATTCCCTTGAGGCTCACGTCATTCCCATTCGATCGTGGCGGGCGGCTTCGATGAGATGTCGTACACCACGCGGTTCACATCGGGAACCTCGTTGACGATGCGCGCCGAGACGCGCTCGAGCAGGTCGTACGGCAGGCGCGCCCAGTCCGCGGTCATGAAGTCTTCGGTCGTGACCGCGCGCAGCGCGACAAGGGCGCCGTACGTGCGGAAGTCGCCCTGCACGCCGACGCTGCGGACCGGCGTGAGGACGGCGAAGGCCTGCGCGACCGTGCGGTAGAGATCGGCGGCGCGCAGCTCCTCGAGGAAGATCGCGTCCGCCTTCCGCAGCGTGTCCAGGCTCTCGCGATCGATCGGGCCGAGCACGCGCACCGCGAGACCGGGGCCGGGGAATGGGTGCCGCCAGAGGATGTCCTCGGGGATGCCAAGCTCGGCGCCGACGCGGCGGACCTCGTCCTTGAACAAACGGCGAAGCGGCTCCACGACCTCGAGCGCCATGACCTCGGGAAGCCCGCCGACGTTGTGATGCGTCTTGATGCGCGCGCTCGTTTTCGAATCGCGCGAGCGCGACTCGATGACGTCCGGATAGATAGTCCCCTGCACGAGGAGGTCGACGCGCCCGACGCGCTCGGCCTGCTCTTCGAAACAGCGCACGAACTCCTCGCCGATGATCGCGCGCTTGCGCTCGGGATCGGCGACGTCCTTGAGCTTCGAGACGAAACGATCGGCAGCGTCGATGTGGATGAGCCGAAGGCGCGGTCCGAATGTCGCGACGACCTCCTCGGCCTCGTTCGCGCGGAGTAGTCCGGTGTCCACGAACACGCAGGTGAGGCGGTCGCCGATCGCGCGCGCGACGAGCGCCGCAGCGACCGCGGAGTCGACGCCGCCGGAAAGTGCGCAGATCGCGTGGCGATCGCCGATCTTCGCGCGGAGCTCGCGCACGGCTTCCTCGACGAACGCGGCCGGCGTCCAGTCGCCCGCCGCGCCGCACACGCGATAGAGAAAGTTCCGAATGATCTCCGCGCCGTGCGGCGTGTGCGCGACCTCGGGATGGAACTGCACCGCGTAGCGCGACCGGCCGTCGGTCATGGCAGCGATCGGAACGCTCGGCGTGCTCGCGACGACGGTGAACCCGGCGGG
>DATCPK010000064.1:0-5815 GCA_036570125.1 Candidatus Limnocylindria bacterium
CTTCGTAAGAGACCCGCTGCGCCGTGCCACCCGCCGCGCCGTGACATCCCTCATCGCTCTCGTGCTCGTCTCGTGCGCAGCGCCGCCGTCGGCGAGCTCTTCGCCGAGGACCACCACGATCCCGATTCCAACCTCTGCAGCCCCTTCGACTGCCAGTCCGACTCCGACGCCATCGCCCCGAATTGGAGCTGCGGTCGTCGAGAACGTGCAGCTGGTCGCGTCGGGACTGCGCGCGCCGTGGGCCGTCGATCTCGCGCCTGACGGCAGGCTCTTCGTCACGGAGCGCGTCGGGCGCGTGCGCATCGTGCAGCTCGGGCCGGGTGGGGGCCTTCGCGCGGATCCGTGGGCAACGGTGCCGGCCAGCACGAGCAGCGACGGCGAGAAGGGCCTGCTCGGGATCGCGCTCGATCCGCAGTTCGCGAGCAACGGGTTCGTCTACCTCTATTACAGCTACGACGCCGCAGGAGGTGCCACCCGCAATAAGGTCGTGCGGATGCGCGACCAAAACGGACTGGGCACTGAGGAGACCATCCTTCTCGACGGGATCCCCGGCAACAACGATCACGACGGCGGCCGGCTGAAGTTCGGCCCCGACGGGAAGCTCTACGTCACGACGGGCGACGCCGAGAACGGCGCGAACGCGCAGAACCCGAGCAGCCTTGGCGGGAAAATCCTCCGCCTCAACAAGGACGGGTCCATCCCGTCCGACAATCCCACGGCGGGGTCCCCGGTCTGGTCGCTCGGTCATCGCAACGTTCAGGGCATCGCATGGCAGCCGGACACCGGTGTGCTGTACGAGACCGAACACGGGCCGTCCAATCCGTTCCCCGATTGCTGCAACGACGAGGTCAACCTGATCGTGCCGGGCGGCAACTACGGTTGGCCGACGATCCGCGGGGCGGGCGGGGATCCGCGTTTCCGCGATCCGCTGATCGACAGCGGACGGCTGGAGACGTGGGCACCGTCCGGTGCGGCGTTCGCGACGAAGCCCGGCCCCCTCCGCGGCTCGCTCATCTTCGCGACGTTGCGGGGCCAGCATCTCCACCGGGTCGTCTTCGGCCCCGACGGTCGGACCGTCCTATTTCAGGAGAAGCTGCTCACCAACCAGTACGGCCGGCTCCGCGACGTATTCGAGATAGCGAGCGGCGAATTCCTCGTTTTGACGTCGAATCGCGATGGCCGTGGCGTGCCGGCCGCGGACGACGATCGCGTCCTTTTGGTCACCTTGAGGTGAGACAATTGACGCGTATGGAGCTGGCTGAGTTCGGTCGCGTTCTGGTCCTGATCGGCGCCGTGATCCTCGGATTCGGAGTCCTTCTCGTCCTGGCCGATCGCGTTCCACTCATCGGCCGCCTGCCCGGAGATATCACCGTCCGCGGTGATGGGTGGACGCTGTACGCGCCGCTTGCGACATCGATCGTGCTGAGCGTTCTGCTGACCGTGGCCCTGAGCCTCGTGGCCTGGGTGCGGCGGTAAAAGGAGGACCAGTGACGGAAGAAAAAGTCAGCGAAGAAAAGAAGGTGATCCCTGTCGTGGCCGAGGCCGAGAAGCAGGAGAAGATCCTGAACGCCCTGCAGTCGGTGCTCGACCCGGAGATCGGGCTTTCGGTGATCGATCTCGACCTCATTCGCGAGGTCGTATTCACGCCCGAAGAGGCCGAGATCAGGATGGTGCTCACGACGCCCTTCTGCCCGTATGGTCCGATGCTCATCAATCAGATCCAGGCGGCGTCGGAGACCGCGGCCGAAATGCCGGTCAAGGTCACCGTGCTCCCGGACCGCTGGGAAGCTCCGCCCTGGCTTCGCTAACGCACTAGGTTCGCGGTCGCGCGCCCGGCAGGCCCGTTGAGCGTCACCAGGTACGTCCCGCGCGGCCAGGAGTTGCCGAGAAGACCCGTCGCGCAGCCGTAGTGGTTCGTCGCCGGCGAATTCGATCCGCCGAACCGCGCGTTCGCGATGCTGACGTTGACGCGAGTGTCCGGCGGTTGTCCGTAAAGGACGTACACGCTGGCGCCGTCCGACTCGCGGTTCGTGCTCGCGATCCCGGGATAGCCGTCGGCAAGGCCGAGCGCGCGATCGCTGAGTCCCGAGGTGAACGTCTCGAATGAACGACCGCTCGCCGCCTGGTATGCGCTCTCGACGGGCAGCCCTCCGCCGATCTTGTCGAGGAGATTCGATTCGCTTCCAGCGTCGGCAACGATGAACGAGGCGACCTGCGCCGCGAGGTAATACGCGATCACTCCGACGTCGTTCACGTACGCGCGCCAGTCCGCCCCCGACGCGATCGAAGAAAGCGCGGGCATCTGGCTGGCCTTCGCGGCGGATGCGCTGCAGTAGCGGCTGATGAGTGCGGTGTCCGCGCTCACCGGGAACTCATTCAGCGTCGCGAGGCCCTCGTGCAGCCAGAACGGCACGGCGACCCGACGGCCGGCCGCCTCATCCACGACGAGGTGCGTGATCTCGTGGCGCGCGATCGCCGCCGGGAGATCGCCGCCGCTCCAGTCGATCGCAACGATCGCCGGTGGGATGAACACGCCCTCCTCGAGCGGCGTCGGCTCCACGCGCAGCACCTGCTTCAGGCCGATGTCGAATGCCGCTTTCGTGGCGAAGACGTTCACGTTCAGCCGGTGCCCGAGCGAACGGCCGAACGCGGCCTCGACGGCGACGACCGACTCGTCGATGGTCTGTGTGATTTCCGCTGCGTCGAGCCCGTTGCCGTTCAGCCAGACGTCGGCGGTCGCGCCGCACACGACGGTGAAGGTGAGGCCGCCGGCGGTCTCAGTCCGTGGCGGGATGCAGTTGGCCGTCGCGCTCGCGGACGCCGCGATGTCCTCGACGTTCATCGTGATGGTCGAGACACCGGACGCGCCCGCCGTGAAGATGCCCTGTTCGTCGATCGTGCCGTTGCCGGCGGTCACGTGCCACGTCGGCGCGATCGGGACGCTGTTGCCCCATTCGTCGAACGCGGTCGCCGAGAACGCGACGGTCTCGCGCGGTTTGAGGCTCGCCGCGGCCGGCAGAACGCGCACGGTCCGCGGCGCGCCGGGCTTGACGGTGATCTTCGCGGTCGCGGCGAGCTCGCCGATCTTGGCTTGCACGAAGTACACACCGGCCCGATCGGGCGCAGTGAAGAGCCCGCGCTCGTCGATCGGCGCCTCCGATGTCCAGACCGGCTTCGTTCCGACGACCCGGTTCCGCGCGTCGCGAACCTCTGACGAGAACTGAAATTGGGAGGTCGGCGCGATCACCGCCTCGTCCGCGGGGACGATCGCGATCGTCGCCGCCGGACCCGGAACCAGCTCGCTCCACGCGTACGCGCCGCCTACGCCGAGCGCCAGAACCACGAACGCAGCTACCACGACCTTCCGCACGACGCGAGTCTGGGCCCGGCTGTCCAGGGCACGGTGTCGGGAGGGTGTTTAGAGGAGCGCGCGCACGACCCTGAGCGCCGGCGTGGTCTCCGCGGTGAGGCCGTGCGAGAGCGGCAGTCCCTGGTACGTCCCACGCACGATCGCCCACTTGCGAAGAAGATTCGCGTCGAGGCCCGCGTCGGCGAACGCGCCGATCCAGCGCTCGACGGATTCTCGCGTGGGCTCGTGCCCGATGGGATTCCAGAGGAACGTCGGCACGTCGAACTCCGGGTCGCCGACCATCGGCTTTGGATCGATGACGACCCAGCCATCGCGATGGCTCAGCAGGTTGTGATGGTGGAAGTCGCCGTGAACGAGCGTCGCGTCGCTCGGGTGCATCGTGGCGTAGATCTCCTTCGCCTCTCGCACGAGGTAGTGATCGCCCGCGTTGTCCAGCCAGCGGGGGACGTGGTCGCCGATCCAGCGATAGGGAGACCCGCGCGCGGCCGGTCGCCAGAAGCGCTTCGCCGCCGCGACCGCGACGCGGATGGCCTCGGGTTCCGACAATTGCGACGCGTCGTGGCCAGGCCGCGCACGTTCGATGAGGATCGCGCGCCGCGCCCGGTCGTGCCGCAACAGGCGCACCGCCCCGTCGCCCGCGAGGAGCGCCAGAGCGTCGGCCTCGTGATCGGCCTCGTCGTCCTCGACCGGGACGACCTTGAGCACGGCGTCGTCCCCGGCGAAAGCGACGTACGAGAATCGCCCCGAAAGAAGACGCTCGCCGAGCGGAACATCCCACTCGCGCGCGACCTCCTCGGCCGTCGCGCGCAGTCGCTCGGCGACACGGGGCGTGATTCCCCACGGGGCGGCGTCCAGCCAGGCGCTCTCGTCCGGGGTCACCGCCGGGTGCGCGAAGGGCGTTCGCTGGCGCGGGCCAGCACGAAGAGCACGTCCGAGAGGCGGTTCAGCCAGGGCAGGAGATCGTCGCCCGATACGTAGCCCTCGTCGGCGCACTCCACGACGTGTCTCTCCGCTCGGCGAGCGACCGTGCGGGCATGGTCGAGGCCCGCGGAGATGCGATTCTCGCCGGGGATGACGAAGCGTCCCTCGATGGGCGTTGTTTTCTTCAGGGCCTCGAGCACCTCATCCAGTCGGGCGACCGCCGCGATGTTGAGGCGCTCTTTCAGGCGCGCGAGGTCCTCCCGCGGTGTCGCGACCTCCGCCATGACGAGGTACAAGCCGCGCTGCAGTTCGAGGAGCACGCGGCCAAGGCTCGATCGCGGCGCGAGCGATCGCGCGAGGCCGATCACGGCCTGCGTCTCGTCGAGGTCGCCGAGGGCCTCGATCCGGGGATCGGTCTTGCGGACGCGATCCTTGCCGAACAGCGATGTCTCGCCGCCGTCGCCGGTGCGGGTGGCGACTCGGGCCGAGGGCCGTCGCGGGCGGGCGGGCACGCCCGACAGTCTGGCCGCTCCGGTCACGCTATGCTCGACCGGTCCCGCGAAGCTTCCCGCGGGGATTTATTGGAGGGACCGATGCCATCGGGTCGAGGCGATGCCAAAGACAAGAACAAGAAAAAGAAGTCCAAAGAGCAGCTCGAAAAAGAGCTGAAGCGGAAGGGCGTGGCGCAACCGGTCCAGCCCATGACCTTCGAGATCGTGAAGCCCAAACGGAAAGAGAAAGAGAACTGGTGACGAGCCACTCCGGAAAAAACGGAGGAGAGCGGGGCGGCGCCGGTGTGAAGCAAGCCGGCGCCGCTCTTTTTGGGAGCGCTAAGGAGCAAAAGGTGGCTGTAACAGAGAAATCGCGAGCGATCGAGCAAGCGATCCAGCAGATCGAAAAGCAGTTCGGGAAGGGCTCGATCATGAAGCTCGGCGCGAACGCCGGCGAGAAGATCGACGTCATCTCGACGGGCTCGCTCGCCGTGGACATGGCCCTCGGCGTCGGCGGCTTCCCGCGCGGCCGGGTCGTCGAGATCTTCGGTCCGGAGGCCTCCGGGAAGACCACCCTTGCGCTTCACGTCGTCGCCTCGGCGCAGAAGGCTGGCGGCACGGCCGCCTTCATCGACGCCGAGCACGCGCTCGACGCGGCATGGGCCCGCACCTGCGGCGTCAGCACCGACGATCTGCTCATCTCGCAGCCGGACAACGGTCAGCAGGCCCTGGAGATCGCCGACACGCTCGTGCGCTCGGGTGCCGTGGACATCGTCGTCATCGACTCGGTCGCGGCGCTCGTGCCCCGCGAAGAGATCGAGGGCGAGATGGGCGACTCCTTCATGGGTTTGCAGGCACGGCTCATGAGCCAGGCGCTCCGCAAGCTCACCGGCACCATCTCGAAGACCAACACGACAGTGGTCTTCATCAACCAGCTGCGCGAGAAGATCGGCGTGATGTTCGGCAGCCCGGAGACGACGACCGGAGGGCGCGCACTCCGCTTCTACGCCTCGGTGCGGCTCGACATCCGCCC